>CALBTC010000213.1 GCA_937967805.1 uncultured Anaerolineaceae bacterium
ACCTTCTGTATACGATTCAAAGCTTTCGCTTGAACCGGCATAGGTTTGCCAGGGGTAGGAGAGTTCGCCGCCGGCCAGTGCGTAATATTCGGTACCAAAGATATCATCGACTTCGTGCGGATTCCGCTTGTGTTCATGGTCCCAATGGCAACCAAACTCGTAGTTCCAAATGCCGTGCCAGGCCCGATTATCGTGGGCGATGCCGTTTTCTCCGCAGGCAGGTGCGCCGGCAAACGGCGCAATGTGACCACCAGGAGGCGGTGACGTAGGTGCTGGTGGCGGAGTGGTTGCGGTGGGTTGCGGACCGGGACGGGTGGGTGCCGGTGGCGGTGTTGTCGGCTCGGGGGCCGGGCTCGTGGCCGTCGGCTGTGGCGGATTTGTTGGTTCCGCTGTTGGCTCTGGGTTGCCGCTGGGGCCGCTGCAGATGATGTTTACGGCCGTTCGCGACAGCCGCTGTACCTGAACCCCACGGCCATCACAGGCAATCTCGGCATTGTCGCCGCCAACCAGGCTCAGATTAAACGATTGCGCCAGGGCGGAAACGGCCGCAATCAGCACAACAATGAAAATGACACTGGTCACAATCAGGCGTGACCTGGGTTTAAGACGGTTCAGCTTTGCTTTCTCGGCGCCCGGCACGGGTCGCCGTTCTTGCGGTACATTTCGCTTATTCATGCTCTGCTCCATTTTTGGGCCACAAACCAAGTAGTTTGGATTGCAGCGGTTATCTTTTCTCGGACTTCCGAAGTAGTCAAGGTGATTTGTTCGATGACTTATCGGGTGTTTACTTTTGCTTTTTTGTAGAATGGCAGCCCGTTAAGCTTCTTCACGACTTTGCTGGACTGCCATTCTACGGGTGCAACTTCTTTACTTCTTCGCTTCTTGTTTGCTTCTTCACGCTTAATTAAAGCTCATTACAGCGGGCTGCTTCTGCGACTTTTGCCCGCGACTTGTTTATTGCCAGGCGTCACCTCCTCATATTTAGATGTTGCGGATCGGAGTTTTCCAGGTTGCTGTTGGTGTGTTTGTGAGTGTTAGCGTGTTATGTCAAATCCGCGCTTGCTTATGGCCGCACTATAGCCAGCGATGGGGGGGCAGGTGAATAGGAAAAACAGCATAGTACGGCCGTCCCAGATCGATGTGTTTGCAACGAAAATGGCGAATTTTGCCGCTGCTTGGGGGTCAAAACAGGGTCATTCGGGGAGTTTTTCGCGATGCTGCCCGGGAAGAGCGAGCCTCTCGAAAAATCTTACAGATGCCTTTCTTTACGGCTTCTTCACGCTGCGTAGGGTCGTTCTTATCTTGTGTTTATCTTGGGTGTTGGGTCAGAATTCCAGCTTAAACGAGAGCTGCTGCGCTTCGGCCGGTGTGGGCTTTTGCGCCCGCACGCAGTATGAGAGCCCCGCCAAATTTTTTTCGCCGCGAATACGGTAACCCGATTGCCGCAACATCTGCCGCCAATATTCTGCGGTGGGCAGGCTAAAGCCAGTAATACCGCGAATAAGCCAGTTTGTCTGGCTGCGAACAGATTCCGCCAGCAAAAGCTGCCCCCGCGGTTTGAGAACCCGGTATGCTTCACGCAGCAAGGCGGCCCGATCCCCGTCTTGCCAAAATTCGCCGGCTACGTGACACAGCATGACTGTGTTGATGCTTTCATCTGGCAGAGGAAGCAGATTCAAATTGCCCTCGCGCCAGCTCAGGCGGGGATCGGCCGGAGGCGGCGGCTCCAGAGCGCGCCAGCGTACCAGCCAGGGGCTGATGGTCCATTGCGGGTTGTAAATGTCAATGACGATGATCTGGCCGGTGGTCAGGCGGCGCGACAGGCCGATGGCCGGGCGCTGTAAGCCCAAATCGACGTAGGCAAAGCGTTCAGTGGCGGCAATTTGGCCCATGTCGAACAAAACATGGTGCGGCGTGATGCCGTCAAAATCGTACCGCTGGCGGGCTTCCCAGATGCCGGCGGCAATGAAGTAGATTAAAATGATGAAAACGGCCGTAGCTATCGGAATAAACGACAGCCAGCCGCGCATGGCGCTCACGCCAATAATGATGAGCGCCGCCACCATGCCCAGGTAAAGCAGCACAAATCGGGGCCAGTTGGCCAGAATGTAGGTGCGTGTTCCGCTAAAACGGCCGTCATTCATAAACGAGAAGTATACCCAAAACAGGGACGAAGGATGAAACCATGAATCGAGAGCAGCAGGAATCGCTGGCCCGCTTTACGGAACGGTACGCCAACGGGCAGGTGCCGTGGGATGATGCCTTGCCGCCGCCTGAGGTGCAGGATTTGGTGGCCACCCTGCCGGCTGGTCGGGCGCTGGATTTGGGGTGTGGCTACGGTCGTACCGCCATCTACCTCGCCCAAAACGGCTGGCAGGTAGACGGGATCGATTTTGTTCCGCAAGCCATTGAGGAGGCGAAACGTCGTGCAGCAGCAGCCGGAGCGTTAGCCCAAATTCAGTTTCACGTAGGTTCAGTAGCAGATATGCACTTTGCCAACGGTCCTTATGACCTGGCCATCGACGTTGGCTGTATGCACTCCCTCAGCGCGCCGCTGCAACAAGCTTACCGGGATGAGCTGCTGCGCCTGCTGAGGCCTGGCGCTGCTTACCTGCTGTTTGCCCGCCTGCACAGCCCAGACGACGATCCGGACGGACCCCGCGGCGTTGGTGAAGCCGCTCTGCGAGCCCTGTTTACCCCCTTCAAGCTGCAAAAATCTGAGTTGGGCTTAACTGAAGGGGATGATTACAGTTGGCGCTCCGGCTGGTTTTTGTATTTACGTTGAGTCCAGGCAGACTCTCGCAAAACAAAAGAATGGGACACAGATAAACACATCAAATTCCTTTGAATGATTCTAAGACACAATATCGTGACGGCGTGGCCACCAGTACAGTAAAGTGCTGCCGTCGGTGAAGCCCAGCGGCACAAATGCGCCGAGAAAAAATACCAGCAAATTTTCCCAAAAGAGAAATGATACAAGCAGGAAGGTTGGGGAATTGTCTGCGGGCAGGATGAGCAACACCGACCCGCCAATCAAAGCCATAAGCAGGCTTGCTGCCGGACCGCCCAGGGCCCGCCGAATGTGGACGGCCGCCGGCAGGGGCGGCTCATCCTTGGGATAAACGGAGGTCATCAAAATTAGCCAACTTACAATGCGCTCCATCGGGTAACCAACGTGCCGGGCGGCCCAGGCGTGGCCCAGATGGTGCACCAGATCGCTCAGCCAATGGAGGAGGACGGCCGTAAACCCCACTACCACGGCCGTGCCTAAAGAGAGCTCAAACAGGAGCAGCAAAGCAGCAGAAAAAAGCAGCCAAAGCAAACCGGAAAGCAGTAATGAACTCGCCCGGAACCAAACTGCCACACCCCAAATCGAGCCCAATCGCCAACGCTTTTTCATCATCAAACCCTCCTAAAAGAAAAAAGCTCCTGACGATACAGCATCGTCAGGAGCCAATAAAGCTACTTTATTTACTCGCCCACTTCTTCCAACAGGAATTCAATGGCGTCCACAAACGTGGCGTACGGTTGCGCGCCGGACAAGAAGTAACCGTTCAAAAAGAAGGCCGGTGTGCCGCTGACCCCGTAGCTGATGCCCTCATTCAGATCGGCGTTGACCGCATCTTCATAGGTGCCTTCGGCCAGGCAGGTGGCAAACTGCGCCTCGTTCAGCCCTATTTCGGCGGCATACCCGTTGAAGAGAGACTCGGCTTCCGGATTGCGATCCCATTCGGTCTGGTTGGCAAAGAGCGCATCATGCATTGCCAGATACGCTTCTTGTTCGCCGGCACAGCGGGCGGCGCTGGCGGCCAGCACGGCTTCGGGATGAATCTGCGTCAGCGGGAAATCCTTAAAGACGTAATACACCACGCCCGTGTCGATGTAATTTTCCTTGAGCTGTGGGTACGTTTGTTCAAAGTGACGGCTGCAAAACGGGCATTGGTAATCGGTGTATTCAATAATCGTAATCGGCGCGTTCGGGTCACCCACGGCGTAAGCGCCGTCAATGGGGATATCCACCGGGCCGGAAGGCGGCTGCGGCTGGGCTGCCTGGGCCTGTGCCTGTTCATAGGCCTGGCGCATTTGCGCTTCCAGAACGGCTTCCAGCTCGCCATTTTCTATGAGCGTGGCAACCTGGTCAAACACGTCGAACGGCTGGGCGCCGCGCAAAGGGTAGCCGTTGACGTAAAACGTCGGCGTGCTGTTGACGCCCAGAGAAAGGGATTCTTGCTGGTTGGCCAGCACGCGGTCGCGCTGTTCGCCCAGCTCAATGCAACTTACCAGGGCCTCGCCGTCCAATCCCAACTCGGTGGCCATGTCGGTAAAGGTGTCGATAGCGGCCGTTTCACCCCCGTCGCTCCACGTTGCCTGGCTGGCAAAGACGGCGTCGTGCATCTCTTTGTACGCTTCTTGCTCGCCGGCGCAGCGAACGGCCGTAGCCGCCACAATCGCCTCTGCATGGATATTGTCTAACGGCAAATCCATAATGGCGTAGAAGGCACGGCCGCTTTCAACCATCTCCGCAAAAATGGTGGGGAACGTTTCTACGGCGTACTGTTGGCAAAACGGACATTGGTAATCGGTAAACTCCACAATTTGCACCGGTGCGTCGGGGTTGCCGGCCGACCAGGCCACGTTTTCTGGACCAACTTCGATGGGCACAGGGGTAGGCACGGCGTATTCAGACGGCAGTTCACCCTCGCTGCTGGGGGCTTCGGCAATGCTTTCGCCTGCGCCAATCAGCGCAATCGCCTCGTTAAACGTGGCCAGCGGCTGGGCCCCGATGAGCGGCTGCTCGTTGATGAAAAAGCTGGGCGTGCTGTTGACGCCGCGGGAAAGACCCAGTTCATAATCGGCCTGCACCTCTGCGGCATACCTGTTTTCTTCCAGGCAGCTTGCAAAGGCGTCCATCTCCAGCTCAAGCGTCTCGCCGTAGTCAGTAAACACGGCGTTGGCCTGGTTGTGGCTCCATTCAGAAATGTTGCCGAAGAGCAGGTCGTGCATTTCCCAATAGGCCACGGCGCTTTGTTCCCCGGCGCAGCGGGCGGCGTTGGCGGCCAGCGGCGCCTGCGCGTGGATGTTCAGCGGGAAGTCGTAGAAGATGAGCAGGACTTCCCCGTTGGCAATCTGGTTATCATTGATAGATGGAAACGTCTGGCTAAAGAAACGGCCGCAAAACGGACATTGATAATCGGAAAACTCTTCAATGACAACAGGGGCATCGGGATCGCCGCGATACGGCCGTCCCTCATCCGTAAAGCCAACTTCAATGCCGTCGGCATCGTACTCCACCGTGTCGGCGGCAACGGTGACGGCGGGGGTGCTGCTGCTGTTGGTTACGGCCGTTTCCGATTCTTCTTCCGTTTCCCCGCCAAGCGACGGCAACAATGAACCACCGTCACGCGGCAGCAGCGACTCGGCTTCTTCATTGTCGTTGGTGACTGTGGGATCAGGGGTGGCTGCCCCGCAGCCAAACGTGAATAGTAAGGTGATGGTCGCAAGCCACCACATTTTCTTTGTTGAAAAAAACATTAATCAAAACTCCGTCTATTCGTCTTAAGCACCAGGATGTGCTAGACTTTTATGTTCGTTTTCACTTTTTTAAGAGATGGTCATCAATTCGTATCTTAAACGAAAAAGGGACAACACACCACTGAATGCTCAGCTTTATTGGTTGTCGTTAACAATTGCTTCGCTGTGGGTTTGGCGGGCGGTTCCTGTAGCTGCGACTCAAGCCACCAGCGGCATCACGCAGCCCGCTTCCGGCGATACGATTTCTGGCGTTATTGAAGTGCGTGGCACGGCCGTTCATCCCGATTATTTGCGTTACGAACTGGCTTTTATGCGGCAAGATGTGCCCGGAGCCGAATGGATTGTTTTTGCCGAAGGAGCCGAGCAGGTGAGGGACGGTGTGTTGGCTGTGTGGGATACAACCGTCGGCCGGAGCATTGGCTCACCCGTTTTCCCCGACGGCCGTTACCAACTGCGGCTGCGCGTGGTCAAAACCGACTTTAATTACGATGAATATTTTGTTGCCGACCTGGTGATCCAAAATGAGGGACCAACCGCCACACCGACGCCGGATGAAACGGCCGTGGCGATTACGGCAACTGCGGCCGCCATCCCGGCACAGCCCACCGGCAGCAGCGACAGCAGTTTCCAGCAACCAACGCCGCTGCCTTCATTAACCCCCTTTCCCAGTCCCACGCCCCCGCCGACCGTCGTTGGGGGCACGCCTGCCGCACCACAGGCAGAGGATGACACAGGAGAAGGCGGGCTGATTGGCCGGCTGGAAGCCGTGGAAACAACGCCGGTGGGCGAAGCCTTTTTGCTGGGGATGCGCCTCACGGCCGGGCTGTTTTTGGCCGCAGGCTTGTACCTCTTGCTGCGCTGGGGTGGACGCCGTCTGTGGCATTTTTATTGGACAAACAAAAGGAAGTAAGCAACCGAGTGAAGATAACAACGCCGATTTTCTTGATTTTTGTGTGTATGTTTGCCCTGGCGGCTTGCCAGAATCAGAATGAGGAAAATCTGCCGACGCCGGCGGCTACCATTGCCATTTCCTCCGTCGATGGTGCAGATGAGGGCGAGACAGACGCTGCCAATCCCGAGCCCACGCCAGAACCAACTGCAGCGGCGTCGCCCACGCCGGCACCGCCAACCCCCACGCCGCTGCCGCCCAAACCGTTGACCGTTTGCCTGGGCGCGGAACCGACCAGTCTCTTTTTGTATGGGGATGATAGTTTGGCGGCAACGGCCGTACGCCATGCCCTCTATGAAAACCTTTACACCACGCTCAACTATGACTATCAGCCTCAGGGCCTGCAAAAGCTGCCCAGCCTGGACGAAGGCGACGCCCGCATTGGTCTGGTAGAGGTAAACGAAGGCGACCTGATTGTGAATTCGGCGGGGAACGTCGTCTTTTTGGTGCCGGGGGTGCAGTTTGTCCGCGGTGATGGTGAGTTTATCACCTTTGACCGCAGCCTGACGGCCGAAGATGCCGAACCGCTGCTCATGCAGCAAATGACGGTTGATTTCACCTTCCAGCCGATGACCTGGTCCGATGGCACGCCGGTTACTGCCGCTGATTCGGTATTCAGCTACGAAATCGCCGCCGCGACGGAGCTGGCCAACGTGCAGCGTAAAATCGAACGTACTGCCAGCTATGAAGCCGACGGCGATCTCACCGCTACGTGGGTCGGACTGCCCGGCTTCCTGGACCCGGAATATTTCACCAACGTCTGGACGCCGCTGCCGCAGCACCAGTTGGGTGACTTCACCGCCGCCGAACTGCTGGCCGAGGATTCTGCCGCGCCGCAGCCGCTGAGCAGCGGCCCGTTTGTGCTCGATGAGTGGCGGCAGGGGGAAGCGCTCATCCTGCGCAACAATCCCTATTACTATCGGGCGGACCTGAACCTGCCCCACATTACCGAGCTGACGCTGCGATTTGACCTGGCTGGCGAAACGGCCGTCAACCAGATCGCCGCCGGATGTGACATCGTCACCCACGATGCCATCAACCTGAGCCAGACGCCGGACGTGCTGGCCGCCGCCGAGGCGGGCGAGCTGTTAGCCACCTTTGTCTCCAACAACATCTTCGAGCATATCGACTTTGGCATTAACTCCTGGGAAAATTATGGCGATGGGGCGCGCAACGGCCGTCCCGACTGGTTTGAAGACGTGCGCGTGCGGCGAGCCATCACCCTCTGCACCAACCGGCAGCAGTTGGTGGATGAGATCACCTACGGCCAATCCCGCATTTTGCACGCCTACATCCCAGACGACCATCCACTCTATCCCGAGACGGCACAAGCGTGGGATTTTGATCCGGCGGCAGGCAACATCCTGCTGGACGAAGTTGGCCTGGAAGACACCGATGGCGACGGCTTCCGCGAGCTGGTCGAACGGGACCTGAGCAGCACCATCGTGGCTACGACCACCATGAGCATCACCCTGGGCACCAACAGCGAAAGCGACATCCGCCTGCGCATCAACGAATTGGTGGCTGCCGATTTGGCCGAGTGTGGCATTCACGTTGACCTTTATGATGTAAATGCCAATGACTGGTTTGCCGACGGGCCGTTTAGCCCCCTGTTTGGCCGTCGTTTCGATCTGGCGACGTTTGCCTGGCGCACCGACATTCGCCCGCCGTGCAGCCTTTACCTGAGCAGCAACGTCACCGGACCGGAAGAACGAGGGTTTGGCGGCTGGGGCAACATCAACGCCACCGGCTGGATTGATGAAGAATATGATGCGGCCTGCAATGCAGCGCTGTCGGCGCTGCCCGGCACGCCGGAGTACGCGGAAAATCATTTGGAAGCAGCCCAGATTTTTACCGAAGAGCTGCCGATTATTCCGCTGTTTCATTATTTGAAGACGGCCGTTACCCGACCCACCGTCCTTAACTTCCAGCCAGACGCCTCCCAACCGTCCGAACTGTGGAATCTAGCGGAGATTGACATTGAAGAATAGTTTGGCTTGGCAAGGTGTGCGCTGTTTAGCGGTTTTAGGGATGCTTCGGGGGACCTCAGCATGACAAAAAGAGGTTGCTTGGCAAGCGGCAACACTGTCTAGCGAGAGACCCAAACTTGTCATTTTGAGCGCAGCGAAAAATCCCTCTGAAGCAGGTCGGGTAGAACCTTTGCCATAGGACGTGACCGAACGTGGACTTTTGGCGTAGATTTTTTAGCCGCCGGACAAAACCGGCGGATGAATTCAAGATGAACGACGCAGAGCGATTTTTGATTGTCGGCCTGGGCAACCCCGGCCGCAAATACCGGGGCAACCGGCACAACATCGGCTTCATGGCGGTCGATACGCTGGCGGCTGCCTACAATATAGAGAGCAGCAAGGTGCAGAACAAGGCGATTGTGGGCAACGGCCGTATCCAAGACCAAAATGTCATCATCGCCAAGCCGCAAACTTACATGAACAACAGCGGCGACGCCGTTGGACCCCTGGCCCGCTACTACAAAGTGCCGCCGGAAAACGTGCTGGTTGTCTACGACGAGCTCGATTTACCCTTTGGCACCATTCGCCTGCGCGAGAAAGGTGGGGCGGGCGGTCACAATGGCATGAAGTCGATCATCAATCATCTCGGGCAGGAGTTTCCCAGGGTGCGGCTGGGAATCGGCCGTCCGCCAGGGCAGATGCCCGTGCCCGCCTACGTGCTGCAAGACTTTGGTAAAGACGACCTGCCGCTGCTGGATGACGTCCTGGCCGAAGCCGTCCGCGCCATCGAAACCTACCTGCGGGAGGGCATTCAACTGGCGATGTCAAGGCATAATGGCAACCTTGTGAATGAAGAATAATGATTTTAGCGGCTAGTTGTTGGTGGCTAGTAACGACCAGCCACTAGCAACTAACACCTATTTACTAACACAATGACAGTTTCTGGACTCCTCAACATCTTCAACGAACTGCCCGCTTTTGGCCAGCTCATGGCGGAGCTGGACGAGAAAAAAGTGGTTCCGCCCTTGACCCTGCCGACCAGTGCGCGAACGGCCGTTCTCGCCCAACTCTATCTCCAGCGAGACATGCCCGTTGTGCTGATCACCGGCAAGGTAGAGTCTGCTTCTGCCTGGATTCAGGCGCTGGAAATGTGGCTACCCCCCGGTGACGTGATGCGCCGCCTGCCCGAACCGACGCCGCTGCCCTATGATCGTGGCCCCTGGAGCGAACGCTGCCGCGCCGACCGCCTTACCGTGCTCACCCGGCTGATGGCCGGGCAGCATCCGCAAATACCTGCCACTGAACAGCCGCCGCTTATCGTCACCTCGGCCCGCGCTTTTTTGCAGAAAACCATGCCCAAGCGCCGCTTCGTGACCAGCACGCGGGTGCTGCGCGTCGGCCAAATCATCGATTTGGAAAAGTTGACCGAAACGTGGTTGGGCATCGGCTACGAAGAAATGAGCGTGGTAGAAGCGCCCGCACAGTTCAGCCGGCGCGGGGGCATCATCGATATTTTCCCGGTGGCTACGAATCTGCCCGTGCGTATTGAGCTATTTGGCGACGAGATCGAAACGATGCGCACTTTTGATCCGTCCACGCAGCGATCTATTGATGTTGAGGACAGCGGTGCCGTGGAAACGATCATCGTGCCGCCCACGCGGGAAGCGCTGCCCGCCGTGGCCCAGGAATTTGCCCTCTCCTTGCCCGAGGACCTCGATCCGCAGCCGGATGAGGGCAGCCTGCCTTCCTGGCGCGACGACATCCCTGATTTGCGGGCGGGGAATGCGTTCCCCAACCTGGAATATTATTTGCCGCTGCTCTACCCGCAGCCGGCCAGCCTGCTGGATTATTTACCGGAGGATGCGCTGGTGGTGGTGGACGATTGGCAGGCGCTGGCAACGGCCGTAACTGAACTGCACGACCATGCCGACCAGATGGCCAACGAACAAACCAGCCTGCCGCCTAACTACCGGAGTCCACTTTTTGCCTGGGACCAGATGGCAGACCTTTTAAACTGGTGGCAGCCGTTGATTTTGGGTGATGGACCGGAGAGTGATGAGAGGGAACGGCCGTATCTAGATCTAGCCACTTCTTTTGAGCCGGGTCCACGTTATGGGGGGCAGGTACGGCCGTTGCTCACCCAGCTCAAATCGGCCCAAAAAGAAGGCGATCGCGTTGTTGTACTCAGCCAGCAAGCCGCCCGCCTTAAAGACCTGTGGCGCGAAGAACTGCGCGACATCAAACCCGAAAGCCTCCTCCTCCGCGGCGGCCTGACTGGCGAGGATAACGGCGATGAAACATCGTCTGGTCACCCGGTCACCTTGTCACCTGGTCACCCTGTCCAAACCCTCCCCGACCTCCCCGAGCCCGGCTCCCTCACCTTTGTCCAGGGTGCGCTGCCCGAAGGCTTTGTCCTGGTGCGGCGCGAAGACGGCGAGATTTTGCTCGATTTGCTGACGGATGCCGAGATATTTGGCTGGAACCGGCCGGCACCACGCCGCTGGCGCTCGCCGCGCCCCATTGCCCCCGAAGCCCGCTTTGCCGACATCACCGCCGGGGATTACGTGGTGCATCTTGAATATGGGATCGGCCGTTTTGCCGGGCTGGTGGTGCGCAACATTGGCGGCATGGAGCGCGAATATTTGCTGATGGAGTACGCCAACGGCGACACGCTCTACGTGCCGGCTCATCACGCCGACCGCCTGAGTAAGTGGGTTGGCTCTGACGAACGGCCGCCCACGCTGCACCGCCTGGGTGAACGCTCCTGGACCCAGGCCAAGGCCAAAGCGCAAAAAGCGGCCGACGAGCTGGCCGACGAACTGCTCGACCTGTACGCTACGCGCGAAACCATTGCCGGGCACGCCTTCTCTCCGGACAGCGAGTGGCAGGCGGAGCTGGAAGCCAGCTTCCCCTACCGCGAAACGGAAGACCAGCTGCGGGTCATTGCCGAGGTGAAGGCCGATATGGAGCAGTCCCAGCCGATGGACCGCCTGATTTGCGGCGACGTCGGCTACGGCAAAACAGAAGTGGCCCTGCGCGCGGCGTTCAAAGCTGTGATGGACAGCAAGCAGGTGGCGATTTTGGTGCCGACCACGGTGCTGGCGCAGCAGCATTACAATACATTTTATGAGCGGTTACGGCCGTTCCCCGTCAAAGTAGAAATGCTTTCCCGCTTCCGTACCCAGGCGCAGCAGGAGCGGATTGTGAAAAATTTAAGGAACGGCCGTGTCGATATCGTCATCGGCACCCACCGCCTGCTCTCCGATGATATTTCCTTCAAGGATTTGGGGCTGGTCATCATTGACGAAGAGCAGCGCTTTGGCGTGGCCCACAAAGAGCGGCTCAAGCAGTGGCGTACTGAAGTAGATGTGCTGACGATGACCGCCACGCCGATTCCCCGAACGCTCTACATGAGCCTCACCGGCGTGCGCGACATCAGCATCATCGACACAGCGCCAGCCGAGCGGCTGCCGGTGCAAACGTATGTCGGCGCCTTTGACGAGACGCGCCTGAAGCGTGCTTTGCAGCGCGAGCTAGACCGGGGCGGGCAAGTGTTCCTGGTGCACAACCGGGTGCAAACCATCGACATCATCCACAAACAAATTCAGCGGCTGGTACCCGAAGCGCGCGTCGCCATCGGCCATGGCCAGATGAGCGAGCGGCAGCTGGAGCGCATCATGACCGATTTTGATGAGGGCAACATTGACGTACTCATCAGCACCACCATTATCGAAAGCGGGCTGGACATTCCCAACGCCAACACCCTCATCGTCGATCGGGCCGACCGCTTTGGCTTATCGCAAATGTATCAGCTACGCGGCCGGGTGGGCCGTGGGGCCAAGCGGGCTTATGCTTACTTTTTCCACGCGCCGTGGCGCACCCTCAACGAAGATGCCCGCCTGCGCCTGGAAACCATCGCCGAGCAAACGGAGCTAGGGGCCGGCTACCAGATAGCCCTGCGCGACATGGAAATTCGTGGCGCGGGCGATTTACTCGGCGGGCAGCAAAGCGGGCATATTTCGGCCGTGGGCTTTGATTTATACACCAAGCTGCTGGCCAACGCCGTCAAGCGGCGCAAAGCCGAGCGGCGCGGCGAAGTTCTGCCTGCCGAACTGCCGGAAGCGACGCTCATTGACGTGCCGCTGGCGGCTTACGTGCCGCCCGACTACGTGCCGGACCCGGCGCTGCGCCTGCGCCTTTACCGGCGCATGGCCATGCTGGGCGATCTGCTTGAAATTGACGAGATGGCTGAGGAGTTGGCCGATCGGTTTGGTCCAATTCCTGATCCGGTACACCATTTACTGTATCAGCTGAGGATCAAGGCGTTGGCCGAACGGGCGCAGGTAACGGCCGTAACCACCGAAGCCGGCCAGATCAAAATTCGCCTGCTGGACCTGGAAGGGATCGACCGTTTCCGCTTGCAGCGCTTCCTGGGCGAAACAGTCCGCGTCAGCCGCAAGGCAATCTGGATGCCCCGCGACCTGAGCACCAAAGAGTGGCAGGTGACGCTGGTGCAGGTCTTGGAGCGGCTTGCCTCATTTGAACGAGACAAGATGAAGCTGGAAAAGAATAATTAATTGTGAATTGAGAATCGTGAATTGTGAACGGGTCAGATCATTCACAATTCCCCATTCATCATTTACAATTCACAATTTTTAGGGATTGATATGGATATCAAGTTTTTTGAAGACCCGTTTGAAGGGCCGAAACCTCGGGAAGAGGTGCGCATTAAGCAGCTAGGGTTGTACATGCATGAAGACGGCCGTCGCGTGGCGGTCGGGTTTGACATGACGCCGTTTTTGGAACGGCCGTCCATTCAGGTCACCTTCACCAATGAGCGGGGCGAAGAAGCCGGTTCGCTGCACGTCATCGAGACGCTGCAAACCAACTTTAGCCTGACGGTGCATTTGCGCGATAGGGAACCGACGGATAGTTATGAGGTTACGGCCGTCGTCTACTACGCCACCCCGGAAACCGAGCGTGTCAACGTCCACACCCTCACCCGCACCTTAGACCGCACCACCCCCGGCGAACAGTAAAAAGATGTTATCAAGATTGGTTCAATCTCCAAGATTGAACCAATCTGTTGGACGCGAAAAGCCGCCGCTGTGCCCGCAGCGGCGGCTTTTCAAGAGGAAAACAATGTTTAAGCACTCCTGTAACGCCATTGCTTCCCAAAAAGTTCCCACTTCTCACTTTTTACTTCTCACTCATCACTTCTCTTCCGCCTCACTCCCTTCTTGCTCCGTCAGCCTTTCCAGCTTCGACTTCGTCTCCCGCCACGTAATTTTAGACAGCCCCAGCTTTTGCCGGATGTCGTCCGGTTCCTCTTTGGCGCGCCAGTCGCGCATGGTAGAGGCCCAGCGCAGGTTTTCAAAGGAGAGCAGGCCGCGATCCAGGCCCGCATCATCGCCTACATCGCGCAGGATGTATTCCAGGTTGCGCGGCGTACAGGTAAACAATGTGTCCGGCGGTTCGTATTGGTCAAGATATTCATCCAGCACTTCCAGCCATTCCGATTCAAGGGGCAGCTTGCGCTCCTTGTAGCGCAGGCGGGGGTTGGCGTAACGCACGAACAACATTGGCTGGTCCGGATTGCTGCGGTCGATGTGGTTGGGCACAATGGCCATCGCTTCCCCTTTTTTGATGCCGGTTTGCAGCAGCAGAGTCAGCAGCAGGTGGGGCCGGGCGTCCGGTTTTTGCTCCTCATTTCCTTGCCGGATCTGCTCGGTGACGACCAGCGCTTTGGCCAGATCCTCTTCGCTGGGAATGGTGGGAAGAGGACTTTTGACGCTGCGCTGAATAACGGCCGCAGATGGATCATTGGGCAGCACGCCGGCCTCGTGCAGCCAGCCGAAGAATACTTTCAAAGTAGTCACGCGGCGGGCATATGACTTGGGGCTGCACGGCACGCCGCGCTCCTCCAGCAGCCAATGGAGAAAATCGTTTAGATTATTGGTGCCAATCTCGCCAATGGGTTGGCCGATGCCTAGATATTTGCCCAGCAGACGCACATCACTGGCGAAGGCTTTAATTGTGTTTAGGGCGAACCCTTCGTCGCGCATATGGGTTTCAAAAAGGCCCAATGCCGCCTGGATGGAGGCGTCGGCCGAAAGGGGTGGGGCATCTTGTTTAGGGGGAAGTTTATCTGGTGAAATTAAAGGTTGTTGCTCGCTCACGCTCAATCGCTCCTTTACGTGAAGTTCTAAACCCTACGTGAATTTCTTTTCGTATAGACAGGAAGATTAGAACATTTGAACGGTTTTGTCAAGACGGCCGCTTAATTGTTACTTAATTCTTTCTAAGAGGGCGTCGCCGAAAAGGTCTATCTAAAAAGTGAAACCGTACAATTGAATGTTGGAATTCTGGCACAGCCAACGCGCTTTGTTTTAAGTGTGCCACCAACCCGTGATTTATGGAGGTAATTTGTGAAGAAGAATATTTGCGCTATTTTCCTTTTGTTTATGGTTCTGGTAACCGCCACAGCTTGCGGCCTTTTAGAGGAACCGGCAGCGCCCAGTGCAACCATCGAGGCGGTTCCATTGGATATTGAAGAAAGTGAGGAGCCTGCCGTTGTGGAAGAACCCACAGAGGCTGCTGAAGAACCACCTGTTGAACTGGACGAAGCTGAAGATACAATGGAAGAAGAGGCCGCAGAGGAAGAAGCTGCTGAAGAACCTACGGAAGAAACGGCCGTAGATTCAGATGAAGCTGCGCCGACCGGACTAACCATTTATGAAATCAGCCAGGCTGAGTCTATGGTTCAGTTTGAGCTGGATGAAGATTTGCGCGGCGTTCGCACCACAGTTGTGGGCGCCACCGATCAAGTCGCCGGGCAAATTGCTCTGGACTTTAATGACCTGTCCACGGCCCAGGTTGGCGAAATTCAAATCAATGCCCGCACCCTGGCAACGGACAATAATTTCCGTAACCGGGCCATCCAGAACGAAATTTTAGAAACGGGTGCGTATGAATTTATCAGCTTTGTGCCAACGGCCGTCAACGGCCTGCCTGCTTCTGCTGGGCTGGGTGAAGAAATCAGCTTCACCATTGATGGCGATTTGACAATTCGGGACATTACAGAGCCGGTGACGTTTAGCGTGGTGGCAACGGCCGTTTCCGACACGCAAATCTCCGGCACCGCCACCGCCACGGTTTTGCGTGACACCTATGGCCTCACCATTCCTGAGGTCCCCAACGTCGCCAACGTGGAAAATGAAGTGGATTTGATTATCAACTTTGTGGCCAACGCTTCCTAAAAAGAGGAAAGTAGAAAAAGAAGGGTAAGCATTCTCAAATGTGAACGGGTTTAACACAGAAGCGTTTGAGGATGCTTGGGACTTTTAAAGTACCACTGTGTCGGATGATTTAAGTCTCTGGAGGAAACCACACATTAATTATCTTGCTTTCTCGAACTTCGTAAATGGCCAAAAACTCCGGGTTTCCCTTTCCGTCTGGCAAACCATGTACACGTTCAAGATCGACAACAATGGGGCCATTAACAATACGCTCAATAATCTCAACACGATAATCTGGTGAAGCTTTCGGCAACCACGCATACATTTTTTT
>CALBTC010000214.1 GCA_937967805.1 uncultured Anaerolineaceae bacterium
GCGTGTTATTCACGTAAAACGGGGTGTGGGTGAAGTCGATTTTGGGATTCGGCCGTTTATAATGCACGGTTGGCGCGATTTCACCATTCTTCAATACCAACACCGTCTTAATCAGCCCGGCAATCCCCGCCGCTGCTTCCATATGGCCGACATTCGATTTGACTGCACCCAGAGCGCAATACCCGGCTGCATCCGTGCTGGTGCGAAACACGCGCGTCAAAGCGGCCACTTCAATCGGATCGCCAAGTGGGGTTCCGGTCCCGTGTGCTTCCACATACCCTATTGTCTCCGGGTTCACGTCAGCGATAGTCAGCGCCTCGTCAATGACCGCTGCTTGTCCATCTTCACCCGGAGCCGTATAGCCTACCTTGAGCGAGCCGTCGTTGTTGATGGCCGACCCCCTGATCACCGCCTCGATACGGTCGCCGTCGGTCAGCGCATCCTCAAGCCGCTTCAAAACCACAACGCCCACGCCGCTGCCAAAGATGGTGCCTTCGGCATCGGCGTCAAACGGACGGCAGTGCCCATCGGGTGACAATATCCCCCCATCCTGATAAAAGTAGCCCGCTTTTTGCGGTACCCGCACCGTTACGCCACCGGCCAGCGCCATGTCGCACTCGCCATTGAGCAAGCTCTGACAGGCCAGATGCACCGCCACCAATGAGGTGGAACAGGCTGTTTGCACCGTCAGGCTTGGGCCAGTCAGGTTCAACTTATAAGATACCTGGGTAGCCAGATAATCCTTATCGTTGCCAATTAACGTTTGTAAATTGGCAACCGTATTGGTGTAGCCCAGGGCCGGATAGACATTGTGCAGCAGGTAAGTGTTGAGGGTGGAGCCACCATAAACGCCTACGGCGCCATCAAACGCAGCCGGATCACAACCGGCACTTTCCAACGCTTCCCAGACGCACTCCAAAAAAAGGCGCTGCTGCGGGTCGGTTAGCTCTGCCTGTCGGGGCGATATGTCAAAAAAATCGGCGTCAAACTGATCCACCGCCTGCAAAACAGGGCCAGCGGGAACGTGATTGGGGTTTTTGAAGGTGGCTGGGTTGATACCATCAGCCGCCATTTCTTGTTCGGAAAAACGGGAGATGCCTTCCACCCCATCCCGCAGATTCTGCCAGAACGTGTCCAGGTTGGGTGCGCCGGGAAAACGGCCAGCCATGCCGATAATGGCGATCTGTTCCAAATCGTTGTTTGGTTCTTGATATGTCATGATGGTTTCCTCAGGTGAGACATACTTTCAAAGTGCGACGCACCTCTTTCTCTCTAGCGTCGCCGGGATTTTCGGCGGGTCAGTCTCTCTTTTCGTGCGTCTGCGCGCGCGTCGCCGCGCCGGAACGTAGTGGTTTCGCTTTCTGTCTGATTGAGATACCCGGCCAGCATACTGATTGTCGGATGCCGGAAGATTTCGGTGATGGGTATTTCACGCTTGAATGTGTCGCGCAGTCGGTTGAGAATCTGCACCACGTGGACGGAGTTGCCGCCTAAATCGAAGAAGTTGTGGTGAATGCCGATGCCATCGACTTGCAACACGTCTTGTACAATCGTTGCTAACGTTTGTTCCACATCGGATTGCGGTGGTTCGTAAGCGGTTGCTGTTTCGGTTTGCTGCTCATCAGGCACGGGTAACGCACGGCGATTGACCTTGCCGTTTGCCGTCAGGGGCAGCGCATCCAACATCATGATGGTTGTGGGAATCATTTGCTGCGGCAATTTAGTCGTCAGGAAGTGGCGTAGTTCTGTTGCCAAATCGCCATTGCTGCACGATGGTGGTTTGTTGGCTGCCTTTTTCATGAAAGATTTCTGCTCGGCAGACCAGTTTTGTCCTTTAGCTGGCATGATTGCGCCGCCTAAAAATGAATGCAGGAGGACGTGATTGTCTTCGAGTGCAAACAGGTGGCGGATTGGCTCGAATTTCATGTCACCAATGGGGCATAAGCCAATCTGACCCATTTCAGCGGCATGCATCATTAACAATTGACTCATGTAACCGGCCTCCAACAGGCAAAAATCTGGCGCGAGGCAGCCGTACATGGGTTTGATGGCGTTCATTTCGGCGACCAAGAAGATGGAGAACACGGCCGTATCAAAAATAGCCCGGTTATTCGGCGCGTGTAACGTTCTCGCCAGCGGTGCATCGGATGAGAGCAGTTGTAGTTGATGGTGCTGTGGATGATAATAATACGTTCCGGCAGCAATGCCTTCAACACCATTGGGCTTGATGTGCAGATAGGCTTGCACCGGATAAAGGCCGCCAGCGGAACCATACCGATACTTGGGCAAGCCATCCAATTCAATGTGATAAAGACAGTTCAGTAATTCGCTAAACTGTTCGAATGGGATAGGGTCGGGGGTAAATTGACGATGGCTGCGGCGGTCAGTGTACGTTTTCGTCAATGCTTCATCCATGATGGGCGGCGTGAGCTGCACCGGTGCATGCCCATTAACCTGCCGAATATTTGCCTTGCCCAGTTTGAACTCGATGCGCTGCAGCGGATCCAACAATTCTATCCCTTCAACCTGGAAATCTTGGTATTCATCTAGCAACTTTCCATTGCTGCCGTTTGTGTGGGTTGTTGGTGAGGGCGTTGCTGCCTGGGGTCGGGTAGGAACAACATAAGCGACGAGCCTTTTATTTCCGCGTAGTTCACCGATGGCAGTGGCAACGGCCGTTCTCACCCCTGGATGCTGCTGTAAAGCCGCTTCGATTTCGCCTAACTCAATGCGACAGCCGCCAATCTTGACCTGAAAGTCGGCGCGACCCATAAATTCAATGTTGCCATCCGGCAAAAAGCGTCCCAGGTCACCACTGCGATAAAGACGTTCCCCTGTTTTGGGGTGTGTCAAAAACTGCATTTGGGTCTTTTCCTCGTCCCGCCAATAGCCACGTGCCACACCTGCGCCACTGATGTACAGTTCGCCTGGTACCCAAACTGGACAAGGTTCTAACGCCTCGTTTAAGACATCGTAGCAGGCGTTTGTCATCGGCTTGCCGTAAGGAATGCTTTTCCAGGATGGGTCTACCTGCCCAATTGGATACCAGATGTCCCAAATGGTTGTTTCAGTGGGGCCCCCGGAGGCAATGATTTGCACCTGAGGCACCAGCGCCCGGAGGCGATCTGGCAGCGTGACTGGAATCCAATCACCAGCCAGGATAGCCCAGCGTAAAAAGCGAGGGCGTACCAATTCCACATCAGGGGCATGTTCCAAGTATTCCACCAGCATTTCCAGAAAAGCGGGAACTGAGTTCCAGGTCGTGACTTGGTGCTGCACCATTAAGTCTGCCCAATGGGCTGGGTCGCGCACACGGTCAGCTTTGGGCATCACCAGCGTGCCACCGGCCATCAACATGCCAAATATGTCATAAACGGAGAGGTCATGATGTAAAGCGGTCAATGCCAGGACACGATCTGCCGAATCAACCTGTTGGCGCTGGTTTACATCCACCATGCGGTTAACGACATTGCGGTGCTCCAGCATCACCCCCTTGGGCAATCCTGTGGAGCCGGAAGTGTAGATGACGTGGGATAAATCTTCCGGTTTTTGCACCGGCACCAGCGGACTGTCATCTTCGGTTGAAAATTCATCTGTATCAACACACAATCGTTTAATGTTGGGCGGCCAGGCAAGGGTTTCATCAAGTCGAGATTGCACGAGCGCAATTTGAACCTGGCTGTTTTCCAGCAAATACCAGAGCCGCTCTTGTGGTAGTTTAGGATCGACCGGGATATATGCAGCACCTGAGGCATGAATGCCCAGGACGGCAGCCACCTGTTCCCATCCTTTTTCCATAACCACAGCCACTAACATGTTGGGTTTTGCGCCTAGTTTGCGTAAGCGGCGGCCGATTTGATTGGAATGCCGGTATAACTCATCGTAGGTGATTGTACGGTTGTTGGCAATCACGGCCGGATGGTCTGGCTGAGCAGTGGCCTGGGCAACAAAATGGGTGTAGAGGGTGCCATCGGGTAGGGGGGCGGCGGTGTCGTTAACGGCCGTTCGCTGTGCCAACTGCGCGGGTGGTACATGCGACTGCCGCACATCTTCCCAGGCCTCAGGCTCATTTGCCAGCCGGTTTAGCAGGCGACAATACGCCGCAAACATCGCATCGATCACCCCATCAGGGAAGATACCGGCAACGGCGTCCCAATTCAGTACCAGTTCGCCATCCTCCTCCCAAACCTGATGATCCAGCCACACCTGTGGCGTTTGGGTGATGCTGTGGACAATTTCCCCTAATTTTTGCATGGACGCCAGCGGCGGCTGGAAGCCTTGGGCGGTGAGATCGAGCAGGCTGGTAAAGACAACCGGCATCAGTGCCTCACCAGTTGAGCCATGAACTCGGGCAAATTCACGCAGCACTTCGATACCACTCACGTATCGGTGTTCCAGGTCTGTCCACAATTGGCGCTGTACCTGCTGTGAGCGGTCGGTAAAGGGACTGTGTACCGGATTGTTCACCGCCAGCAAGATCATGGAGGTAAAGTCGCCCAGAATTTGGTTGACCTGCTCGTGCAGCGGCAAACGATTGAATAGGGTGACGTTGATGGTAAAGTCCGATGATCTGCTCCAGGCGGCCAGGATTTCCGCATAAGCCGTAAGGAGAATTGAGGATGGTGTAAGACCTGACTTTGCGACCTTTGTTTTTAATTGCTGCCACGCATCTACCTCAAGCCGGGTGCTGAAATGAACGAACTCAGTTTCTGACTGGGCCGATGGGTTTTGCGCCATGGGCAGCTCTGGCGCTCGTGGCAGAGCTGGCACTCGCTCACGCCAGTAGTCAAGTGATTTCTGGTACTGTGTGGATGTTTTCAGTCCGGTGACGGCAAGGGCGTAATCGCGGTAGGAAAGTGACAATGGGGGCAAGATCACGTCAGGATTTTGGTACAGCTGCACCCATTCGTCGTTGAGAATCATGAGGCTGCCACCGTCAAGGTGGAGCAAGTCAATGCTGACATGGAGGCGAATACGGCCGTTTGCCAACAACGATGCCCGAATATCAAACCCAGGCCATTGCTCCGCAGGCAGCACTTGGTGGGCCAGTTCATCACGGGTGGCGGCTAAGGCGTCTGCTTCTGCCGCTGGTGTATGATGGCGCAAATCTTGTATGGCAAATTTGTAAGGTGGCACGTCTTCCAAAATTTGCTGACTGCCATCGGGCAAAACAACCGCTCGCAGCATGTCGTGCCGGACAACTAATCGCTGCCAGGCCAGGGTGAGGCGATCTAAATCGATATTGTCCCCTTCAATTTCGGAATAGACATGAATAGAAACATCGCCAAATTCATAGGTGGCGCTGCGCCCGACCCAGTATGCCTGCTGGATGTCGGTGAGCGGAAAGGGCAGGTTGCGATCATCCGGGGCAGAGACAATGGGGGGTGGCAGGATATTGGCTGGGGAACGGCCGTTTTGTGGGGGGATACGGCCGTTTGGCTTCTGCTGCAATAATTGCGCCAACAGCACTCGTTTTTCCTCTAGCGGCAACGATTTTATTGATTCAGGACTCATGGTCATTTTTAAATCTCCTCACGCACCAAACGATCCAGCCAGATGTTGACCTCCGCTTCCGACAACTGATCTAATCTGTCGCACACCGTGCCATCTCCATCTGAGATTGGAACCATTTGGGCATCTATCTGCTCTAATAACGCTTCACTAAGCTGAGTAATCGTGGGGTGTTCCATAAACGTGACGAGCGGAAATTCGAGTTGCAAAGCAAACTCAATCTGGCTCTTTAACTCAAGCGCTTTCAAAGAATCTAAGCCTAAAGCCGTAAACGGCTGATCACCACTCAAATTGGCTGGCGGTACTTGCAGTGCCTGTGCCAATTGTTGATGTAAATAATTTCTAAGTAACTCTGGACGTTGATTTAGATCGGCGGCCAACAATTCCGCATTAGTCAGCGTGGCATTTGCTGTCCAGGTGTCATTTTCACCTACATTGAATTCTAATATGTCGTGTGCTATCACTTTTTCTAAATTGCCATCGAGGTAATCGGCGCGACAGGCACGTCGTTGCAGTTTGCCGCTGGACGTTTTGGGAATACCGCCTGGCTTTAGCAAAATCACTTCATGAACCTGAAGTTCGTGACATTCAGCAACGGATTGGCGAATGACGTTAACGGCCGTGTTGATATTGACGTCAAGGTGCCGCCGCTGCACTTCCTGCACAACCACCAGTCGCTCCTCACCAGCAATCTCAACCGAAAAGGCAATACCACACCCTTGCCGCAGCGCTGGATGGCTTTTTTCTACGGTGAGTTCAATGTCTTGCGGAGCGTGATTGCGACCGCGGATGATAATCAAATCTTTCAGACGGCTGACAATAAACAGTTCACCCCCTCGCAGAAATCCTAAATCGCCCGTGCGCAGAAATGGCCCCTCACCTGTATCTGCAAGATACGCGCAGAAGGTGTCTGCGGAATCATCCGGTTTTTGCCAATAGCCGTGCGCGACGCTCGATCCGGAAATCCAGATTTCACCAATTTGGTCGGAGGAGCATTCTGTTTTTGTTTGTGGATTGACAATCATAAGATGCTGTTCTTGCCAGAGTTGTCCACAGCCTACGAGCGTGCGCGTATTCTCATCATCCTGGTGAGCAGGAACAGCCAGCTTGTTTTCTAATGAACCTGCTTGCAATTTCCGTATAACCGGAGGGGTTGAGACTGGGCCGCCGCTCACAAACAAGGTTGCTTCAGCGAGACCGTAACAAGGGAAAAATGTTTCACGGCGAAAGCCAACTGGCTCAAATGTGGACGTAAATTGCTCTATTGTGTCTGGTCGGATTGGTTCTGCACCGTTCAGAGCGACGCGCCAACTGCGTAAATTAAGAGCAGCACGTTGTTCTGGGGTTATCTTGCGTACACATAAATCGTAGGAAAAGTTGGGGCCGCCACTGACTGTCGCCCGATAGTGGGAGATGGCTTGCAGCCAGCGCATAGGTTTTTGCAAGAAGTCCAGAGGTGACATTAAGATGCAGGGAAAGCCTGAATAGATGGGTTGTAATACGGTGCCAATTAGACCCATATCATGGTAAAGAGGTAGCCATCCCACACCAACATCATCTGCTGTAATTTCAAATGCTCGTTGGATGAGGGCTTCGTTGTGGATGAGATTGTAATGACTGACCATGACGCCTTTGGGAACGGCCGTTGAGCCTGATGTGTACTGTAAAAAGGCTAAGGAATCTCGCTCGATTGAGGGGGGAAACCAATCTGCTGCCATCTCTGCACCAACCGTATCCGTTGCCATCCAGCGTAATGCTTGAAAATTCGGTGCTTGTGCCAAGAAATTTTCGGCCATCGACAAAATAGGCGTGGTGGTTAAAGCAACCACGGGCTGGGCATTGTTGATGATGGCCTGCAAGCGGGGAAGGGAACGGTCTAGCCGGGTCAACTTTGGCGGATACACAGGCACCGCAATCACTCCCGCGTACAAACAGCCAAAGAAGGCAGCAATGTAATCCAATCCCGGCGGGAACAAGAGCAGCACACGCTGCCCGATCATCCCTTGTTCCTGCAGCAGCGCAGCAATGGCCTTTGCCTGTTGATCTAGTTCGCCAAATGTGAGGTGTATTTCCTCACGTTCCCCATCCTGAAGGAAGGTAAAGAGGCGGCGATTGGCTTGATGATCAGCACGCCATCTTAATATTTCCACCAAGGTATTACACGCTTCTACTGATGCAGGATTTTTTATCGCTTCCACAACTTCACCTCTTGTTATTTTCAAGTAATCCGAACAGATCTCTCATGGTCGCCTCTCGAATTGCGCGACGACAGTAAATGACCATTTCTTTGTTTGCCAGGGTCAATGTGACAACGCGAGGGCTACCCAAACGAAATAGGTTCGTTATCGTTTCCTCTTGTATTGCAGCAAGGGGTAATTCAGAGCAGTCAAAAATGATCAAATCGGGATTCATTACAGGTGCCAGCGTTTTGGCTTCAATGAGCGAACGGACGACCTTTAATTGATCAATGCCTGGCGAGTCAGAAAGCAAGCGACGCAGTCCCTCACGAAAAAGTGCCTGTTGGGAAATGATAAGAACACGACTCGCCAAAATGGACATCTACACAACCTGTTGCTTTTTATACCCTCGCAGTTTTACCTATGATGAGCATAAGCCAGTCAGGCAGCGAACGGTATCCTACAGGTGGATGAGTCAAGGATGAATTTTGTGTAACAAAAAGGGGGATGATCACCCTCATCCATTTGAAAGATGAAGCTAATCGGGGGATGAGAGCAGCCCAAACGCAGAAGCACGCGCCACGGCTTCCGCACGATTGGTTGCTTCTAGTTTTTTGAGTAGGTTTCTGACGTGGGTTCTGACGGTATTTCTGGAAATTGTCAGCGTCTCGGCAATTTCAGCGGTTGTTGCACCTCGCGCCAATTCTAACAGCACCTCATGTTCGCGGGAACTGAGCTGGACGGATTGCTGTTGTCCATTTGCAGCGGCTTTCATTACACGCCCCGTTACATCTGGTGACAAAACATTTTTGCCGAATGCAACCTGGCGTATGGCCCAGCACAATTCCTCTGGTTCTGTACTTTTTAACAAATAACCATCGGCTCCCGCAGCCAATGCCGCCAGCAAATCGTCGTCTTCATTGGAAACAGTGAGCATGATGATACGGGTTGAAAGCTCTTTTTTTAAGGTGCTTACGGCTTCTACGCCGGTATGACGGGGCATATGAATATCCATCAAGATGATGTCTGGAAGATAATGGCGCGTTAATTCAATGGCATCCTGTCCATTGGCTGCCTCACCCACAATGATGAAATCTGGCTGCTCTGTCAAAATACCGGCCAATCCTCGACGAAACAAAGTGTGATCATCAACGAGTAGGATTCTAATAGGCTCTTTCATGTTCTGCCCCTACGGCCGTTTCCAGATACGGAATTGTTAAGACAACTTCGGTCCCTTCATCGGGATAACTGACAACTTGAAGCATGGCATCAAGTAACTCAGCACGTTCTGCCATAATTCGGAGCCCATGTTGGGCAAAAGGATGCATATCATTTTGGTCAAATCCACAACCGTTATCACGAATTTTAAGCGTTAAGTGGCTTTCGTTGATGTTCCATTCTAACCAAACATGCGTCGCATCTGCGTGTCTACGAATATTGCTATTGAGCCTGTACTTCTGGGGGTAGATGAACGTCTGGGAATAAAGTGGTGTTAACTAGAATGCCACTGAATGACTCGAATTTCGAGACGACATCATCCACCCAACTCTGAACATCACAATCAATTCCATTTAAGCGCAGGCCGTCGATTGCCTCGCGTGTATCCGTATAGGCGCAGTCAAGTAACTGTCGTACATCTATCAACGCCTCTAAAGTACGCTGTGTCTCTCCCCGTTGCAGCCAATCAGCAATTTGGGCCGAACGCAGTTTCAAATACCCTAATGTTTGCGCCAGTCCATCATGGATATCGCGCGCTAACCGCCCTCGTTCGGCTAACATGACTTGATATTCTCTTCGTAAATGAATTTGATCATTTTGTGCCAGTTGTGCAGCTTGGGCAGCAATGATGGCCACTGTGCGCACATGATAATCTGTAAAAACGCCCGCATGTGAGGCCCACAAAACAAGCATACCGAATGGGCATCCATGCACCTGCATTGGCGCTGCCAGGACAGAGCGTACACCACTTCTTTTCTTTTGTTTGAAGTGATAAATAATTACGGGGGTTTCAGTTTGCCACACTTTGCTGACTTTGAATGTGACTAAATCCAGATCGGCACCTAATGATTGTCCAGCCTGGGCCTGTATGCAGATTTCTTTTTTTTCTTTATCGGCCACATATAAAACACCGCCAGTCACCTCAAACGCATTGACGGCATCTTCCAATATCTGACGCAGATTTGCGTGGTCAGATGTGTCTTGATGCAGTTGCTCCAGGTCATGCAAGATTGCCAGATCACGCCGAAGGCAATAACTCTCTAACGCAAGCGCCATTTCTCCAGCCATTGTATCCAGTAATTTTCTTTCATCTGGCGTTGGGCTTTGCGAATCGGCCAGATAGATGTTAAGGATTGCATAAAGACGGCCGTTACACTTCAATTCAAGGCAATGTATCTTCTGTACGTCCATTAATCCAGTCGCAGAAACAAAGAGCGGGCATGGGGCAGTAGCTGTGGCTGAATGTGCTGTGCAGTTTGCGCACTGTTGACGAACCTGTTGTTCAGTCAAATGGGCAGACCAGGTTTCAAATACAACTGGCGGTAAATCACCCAAAAACAGAGGGGGGAGTGGGTGTTGTTGCTGATCAAAACAAATCAATGAACTGCCAAGCGCAGGGATAACGTCTAAAGGCAGTTCTAGCAGAACCTTTAGCAGTGATTGCTCATCGTGGGCGGCGGCTAAACGGCCGTTAGACTGTGATAACGTTGTCAGTTGATTATTAACTTCCTGCAAAGTCGTTTGCGAATCAATATAATTTCGTTCTGATTCCGATGCTTGACGCACACTTTGACGCAGTAACGTTAACCCGCGCCAGAGTAAAACAGGAACGGAAATACCATAAAACAAGACTTGTGTTGCAAAATGCTCAGATCGTGTCAGATTAACTAGCCAAACATGTTCTACGATTTGTTGTAGCATGATAACTAGAATTATCAACCCGATGAATTGCCATCGCGAACGGCTTGCATAGTGAGCTAGCTTTGAGGATGCAGTTTCATTCACCAAAAATTTTAACTCCTCATTAAGCCAAACAAGCTAAAAATGAAATTCTGTATTTTGATGAAATCGGCAAAATAAGTTTGGCTCAGTATAAAACACTATAACCCTTGGCAACGGACACTGTCCAGCGCAAAGCAGCGTATGAATCATAGGCCAAATAGCCTATTCATTTTAGGACTCCCTCCTTAGAAAGGCAGAATGCGTGAAAATGACAAAAATCACCAGTTTAATATGATGGGCTGTTTGGCCCTAGAATTTAGGGTTATTCTTGTATATTATGAGAATAAATTCTGGGATTTTCTTGTTCGTAATGGCTGTTGGTCTTCTGACAGGTTGGCTCTGGATTGCAGGGTATCGTCTATACGGCATAGACGATCTTATGCCACCTAATTATTTTCTTGTGAAAGATTTGATACGAGGTCTGCTTCATGCTACAAAAAAAGGTTTCGCGCCTGTTGGCACTGGGTGTCTTTTTAATTCTGATACTAACATTCGTTTGGTGTATTGTCGACAACATTTTGCGCAGCGCAGCAATGGCTAACGCGGGTTTTATTATGCCAGTAACGGCCGTTACCATAGTTGGTGGGATGCTGTGGTTGATTAGTCACGGTATTCATGGTGCTGCCATCATAGCCCTCCCCGCTCTCATCTTACGGCGCACGGCAATGAGGGAAGAAGTGTATGCCTCTTGACGAACAAGAAACAGCCCGAACGCAGGCGCGTTACCAACGAATTGCTCCGTTTTATGACGCGATGGAAATTCTGGCCGAGCGGCGTTATGCAGCGTGGCGGCCGCGACTCTGGTCGCTGGTGCAAGGGCCGAAGGTGTTGGAGGTAGGCGTAGGCACGGGCAAGAATATACCTTACTATCCGGCTGGCATGGTGGTCACTGCCATTGACCTGACGCCGGGGATGCTAAAACGCGCCAAAGCGCGGGCGGCCGAGCTGGAGGCTGAGGTCAACTTACAGTTAGGGAATGTGCAAGACCTTGATTTCCCTGACAATTCATTCGATGATGTCGTTGCCACTTTTGTGTTTTGCTCGGTGCCCGATCCTATTTTGGGGCTAAATGAGATTGCCCGGGTGCTGAAGTCAAACGGCCGTTTGCTGCTGTTAGAGCATGTGCGATCGGCCAATCCTGTGCTGGGTACATTGATGCATATTCTTGACCCAATCACAGTCCGGCTCATGGGGCCGCACATTAACCGCCGCACCGTGGAAAACGTCCAGCGGAGCCACCTGCAGTTGGAAAGCGTGGAGGATATGGGTCTTGGCGGTATTTTCAAGCTAATTGTGGCTCGTATGCAAACCACAGAAAGTAACTTGAAAACCAGAGAATGAGTTCTCTGTGGTTTGCTCAAGCAAAAACCAATTTGCCAACATTTCTAATTCAAAAATCTTTTTGGTTTTTGCATAATTCAGAAATAAAGTAGCAGTATTGAGAATTGGACTGTTTGGAATCACCTGTTGCCACTTCAAATCCCTTGTCATCACTAAAAATCTAACTGAATTTAACAGGCTGTATAGCCTATGCCTGTACACGTAGAATGACCCTTGTTATGAGCAAGAGGGGACGTTATTCTCGATTTATTTGTTCAGAAAATAAAGAGGTCTGAGCATAGGCGTGCAGTCTGAGCATAGGCGTGCAAATGAAAAGATTGTTTGCAAAAATACAGGCAAAGAGCGGGTATTTGATATTAATCACCGTAGCTGTTGGGGTTCTGATTTTCCAACTTCAAAATAGCATCGTATCCGATGAATTGAAGCCAAATCAAGAAGAATCAGCTATGGTGAATTTGTCAAATGATGAAAAAGGGGAAGAAGAGCCAATAGACGCGCACAAGGTGGTCATTACAGACACCACAGCATTGCCTATTCTTCAAGACAACAGCTTCTCTCCCGATCTCAATCCTCTAACTTTCAAACCATCATCTCCAACCCATGAATTCCAAATCTATCGCGTGGAACGAGGCGATACGCCAGTGGGCATTGCCGAACAATTCGGCATCAAACCAGAAACATTGCTGGGTGGTAACCCCTTCCTCAGCGAAGTTTCCAACGCTTTGCAAACTGGTACCGAATTGATAATTTTGCCAATTGACGGCCTGATTCATGATGTTGCCCCAGGAGATACCGTGGAGGCAATTGCCCAATGGTATGGTGTTCCCGTTGAAGATATTATCGCCTACGGCTCCAACAATTTAACCTTTCCTTACCGGCTGCTGCCGGATACACAAATTGTTGTACCTGGGGCTGTGCGGCAACTGTTTGTTTGGAACCCACCAACCATTGCCGATGTGAACAGCTCCTTTGAAGGGCGCGGTGTGCAGCCAATTATTGTTGGAACCGGCACATTTGTCTGGCCCATTACCAGCCGAAACTTCACCCAATTCTTTTGGTACGGTCATCCGGGCATAGATGTGGCCCAAGCGGAAGGTGCAGCTGTGGTGGCTTCAGATACGGGCACGGTTACCTTTGCCGGTTGGAATATCTATGGCTATGGTAATTTGATTGTAGTAAATCATGGCAATGGCTATGAGACGTTCTACGCTCATCTAAGTGGTATCAACGTGTCGCCAGGGCAGATTGTTTATCAGGGCAACCGTATTGGTGCTGTGGGGAATACGGGTAATTCTTCGGGATCACATTTGCATTTTGAGGTACGTCTAAACGCCAATCGGGATGATCCATGTTGGTATATTGGGTGTTGAGGGAGTAAATGAAGCCACCGTCATCAAGTTTTAAGCCTACTATCACTATTGTCCTGCTTTTGCTGTTAGCCTTATCGGCTTGCCGGGGCGAACTTGAGAGCAGCCTGCCAGAAATTGAGCCGACGCCACTGAGCGAAACGGCCGTTGCCCAACCAACCTCGCTGCCCCCGCCACTCATCACCCCAGACGCTCTGACTGACGTTCCTACCACACCGGAGGCGTTGGAAGCAATAGAGAAAACAGAGGAACCAACGGCCGTTCCCTTCCCCACATTACCCGGCGCACTCATCCAAATATCCATGCAAAGCCAGGTGGGCATTTTGCTGGACGAATTCCCAGATGAAATGCGCGACCGGGTAGCCAAAGAGTTGCTGGCGCTGGCTGATGATGCCTGGCTGACCCGAGCGATGCGCCAGGTGCGTCTAACCCGCAACCGCCTCAATTTTCGCAACTTTCTCTATCCTGAGAAAGGTCAGTTACCTTTGCCCCCCGAAGAATTATGGGAGATTCAGCTAAACCCAGAAGGGCCAACTCGCCAAACCATTCAAGGACATGAGTTGGTAATGATTGGCTACACATTCAGCACTGTTTTGCTAACGGATGCCCAATCCCTTGGGTTAGCGGAGCCTGCTCTGGCTGATGTGAGTGGCATATGGGAGGAGCCGTTTATTTTTCCGGCCGATCCAGACTTGCTGCTCCAGCGTACGGGCAATGCCTGTATCAACGAAGGGGGCTTTCCCCCGAATAGTTTTGATTCAGAAAACATCTGGCATTTCTATGATTTTGCTTGCACGTCCGATAGCAGTGGCGCGACTGGTTGCCACCGTTCCTACCTGCCCAATTTATCCTGCCAGGAAGCTCTGGTCGCTCGCGTCGGAGAGGTGTCGGCCATGATCCGATTCGAGCGGTTGGAATGGGAGGAAGATTTGGCTGACCAGGTGCGCCTGGGCTCAGTGACCAATTGGGATGCCCCAGACTTAACGGCCGTTGCCGATGATCTCTCCACCAATCGCATCATTTACCGCTATTTTGAAGAGGGGGATTGTGCCGCCGAAGAAGGCGCTGTAGGTGGCAGCGGCTGGCGACGCCTGCTGCAATTTGATGCTACCGTCTGGAATGTAGGCGCTGAAGCGATGCACATAGGCCAGGCCAACGTAGAAGATACGGAAAATCATGTTTTTACCTACAGCCCCTGTCACGATCATTTTCATTACAGTAATTACGGCGATTTCTTTTTGGAAGACGCCGAAGGGCTAACTGGCAGCAAGCAAGCATTTTGCGTGCAAAGCACCGTCAGAATGAGCAACAACGAAGCGGCTCCCCTGACCCACAGCTACTCTTGCAGCTTCCAGGGAATTCAAGCAGGGTGGGCAGATGAATACATTGCTGGATTGGATGCCCAATGGATCGATATAACTGATTTGGAGATACTGCCGGAGGGTCTCATGGTTCAACTGGGCTTTACGTCCAACGGCGATCAATTCTTGTGTGAAGGGACTCCGGTGTTAGATGAAACTGGCAACCAGCTTTGGGAACCCAGTGATTTTACGTCTCCCGATGGCCATGATATTAATCGACCCCAATGTGATTTCATTTCTGATTGGGCAGCCAACAACCAGGCGATGACGGCCGTAACCCTCCCGCCAACCGGCGGTTTTATAACCGAATCTTGTGCCAATGGGGAAATAGGGCCACTGCGTAACTGTGGCTTTACTGAGGTAGCACTGGATGAGGTGATTTGCGAACCGGGAACGGCCGTAATCCCCACCCTGCCAAACACGGCAAACTACCCCCTGGTGCTGCGCGTATGCCAACGCAGTGCTGAATTAGGTACTGGCGTGGCTTGTACCTATGGAACCTCTCTAATAAACACAATAATTATGGCTGCCAGCGACACAGCAACCTTTACTTGCCCAGTCATGCAAGACAGCGGCGAATCGGCCGGTGGCTTCGCCCTCTACACCGCGCCACTCTTGGAGTTTGTACAGAGGTGACCAAAAGTGTGCTTATATTCCAACTGGTTTGTAATTTATAGGCCATTTGGCCTGTATTTTATGCGCTAAATGGCTCTTTTTGATAGATTAAACATCTGTTAGCTTCGATGACACTTAGAATTACCCCATTCAATAATCGAAAAACCCGTAGACTATCAATTTTCTGCCAATTTTGGCAACAAAACTAAATTACCCCTTATTTAATTTCCAATAATTTGGAAAAGCTGCGCAATACCCCAGTAAATCAGGCAATATAATTTATGACCACTCTTCTACAAGTTCACGATCTCACAACCCGTTTCTATACACAGGAAGGCATTGTACACGCAGTGAACAGCGTCTCATTCATGGTTGATGAAGGAGAAATTGTTGCCCTCGTTGGCGAATCTGGCTCCGGGAAAAGCGTTACCATGCTTTCTGTCATGGGGCTTGTGCCGCAACCGCCTGGTGAAATTGCTGGCGGCACAGTTGTATTTGAAAATCAAGACCTGTTGGCACTTTCCAACAAGCAAATGCAGCAAATTCGGGGCCGGGAAATTGCCATGATTTTTCAGGACCCCATGTCGTCTCTGAATCCGGTGTTGACAATCGGTCGTCAAATTAGTGAGGCACTCATGCAGCACTTGAATGTGCGTGCGTCGGAAGCTCGCCAGCGCACAATTCAA
>CALBTC010000215.1 GCA_937967805.1 uncultured Anaerolineaceae bacterium
ATGCCAGGATTGACTTGGCCCTTTACAATTATTTATGAGTTTGGCAAAGCCCTGGCATAGCCGGAATCGATTTTGCCGACGAGACGCGGCCATAAGGTGATAGCCCGGATACCATATTGCCGGTTCGGGTAGTTTTCAAAATTGCGGATGGTATTGCCCAGACGGGTTGGCAGCACCCACGCTTCTTCCTTTGGATAATCATTTTGCAGCTGACGCGTTTTTTCTACGCGCAGCACACGGATTTTTTCGCGCGCCTCTGGGTTTTGCTTGGCAGCGTTGGTCTGATACAAGATACGCAAGCCATCACTGCGGGCTTGAAGGGCACGAAATTTTTGCTGGTAATGTGTCACGCGTCTTTTTCCCAGCCAGGATTTGCGCCAGGGGTATCCTTCATACAGGCGGATGAGGGGGATATTGAGATTGTAAAGCAGGCCGCTGAGCACGATGATGATCAGAGTAACCAGCAGCAAATGCCATTGAGATTCAAGGGATTCAGCCAAGACAAAGTCGCCAACCGGCGCGGGCAGCAAGGGTGGCAGGAGTATCAGGGCCAGAATGACAAAAACTGAAACGGGAAAAAAAGTTCCCAGAATGAGCGATTGGCTAAACTTGCCGGATACAGTAGACAACAAACTGGACACACGCACCTCCAAAGCAGTAGGGATACAGGCAGGTCGTAGGGCTAGATTAGCACAGAGAAAAAGGCCGTGTCAACGCGTATCAGATTTCAAAATTTTCGCGATCGGCGCGCCAAAGGCGCGCCAGAGATCAGAGGCCGCCTACGGCGGCGGCAACCTGCGGTTGCTCCAGAGTCTCCAGAGGCCAGAGTTTTCAGAGCGCAGAGTCGATAAATGGGGACATCAGCACACGAAACCCGAGGTCCCTGAGGTCGAGGTTCGGATTGAACCTGAGGCGGGCCCCGCAGCGCGTCCACTTCTCGTCTGCGGCCCAACTGCCGCCACGCAGAACACGTAACCAGTTGGTATCCCGTTCCAACTGCTCGCGGCCGTCTTCGGGCCGGTAGGGATAGTCATAGAATGGGTCGTAAACCCATCTGCCTTTTGATTTTTCACTATCAAAACGGCCGAAGGCAGATTGCGTCCATTCCCAGACGGTACCCAGCATCTCTTCACAACCATAAGGAGAAGCGCCGGCAGGAAAGCACCCCACGCCGCTGGAGGCACCAATCTTGGTCCTGGAGAAATTCGTTTGTTCAGTCAAAGCCTCCGGTTCCGGCAAAGTCCCCGACCGGAGCAGCACAGATGGCATTAACGCCATATCAGCACGGACCGAACTGATTTTTGGCTTCTCGGGAATCTCCTGCCCGCCGCGCAGACCTTTTTCCCATTCCGCTTCTGTCGGCAGCCGCACCTGCCAGTCGTTTGGCAGTCGCCCTTGCTGCCACCAGCGCCGCGTGAGCCAGTGGCAAAAGGCTTGCGCTTCATACCAGTTGACCCCTACAATCGGATGGTTGGGCAGGTTAAAAGGACGGCCGTAATCATACGGTTCACCCCGGGTGACCCGATCATATTCGCTTTTTTCCGCAATCCAGCTGTAGCTTTGTATCTGGCCATCTTGCCATAAACCATTGGCTTCGGCCAATTTCCAATGTTCCGGCTCCTGGTAACCTCCGGCAGCCACAAACATCTGAAACTGGGCATTGGTAACCGGGTATTGGGCCAGCCAGTAGGGAATCGCCAGGTCCACACTGTGGGCCGGCTTGGCTGAGTCCAGAACTGCCTGGAAATCAGGATCGTCATCGTGGGGCAAATCATCTGTTCCCATCTCGAAAGGCCCTGGCGGCACGTAGCAGAAGCGCATCGCGTCCACATCCAGCACCGACTGGCGAGTATCGCCCAATACGCCAAGCGAAACGGCAACCTGTGCGCGCTCCGTGGCCGGCAGCCTTTCGTCTCCCAGGGCTATTACCAGCCGCTGTCGCAGCCGGTTCAGAACCGGCCGGTCTCGAGGGCCAACAGTATGAACCAGGTATGCCGGTTCGGACTCGACTTCCAATAAAATCATCCCGGCCAGGTGCGCCCCCCATAGCTCAGTTTCGGCCAGCCATGTTTCGTTATCCACAGTCAAATCTGGGGGAGGTGGATCGGGTTCTTCACGGCAAAGATAGGGTACATAATCCCAAACGACGCCGGCGTAGTTCTTGCTGGCATGGGCCACCGACAGCAGCAGCACTTCACGCCAGCGTGAGGGGTCCAGGCGAGCGGCCGCCGTCAGCTCCTCAATGCGATTGCGATCGGCCGCAAAGCAGGCGGCTAAAAATTCCTGGAAGGTGCGATGGGGAAAGGTGTAAACGCCACCGCCGCGATCCACCAGGAGACCAGCCCGATCGCGCAGGTAGGCAGCCAGCAGCCGTGGCTGGAGATCTTCGCGCCGGCTCAGCGATAGCAAAGCGGAAATAACCGTCTCCTCCGGCAAATCGACAGGCTGATCTTGCTCTGCATCCGGCTGGCTGGCGTGCGCTTCATAAGCCAGCTTTTCCAACAGGCGGCGCAGGGCCTCGGGACCAACCTTCAATACTTCGGCCAGGCTTTTTTGCAGCGGCCTGCCCGTTACCGGGTCTTTTACCAGGCGCAGATTTTCCCAGCGATTCAGCAGCAGATCGACCGTTTCGTCGTACAGCAAAGCACGCTTACCCGGCAGCGTACCGCCGCGCCAGGCGTGCAGGCTGGTCATGAGCGTGAGCAGCAACGGCCGTTCGGCCAGGTCCTGCAGCTCTGCACGATCGGCGATGGTTTGTTGCAGCTGGGAGGCATCCTGGGCTGCTTTTGTCTCGGTCCAGCCGCGTGCTGCGGCCGAGAAGGCGTACCAGCGATCGATAAAACGGTGAACCTGTCCCGCTGTAAAGGGAGCCAGCAACGCGACGTTAAAGTCGGTCAGCTGCCAATCCTGCTGCCGGTAAGCATAGGGACGGCTGGTGACCAAAATGCGCACCAGCGGAAGGGTCGCCCGCAAATCGGCCACCAGCTGTAAAATCTGCGCCCGGCGTTTCTGCGCCTCCGGCACCTCGTCCAGGCCATCCAGCAGCAGCAGTCCGCCATTCTGCTGAAAAATTTCTTTCAGAAAGGGCATAAAGCCTGGCGTGTGGCCGTGCTCCCCCAGGTAATTCCAGAGATGATCGGCGCTTGCCGGCTCGTCAGGAGGTGGCAGGCTCGCTGCGGCCAGATCGCGCAAAATAATTCGCAGGGGCAGTAAGGGACCGTGCTGCCACGGCTGCGATTTTTCCTGGTCGTTTCCGTCGTCATCGGGCAGCGGCTGGGTAAGCAGCGCCAGGTTGACATCCTCGTGGTCTAGCAAATCCCCAGCATGACAGGCGGCGACAAAGTTGACAAAGGTGCTTTTGCCACTGCCCGGATCGCCCAAGAGTACGAGGCGGTTGTGGGTGTCTAGCTGGGTAAGGGCAGAAATGGGCCGGCCTTTGGCGCCTCTTTCTCTTTGTCCCAGCATGCCGGGAACGGCCGTTCTGGAGGCATCAGGCAGATGGGTCATTGCCCCGGAATCAAAATCAGTGGTCAGAAGGGCGGTGTAAACTGTATGCAGCGGCAGCAACGTTTTGGCATCTTCGGCAGCGGCCGTTTCCTGTGCATCAACCCGATCGATACCCGCCAGCGGCAGTGCGCTGGTTTCCTGCAAAACCCGACCCAAATAGTGCGTACGCAGGGCATTGCTATCAACCGCCTCACCGGGGGCGGCTTCATGATAATGTTCATAATAGGGGCCCTCAACAACTTTGTTGTGATCTCCCGTCACAATGCTGCCGCCCACGTCATCTGCCTTGGCACCACGCGCACCCACGACCTCATTGTCATCTCCCTGCACCACGATACCATCCCTCACCAGAGCCGTTTTCTTTTCCAACAGCTTATTGAGTTGGGTCAAGGCGGCCGGTAATTCGTCGGGTGACAGGGTGGCAATGCGCTGCTGGAGTTCAGCAATAGCCTTGTTAATGGCTTCCAGATTGTTTGGGTTATCTGCGGTCGTCATAGGCACACTCCTGAGGTAATTATACAGATTTTGTTTTTCTGTGTGACGAGATAATTTGGGCAGACAAAACAGCCTTCCGCAGCCCAACGGTATTGCCGTAGCGGCTGTGGTTCACCCAGCCTTGGACGCTGGCCGTTAGTTGATCGAAGGTGATATGGCCGTCGGCATAATCCCGCACCAGACGCTTAAATTTCCGCTGAAACTGAATCCCTTTACGCCGCTTCAAGCGACGGCCGTTTGGGAAAATGCGAAACCCCAGGAACGAAATCCCTTTGGTGACTGGTCGGGGCTGGGCATGTGGATGAATCGTCAGGCGAAACCGGGACAGGCGTTGGGTAACGGCCGTATGCCACCGCCACAATTCTTCTTTGTGGTCACTAAACAGCAGAAAGTCATCCACAAAGCGTAGATAACCTCGGCAGCCAAGTTCCCGCTTTACAAAGTGATCAAAAGGATTCAAATAACAGTTGGCCCAAAACTGGCTGGTTAAATTTCCGATTGGTAGGCCACGCGGACGGGCTGCCGCCAGAAGATCATCACCCGAAAACCAAACCATCTCATATTCATCTTGGAGTACCCCAGCGCCACTGGCCAAAATCTGGTCAATAAGCCAGCGTGGAGTTTACCCGTTTTCGTGGACAGTAAACTATGAGACAAATGGCGCCTGCCCGAAATAGGCTTGTTCGTACTCGACAGGAGTCAAGTAGCCCAGGCTGGAATGCAACCGCTGCCGATTATAGTACACCTCCATGTATTCAAACAAAACCGTCTTGGCTTCAGCCCGGCTGGCGAACACCTGGTCAGCCACGCATTCAACTTTGAGCGTGGCGAAGAAACTTTCCATCATCGCGTTGTCATAACAATTGCCGGTGCGACTCTTGCTGACTTGCAGCTGATGAGCATCTAGTAAGACCTTGTAGTCGTAGCTGGCATACTGACTGCCCCGGTCGGAGTGGTGCAGGAGTCCGGTGGGCGGCGATGAATTCGTACTTCATTGCGGGGCTTGCGTGAAGATGGCGAGCGCTTTTTTTAGAATGTCTCTTTCCTGCTCGGCAATGCGCAGTGCTTTCTGCAATCGCCTGATTTCAGCCGGATCTGCTGCCGCCTCCGGTGCGCTTTTTCGCAGGGGCAAACCATCTTGACCATACTCTCTCCGCCAGCGGCTCAGGCTGCTTCGACTGATGCCCAGGTCTTGAGCGAATGTTCCCAACGGCTTGTCTGTTTGAAACGACAGCTTCGCCGTTTCCCGTTTGAATTCTTCTGTGAATATTTGTTTACCCATTTTTGTGTTTCCTTTTTTGTATCAATGTATCTTACTTCGTTGTCCACAAAAACGGGTAAAGATCACATCGCAAAATGGTAGAAACGACGGGCAGCTTGATTGAGCGCATCTTACCCAAAAGTATTCATGGGGTGACCAGTGTTGGTTTTGAACTCAAAGTCAACTTGTTTATTTTGGCCATGAGCTTCGGCCATGTTTTAAGGTAGCAACTTAGGTTAATTAGCTTAATAGAGGCTTCTCACGTCGAGAAAGTTGCGTAAGCTGTCCCCCAATAAGTTAAATCCAATTACGGTAAAAGCCACCGCCAACCCGGGGAAGAACGACATCCACCAGGCAACTCGGAGAAAGGCTTGGGCGTTTTGCAAAAGATAGCCCCAGCTTATGTTATTGGGATCGCCAAGGCCAAGGAAGGCCAAACTGGCCTCAATCAAAATGATCTGCCCAACCATCAAAGAACCATGCACGATGATTGGCGTAATCGTGTTGGGCAGAATGTGCTGCCAAACAATGCGCCAGTTTGGCACGCCCAAGGCACGTGCCGCTAGCACATAGTCGCGCTCTCGCACCGATAGCACCTGACCGCGCAGCAAACGCGCTGTTAACGTCCAAGAAGTGAAACCTAGTACCAGTGTGATGGTCACCAGTCCCGGTTCAAACAGTGCCACGGCAATGAGTGCCAAAAAAAAGCGGGGAATCACCTGGAAAAACTCGGTGAATCGCATAAGAAAATCGTCAAAGAGTCCGCCGTAGAACCCGGAAGCGGCGCCCAGCACAATGCCAATGGTTGTGGCAATAAAGGTTGCCGACAGCCCTACAATGATAGAGGTGCGGGTGGCATAGATAATGCCGGAAAGAAGATCCCGCCCCAGATCATCTGTGCCTAAAATGTAGGTGGGGCTTGGCGCTATAAAAGGGGCCGCCACGCTCTGCCAGGGATCGAACGGAGCCAGTAGGGGAGCCAACACAGCCACAAGCACGGCCGTTCCCGCCAATCCCCAACCTAAAGCGGCCGTCAGCTGCAGGCGTGGCCTGCGCAGGTTGGAATACCTATTTGCGAACGGCCGTTCCTGGACTAAGACGGCTGTTTTATCATCTGCCTTTTCTGTCATCAGGTAAATTTAATGCGGGGATCCAGCCAGGCATAGGTGACATCTGTTAGCAAGTTAGCCAAAATAACGGTCAGGCTGACAAGAATCAGCATGCCCATCAGTATGGGAAAGTCGCGGGCCAGCGTTGCTTCCAGGAGCAATCGACCCAGCCCTGGCCAGGCAAATACCGTTTCTGTGAGGACGGCACCAGCAAACAAGAAGCCAACTCGCCCGCCGATGACCGTTACAATGGGTAATAAAGCATTGCGCAAACCGTGCTTAACCTGTACCCGGCGGTGGGGCAAGCCCCTGGCATGGGCCGCCAGAATGTAGGGCTGCTGCAACAAATCTAGCAGCTCGGAACGAGTTAAGCGCCCGACCAGGGCAATTTGCTGGGCAGCCAAAGCTACAACTGGCAAGGTCAGATGATGGCCAATGTCCAGGACAAGCCGCCAACCCGTGTATTGCTCACGAGCGTTGGTTAATCCCTGTACAGGAAACCAACCGCCCTGCAGAGCGAAGACATAAATCATCATTTGAGCAAGCCAGAATACGGGAAGGGCGTAACCAACTAGCAGCAGAATTGTAACGGCCGTATCCATCAAACCATGCGGACGACTGGCGGACAACAGGCCCAGACCAATGCCCACCGGAGTGGCTAGCAGCAGGGCCGTGCCCATTAAAAGCAAGGTGGTTGGCGTCCGGACAAGAATAACTTGCACCACTGGTTGGCCGTACGTGTAAGAATGACCCAGATCACCCCTGGCTAAGTTTGCCAGATAGGTTACTAGCTGCTCGGGTAACGGCCGATCCAGACCAAATTTAGCGCGCATCTCTTCGTAATAAGCCGCGTTACCATACTCGCCTGCCAAAGCCACAATCGGATCGCCCGGGGCAATGTGAATTAACAGGAAGGTAAAGACCACAATGCCCAACAGTAGTATGGGAACTTGGAGCAAGCGGCGCAGGAGATATTGAATCATGATGTGTCGGTAGGTTGGCAACAGAAGCTAGTAGCAAAGGTGGTCTCCGCTTGCAGCTGCCGTTTTATTGCTTACTGTTCACACCAAGCTGTTTCGGCAAACTGCCCAGACCAGGCGCGGAAGTCGTGACAGTTGGCACGAATGCCCACACTAAAATCAGTTTCAACAATCCACCAGTAGGGTAGATCTTCCAGCAAGATGCGTTGAATTTCCGCATAAGCTTCGGCGCGAGTATCCAGATTGGCAGTGGATGAAGCCTCTTCAAACAGAGCATCAACATCGGGGTTCACATAGTTAGCGCCATTCGAGAAGGGGATCGGCCCAATGTTTGTGGAAACGTACATGCGGCGCACGCCAATTTCCGGGTCGGTATTGTTGCAGTAAGAGATGATGTTGGTGTCAAAGTCTCGCTCGGTAAAGATGGCTTCTATAGCTGCATCACGTTCTAACGGCCGTAATTCAAAATCAATGCCTACCTCGGCTAACTGCTCCCGCATGACTTCGCCATACTTGGAGAACGAGGGAAAGTGGACAAAGTCAATCGTAAAGCGCGTGCCATCGTCTCCCACAGGATAGCCAGCTTGATCTAGCAGCTCGCGGGCCCGGTCTGGATCGTAAGGATAGCTGGGGCCGCCATCTAAATGTGCCCAGCCGATCTTGCTAGAAATCGGCGCGTCAGCCACCCGACCCTGATTAAAAATCACCTGCTCCAGAATTTGCTCGCGGTTGACTGCATGAGCAAACGCCTGTCGCACCCGCACATCCTGAAGTATCTCCCGATCTAAATTAAACGTGACGGTCGGAATACAAAATCCGCCACCGGGACCAGAAGCGACAGAGACGACGGTTGTGTCTGGGGACGCCTCAACACGGGCCACATCTGGACCAGGAACGCGCCACACATAATCGACTTCGCCTGCCTCCAGCGCGGCAATTTGAGTGCTGTTATCAGGAATAACGCGGAAAACAACCGCATCCAGCAGCGGCAGTCCTTCTTTGAAATAATTTTCATTGCGAACCAGGCGCACCTCGGCCCCAGGTGTGTAAGAATCAAATACAAAAGGGCCCGTGCCAATGGGCATGAGATTGGCCTCTGCCTGCGTTACATCCGCCACGCCTTCATAAATGTGCCGAGGCAAAATAGGTGTTTCAGTCACATTCAGGCGCTGCAAAAGCGGGGCATACGGTTCATTAAAACGAAAAACCACCGTGAAATCGTCGGGGGTATCAATGCCAGCCAGAGCGGTTTCCAACCCGGCTTTGGTACGGGAATGGTAGTTTAGTAAGATTTTTTCAAAGGTAAACTTGACGTCGGCTGACGTAAAGGGTTCACCATCATGCCATTGAACCCCTTCCTCTAAATGGAAGGTATAGGTCGTGGCATCATCAGATATTTCCCAACTTTTGGCTAAGTCGGGCACCGGATTGGCGTTTTCATCCAGTTCTACCAAGCCATTGTAGATAGAATCGGCAACTGAGTGCGGGCCAAAACTGGTAGTGATGCCTGGATTAAACTGGCCTGGGTCCTCACCGATGGCTACTACCAATGTGCCCCCTTGCTGCGCTCCACCTACCACTTCTTCAGCCTCCCCTACTGCTTCGGCCACCTCGGTAGCAGCCTCTTCAACGACGGGTGCCGTTTCGGTAGCTACATCTTCAATGACATCTGCTGCCTGGGTTGCGACTGCGTTGATTTCAGGCGCTGCATCGGTAGCAGCTTGCTCAACTTGGTCCACTGCTTCCTGAACTTCGGGAGAACCGCAGGCCACAACCAGAAGCAGGACAATAAGCACTAAGGCACTCAATTTAAAAAGCTGGATTTCCCTAAATTGGACTTTCATTCTTTTCCTCCAGATTGGGTTTTTACTTCCACAGCAATATCTTCTTAACTTTTCCTAAAACATTGATATTAGTTTGCTAATAATTGTTGTTAAAAAAAGGGCCTAATATGCGCTTGCGTTGTTTGCCTTGGCGCGTACCTGCAAGGTTTGTGCCAGCTGGGCAACGGCCGTTACGCCAGGCGTCTGCGGACAGTAATCCAAGGGAGCCGCAGGGAACAGGGATGATTCAGCTACTTTTTCATCATAGGGAATGGTGGCTATTATTTCTAAGTCGTGCTGGGCACAGAACTTTTTTAAAGCATCGGCTTCCTGGTCTGTTCGCACTTTGTTAGCCACTACATACACATTGGGAATGCCCAATTCAGCCGACATTTTTTTGATGCGTGCGGCCGTTTCCAGAGAGCGGTAATAAGGTTCTGTCACTACCAGCATTACGTCCGAGTGGCGAGTAGTTGAGCGGCTTAAATGTTCAATACCGGCTTCCATATCAGTCACAATAACCGTGTCGGCTGCTGCGGGCTGGGCACCGATTATGCTACGCACGGTAGCATGAGCGCGGCAGGCTCAACCCTTCCCGGCGTGGTCAATCTTCTTCATGGCCAGCAGCTTCACTCCATCGGCAGCCTCAGTGCCATAGGCTTGGGCAATCTCTTCGACGCTGGTGCGCAGCACCGAGTGGCTGTTGCCGTCTTCATCTTCAACTTCGTGAAGCAAATCGGAGGGAAGCGCCTCAACTTCATTGAGTTTTTCGGCTGAGATTCCCAATGTTATGCCCAAATTGGGGTTGCTGTCCCCGTCAATCGCCAAAACCGGATACCCTTGCCGGGCAAAAAACCGCGCTAATGTTCCGGCTGTAGTGGTCTTGCCAGACCCCCCTTTTCCTGCTATTGCAATTTTCATAATGTCTCTCCTCGTATAATATGAATATCAAAGGGGCCAGCCCTTTGACCTAATGTAAA
>CALBTC010000216.1 GCA_937967805.1 uncultured Anaerolineaceae bacterium
GCTGATGAACAGCAAAAAAAGGATGCCAATAATCCACAGGTTGCGGTTGCTGCCGCGCGGACGTTGCGGCTGGCGGGGCATTGTGGGGCGCTGGCCACCGCCTTCACCGCTACCTTCGCCCTTGTTTCCTTCCCAGCCGGCCTCTTCCATCGCTCGGCGGAATACTTCTGGGATGTCCCAGTTATCTCGACTCATTTTTTCCGTCCTTGGTATCTAGTATGCATCTCTTCCCTATTCTCTCACATTTGTGGGGCAATATGATTAGACTGAACTGAGAGCGGCCGTTTCCACCATCGTTCATTTGCCATATCGCCATGAGTGGGCTATTTACTCGTAAGGTGAGATCGTTATTTTACCAGATGACAGACAAAAAGATTATTATTGGAGGCGAGCAATGGAAGAAATGAGTAAGGTCGAGGCGTACGAATTCCTGGCAACGGGTACGCGCACGGGCAAATTGGCCACGGCAAGGGCAGACGGCCGTCCCCACGTCGCTCCCATCTGGTTTGTCCTGGACGGCGAGGATTTGATCTTCAATACGTGGCATAAATCGGTGAAGGGAAAAAATTTGGTTAGAGACGGCCGTGTCGCTCTTACCGTTGATGAAGAAACGCCACCCTACGCCTTTGTGCTGGTCGAAGGCACAGTTGAAATCAACGACGACGACCTGGCCGAAAGCAAAAAGTGGGCCACTCGCATCGGCGGGCGCTATATGGGTCAGGATCGGGCCGAGGAGTTCGGCGAGCGCAACGCTGTGCCCGGCGAACTGCTGGTGCGTATCAAGGTAGACAAAATCGTGGCCAAAAAAGAGATGGCCGCTTGAGCAAGAGCAAATCATGACCTTTACGCATGGTCGATTAGCACGAACTTTTCTTGCAGACCAATGGGCCCACATGGAAATGTGATGCGCTTTTTTCATTGATTGCAGCCAGTGGCTGCGTTACAATCTTGCCAAAATTTGTGACGAGACGACACAGTTGACGGAGCATGTGATGGCTAAAAAAACTGTTGGCTATGTGCATTTAGAATGGGAGTGTCCGGCCTGTGGCACCCGCAACAGGGGAACGGACAAAATTTGCCGCAGCTGCGGCGCAGCCCAGCCGGAAGACGTTGAATTTGAACAGGTGGCCCAGGAAACCCTCATCGAGGATGAGAACCTGATTGCCCAGGCCAAAGCCGGTGCCGATGTTCACTGCCCCTTCTGTGGTACGCGCAACGCGATAACGGCCGACCAGTGCAGCCAATGCCTGGCCGACCTCACCGAGGCCAAAGCCCGCGAATCCGGCAAAGTGTTGGGCGCACACCGGGATAAAGCGGTGCCGGACGTGGCCTGTACCTACTGCGGCTCCATGAATCCGGGGACGGCGCTGCACTGCACCCACTGCGGCGCAGCCTTGCCTAAACCAGAACGTGCCGAACCTGCTACCGCAAAACCAAAAGTAAAACGGGCCGCCGGCATGTCTAAAACGGCGCGCTACGTGCTGTTTGGGATTTTGGGGCTGGTGGTCATTGCCTGTATTGCCCTGGTCGTACTGTCTAGCCAAACCGAAGAGGTGGTGGGTGAAGTGCAGGGTGTCTCCTGGGAATATGCCGTCCAGATCGAGGCGTTGACGCCGGTGGAGGACCAGGATTGGCGCGATGAGGTGCCGGACGAAGCCGAGATTGTGTCTTGCCAGCAGGAGATTCGCCGCACCCAGCCTGAACCCGCGCCAAACGCGGTAGAAGTGTGTGGCACACCGTACACGGTGGATACGGGCACTGGCGTAGGCGAAGTGGTGCAGGATTGCGAATACCAAATCTATGATGATTTGTGTACCTACACCACGTTAGAATGGGGGGAATTTGATCTGGTCTCGTTGACGGGAGATGATTTTGCGCCAGAGTGGCCGGATCCGATATTGGCCCAAGATCAGCGGTTGGGAGAGAGCACCGAGACGTACGAGGTGTATTTTAATGCCGACGGCGAGACTTATACCTACCGCCCCGATGATTTTGCTGAATACACTCAGTTTGAAGAGGGCAGCCGCTGGATACTAGAGGTCAACACCTTCAACAACGTGCGCTCCGTTACACCGGATCGTTAGACGATTTGGCGCTACAGGTCGAGTTGGGCAACTTACCTCAATACGATTTGAATTCCATTCGCTGCCGGGCTGTAATTCGGTAAAATATGGGGCATGAGCTACCTGGAAAAATTAAGAGCTATTCAAGACAAAAACAATTCCTGGCTATGCGTTGGCCTGGACCCAATCCCTGAAAGGCTGCGGGTTGATTTTCGTAAGTGGGATGAACCCATTTTGCCTTACAATCGGGCCATTATCGACGCTACGGCCGATCTCGTTTGTGCCTACAAGCCGAATCTGGGATTTTATTTGCAGTGGGGAGCAGCCGGCGTCATCGCTCTGGAGCGCACCATCGCCTACATTCCGCGCCACATTCCCATCGTGCTGGACTGCAAGACGGGGGACATTGGCCATACGCAGGCGGCCTGGGGTAATGGACTGTTCGATGAATGGCAGGTTGATGCCGTCACCGTGAATCCATTTGTGGGGGCTGATGCCGTGTTGCCCATGATTGCCATGCGCCCTGACAAGGCTGTTTACATTTTGGCACGCACCTCAAACAAAAGCGCCGTTCATTTTCAGGGGGAACTGCGGCAGGAGCATGGGCTTTCGGCGGAGGTGCTGCGCCAGAGCCAGAGCTGGGAAACCGCTGGCCATAAAGGGTACGTAATCGGCGCTACTTACCCGGAGGAGCTGGCCGTGGCCCGCCGTCTGGCCCCGAAAGCCAACTTCCTCATTCCGGGCATTGGGGCGCAGGGGGGTGATTTGGAAGCGGCCGTTCAACATGGCCCTGACACGGTAACCGGTCCGCTCATCAGCGCCAGCCGCAGCATACTTTATGCCTCAGGCGGCGAAGATTTTGCCGAGGCGGCGCGGGCAGCGGCGCTGGCGCTGCGCAACCAGATTAATGCGTTGCGCTCCTGAAGCTATTTCCCCGGAAACTGCTTTATAGAGCGTTTGTTTTATGAATAGTTTCCGGGGAAATTTATGGATAGAAACGGCCGTTTTCCCCGGTTACTCGTAAGTGTGCTAGTAAGATACCCTCAGTAAACTACCCCCAGTAAAGTACTCAAGATAAATGATGTCTTCATGATCCAAGGGGCACAGGTTCCATTCACCCAAAAAGTTAGACAATACCACCCACTAAACCTATTTGTCATTTTGTTGTTCAACAATCTGCTGGAAGCCGCTTATGAAAATGGATTCAACTTGTCTACTGCCAGACATAGTTAAGCAGAATATTTCTAATAACTCGATTTTGAGGAAGGATTCATGACTCACAATTCCAAGACCCATCAAGTGACACTCGATTTTTATACCCTGAACAATTTACGGAAAATTGTAAAAACTATACCAAAGTTAGAACTTCACCCCGATGTTGCCGTAAAAATAGAAGCAGGAGCCCGGTTTGTGCTGGAAAAAGCGGCCGAAGATCGCTACATCTATGGTACCAACACCGGTTTTGGTTCTCTGTGCGAAACCCGTGTGGAGAATGAGGAAATGGAGATGCTCCAGTTCAATCATGTGGTCTCCCATGCCGTAGGTGTCGGTGAAATTGTGCCGGAAAAGCTTTCCCGGTTGATGCTCTTTGTGAAACTTCTTACATTCCGCACCGGGCACACGGGTATTTCTATGGCCCCTGTTCAGCGCCTGATCGATATGTGGAACAACGACATCATCCCCGCCATTCCCAAGAAAGGAACGGTAGGCGCCAGCGGTGATTTGGCCCCATTGGCCCATATGGCTCTGCCACTGTTGGGACTGGGCAAGGTGCATTACAAAGGGAAAGTAGTTGAATCGGCCGGGGTTTTGCAAGAGATGGGCTGGGAGCCGCTGCGCCTCAAGCCAAAAGAGGGGCTGGCGCTCACCAATGGCGTACAGTACATCAATGCCCGTGGTGCCCTGGCGCTGATGCGTATTGAAGAAATGGTGAAGACGGCCGATCTCTTTGCCGCCATGAGTTCCCAGGCATTCAGTACCTCAGAAACGTTTTACCAGGCCCCCTATCACGAAACAACCTACCACCCCGAGCGTAAAACCGTTGCGGCCAACTTCCGCAAAGTTCTAGAGGGCAGTAACCATTACCAACTGCCCACCTGTAATAAATCCAAGCAAGATCCGTATTCCTTCCGCTGTATTCCCCAGGTGCATGGCGCCATTCGCCAGGCAGTGAAATTTGCCATCGACATCATCGAAAAAGAGTGCAACGGCGTCTCCGATAATCCGCTCTTTTTCCCGGAAAGCAACCAGATTTTGTTTGGCGGCAACCTGCATGGAGAATCCACGGCGCTGGCGCTCGATTTTGTGGCCATGGCCACCAGCGAGATGGCTTACATCTCTGAGCGGCGCACCTACCAGCTTTTGTCCGGGATGCGCGGTTTGCCCGACTTCCTGGTGAACCAGCCTGGCCTGAACTCTGGCTTCATGATTGTGCAGTACACGGCCGCAGCCCTGATGAACGAGAACAAAGTGCTGTGTACGCCGGCCAGCATAGACACCATTCCCACCTGCCAACTGCAAGAAGATCACGTCAGCATGGGCGGCACTTCTTCCTATAAGCTGGAAACGATTGTGGACAATGCCGAATACATTCTGGGCATTGAGCTGTTGACGGCCGTACAAGCCATCGATTTTAATGAACCACTTAAACTTTCCCCAATGACCCAGCAACTATATGACGAATTCCGCCAGCATTTCACCTTTATGGAGCGGGACCGGGTGATGAGCGACGATATGGAGCGCGCCCGCGTTTACTGCGCCGAAAATCGCGCCAAATGGATTGAACAGTTCGGTTTGGCATAAGCCTTAATGATGATTTAAAGATTGCCTACCGAAGATTGGTGAAAAACCTTCGGGAGTTTTCGGGTCTCAACAATTCATATGAGTTATCAACAAGAAACGGCCGTGTCCGCCACCAACAACATGAAGCAACGCACGCTGCAACTGCCAACCACAAACAGCCTGGCGCTGTTTGTGTTGCTGCTGCATCGCTACAGCGGTGAAGATCAGGTGACCGTCTGGCTTGATGGGCAGCCGGTAACCCTTACGGTTGATGGCACCGCGCCGTTTGCCGCTTTGGTCGAGCAGGTTGGGCAGGAGACGGCCGTTCTGGAAATACGCGATCCACAAAGCCTGCCGGTTCTGGCGCAAAACCTCAACCAACGGCTGCCTGCCGCCAGCGATCAACTCATTCTGGCCTTCACACCCGAAACGGGCGAGTTGGCCTACGATGCCCAACTATTTGACGAGGCCACAATTGATCGATTAATTGGCCACTTGCACACGTTGCAGCAGGCAGTTGAGACAGAACCAGAAACGGCCGTTGCCCACCTTCCCCTTCTCACCGAATCAGAAAAACAGCAGCTGCTCAACGACTGGAACGACACGAAGCAGTACAACTTTCCCGGCCTGCACCAAATGTTTGAGCAAGTTGTTGTCGATGCACCAGACAGCCTGGCGATCACATTTGAAGATCGAGAAATTAGCTACGGGGAACTAAACGGCCGTGCCAACCAAATCGCCCACGCACTGATCAAAATGGGCGTACGGCCGCAGGATAGTATCGCCATCATGCTGGAAAACGGCCCGCAGCAGGTAGAAGCGCTGTTTGGCGTGCTCAAAGCGGGCGGCGTCTTTGTTTGCCTCGATCCCCATTACCCCACCCACCGCCTGCAAGCCATCCTGGAGGAAGCCCAACCGGCACGGTTCATTCTTGAATCAAGCTGTCTTGAACGTCACACGGACCTCCTGTCCAACTTGCCTGATGGCTGCGACGTCCTGGCAATTGACGGCTTTGAAGAACTTTACAGCGGAGAGCACAGAGAAAAAACAGAAACATCTCTGCGTCCTCCGCGCTCTCCGCGGTTAAAAAAATTTGAAGGTACGGTATTTGGTTCGGAATTCATCGAAGCGTGTGCCAAGACGAACCCGGATTTGCCGCTGAAGCCAACCGATCCGGCTTACATCGTTTACACGTCTGGCTCCACCGGCAAGCCGAAGGGCATTTTGCAAACGCACCTCAGCTTCTGCCAATTTATCGACTGGCAGAGCCGCTACTTTGGCATTGTCGCCCCGCAGCGCTTTGCTCAGTGGGCTTCCATTGCCTACGATGCTTCCTATTGTGAGATTTTTGGAACGCTTTGCTTTGGTGCTACCTTGTGCATGGCCCCGGCGATGACCCGCTTCAATCCCCAGGCGCTCATCGAGTGGGTGCGGCAGGCCGAAATTACGATTCTGCAAATTGTGCCCAGCTTCTGCCGCCAAATGCTGCAAATTTTAGAAAACGAACCGAGCTACAACGGGGCGCATCCGCTGCCCACTGTCGAAATGCTGCTTCTCGCGGGCGAAATTCTGCCGGTCGATCTGGCTCACGCCTGGCTGAATCACTTCCCCAACCCGGCCAAATTGTACAATCTGTACGGCCCTTCGGAATCTGTATTGGCGACCTACCACGCCATTCCCAGCGTAGAACCAGATCAACGAGCCATTTCCGTCGGACGGGCAATTGACGGCCGTCAACTCCTCATCCTCGACAAAAACCAGCAGCCGTGCCCGATTGGGGTGCGCGGCGAGCTGTACATTCGCAGCCCGTACCTCACCGAAGGGTACATCGAGCGGCCGGAAGAGATGGCGGCCAAGTTCATCCAAAACCCGCTGCACAACGATTTTCCTGACCGCGTTTATCGCACCGGCGATATGGGACGCTGGCTGGCTGATGGCACGATTGAGTTTTACGGCCGTATCGACAACCTGGTCAAGCTGCGCGGCATGAGGGTGGAGCTGGGTGACATCGAAACCGCCCTGCGCGGGCACGAAGCGGTGCGCAACTGCGCCGTCGTTGTGCGCACCGTCACCCGCGACAAGAGCCGCCTCATCGTCAAGGACCGTGAGACGCGCAGCAAAAGCACCGCCAGTGAACAGCAAATTTTGATGGCTTACTACACCGCGGAACGGCCGCTTTCCGGCTACGAACTACGCTCATTTTTAGAAGACCTTTTGCCGCCGCACATGATTCCGCAGCAGTTTGTGCAGCTGGACGAGCTGCCCACCAACGCCAACCATAAGCTCGATTTGCGCGCCCTGCCGGAGCCGCACAACCTGCGCCCCGATTTGCGCCGGCCTTATATCCCGCCGCGCAATGAGCTGGAAGAAACGATTGCCGGCATCTGGCAAGACGTTTTGGGCATCAACCAGGTAGGTGTAGAAGATGGCTTTTTTGAGCTGGGCGGTGATTCGCTGCTGGCGATGCAGGTGCTCAACCGCACCCGTGAAACTACCCAGGCCAAACTTTCCTTCCGCCATCTGTTTGAAAAGCAGACGGTGGCCAAACTGGCGGAACTGGTTGCCGATCCTGCCAGCCAGAACGGTGATGCCCCTGCCGAACAGCTTGTCCAAAATGAACTGCGTGACCATTACCCACTCTCTGTGGCCCAGCAGGGCATCTGGTTTTTGTGGAAGCTGGAGCCAGACAGCCCGTACTACACTGCCCAGGGCGTGATTCACCTGCGCGGTGCGGTGGACGTGGCCATCTTGGAGCGGGCCTGGCAGGCGCTGATTGACCGGCATGTGATTTTGCGGGCGAAATTTGGCGTGGATGAAAACGGCCGTCCTACCCAAACTTTCCCCCAGCGGCAAGACACATTACAGGTTTTCGATCTCGCCCACCTGAACGCCGAGCAGCGCGAAGCCAAACTCAAAGCATTCATGTATGAAAAAGGGCAGCAGCCGCTCAATCTGGAAAAACATAATTTACTGCAAGCCAGCCTGTTCAAACTGGCCGATGGCAGCTACGACCTGCCCATCACCTTCCACGAAATCACGCTTGATTTGTGGGGCTGGTCCAACATGATTCAGGATTTGGGCAAACTGTACGACGGCTTTCGTCGCGGCGAAGACAATCCGCTGCCGCCGCTGCCGTTCACCTTTGCCGATTACGTGCTGTGGGAAAGCCAAACCATCACCAAAACCAGCTTGCAGGCGCAGGAAGCGTACTGGAAGCAGCAGTTGGCGGGTGAACTGCCCGTCCTTAGCCTGTCCACCGACAGGCCGCATCCGGCCGTACCGACCTACCGGGGCGACGCCCTGGCGGTGATGCTGGATGCCGAATTGACCGCCCAGCTCAAGGCGCTGAGCCAGCAGCAGGGCGCCACGCTGTTCATGACCATGCTGACGGCGTTCAACATTTTGCTGCGCCTGTACGCCGGGCAGAACGATTTGATTGTGGGCGCGCCGCTGGCCAACCGCACCCACGACCACGCCGAGGAGCTGGTGGGTTTTTTCCTCAACATGCTGCCGCTGCGCACCCGGTTTGATGATGATCCGAGTTTCGCCGATGTTCTGGCCCAGGTGCGCAACACGGTGACCGGGGCCATTTCCAACGCTGAATATCCGTTTAGTTGGATGCTGGAATGGGCCCAGACCGCTCGCGACGTGAGTATTTCGCCCGTTTTCCAGGTGATGTTCAACATGCTCAACCTGCCGCAGTCCAGCGTGGCACTCGATGACCTCTCGCTGACCTTTAGCGAGCTGGACACGGGTTATATTAAGTACGATCTGGCGCTGTATGCCCACGAACACGGCGACGAAATTTTCTTGCAGTTGGCCTACCTCACCGACTTGTTCGATGCCACGACGATTGAGCGGATGCTGAACAATCTGGTTGTGATTTTGCGACAGGCGGTGGTGCATGGGGAACGGCCGTTGTCCACCCTCACCCTCATCACCGAAGCTGAGCGCCAAACCTTGCTGCGCGATTGGAACCAGACCGCGCACGATTTCGGTAACCAGCACACCATCACCGAACTGTTTGAGCAGCAAGCGGCCCAGACACCAGACGCCGCCGCTCTCATCTGCCAAAACGAAACGCTGCGTTACGCCGATTTGAACCGGCAGGCCAACCAGTTGGCCCATCATTTGCGGCAGAACGGTGTAGGGCGGGACAGCTTTGTGGCCCTCTGCACCGAACGCTCTTTCAAGATGATGGTGGGCCTGCTGGGCATCCTCAAGGCGGGCGGCACCTACGTGGCGCTGGACCCGGATTATCCAATGGCCCGGTTGCAAGATATTTTGCACGATACCCGGCCGGAATTCCTCATTGTGCAGGAATCAGTAGATCGCTTTGAAGATTTTGACGGCACAAAAATTTGCCTAGATCGTGATTGGGGAACTATTAACCAGCGACCAGCCACCAACCCAACCAGCCTCACCACGCCCGACGATCTGATCAACATCGTCTACACCTCGTCCACCACCGGCAAGCCGAAAGGGGCGCGCATTCCCATGAGTGCGGTACTGAACCGGCTGCTGTGGATGTGGCATGAGTATCCGTTTGTGGCGGGCGATACGGCCGTCTTACAAAAATCGTACGCCCTCGTGGCCGCCACCTGGGAACTGTTCGGCGGGCTGCTCAAAGGTGTGCCCACGCTCATCCTCCAACCAGAAGAGGTGCGTGATGCCGATTTGCTGTGGCAGGCGCTCACCAGACACCAGGTGACGCATCTGCTTTCTTCCCCGGCGCTCATCGAAAATGTGCTACACGCCGCTGCTCGCGAAGAAACCCGTTGGGACAGCCTGCGTTTTGCCACCACCAGCGCCGAACCCATTTCCCCGGCAATGGTGCAGCGCTGGAAAGAAACGTTCCCCGGCGTGCCGCTGCTCAATTTGTATGGCTCCACGGAATGTTCGTCCAATGCTACCCAATATGATGCAGCGCAACTGCCGGAAACGGCCGTGCGCGTCCCCATCGGCCAACCATTGCCCAACATTCAGGTCTACATCCTCGACCAAAACCTTCAGCCCGTTCCCATCGGGGCTACGGGTGAATTGTGCATCTCTGGCGCCTGCCTTGCAGACGGCTACTTGAATTTGCCGGAATTGAGCAGCGAGAAATTTATTGAGAATCCTTTTTTCATTGACAAGGTGACAAGGTGGCAAGGTGACAAGGTGAACGAACTTGTCACTCCTTCACACCTTTACAGATCTGGTGACTTGGCCCGCTGGCGCAGCGATGGCCAGCTGGAGCTGGTAGGACGACGGGATTATCAAGTAAAGATTCGCGGTTTCCGCGTGGAGCTGAACGACATTGAGGCAGTGCTTTTGGAGCACGAACACGTTAAAAAGTGTGCCGCTGCCCTTACCGATGAGGACAACGCCCGCAAGCGGCTGGTTGCCTACGTGGAACCCACCGCAGAAGGCGTAGAGCCTGCCGTCCTGCGCGATTTCTTGCGCGATCGGCTGCCCGGTTACATGGTGCCCAGCGACTTTTTCTTGCTGGACAGCCTGCCGCTGGGACCAACGGGCAAAATTGACCGCAAAGCGTTGCCGTCGCCGGATGAATTGCAGCCAGAAACGCAGGAAACGGCCGTTCTCCCCACAACCGCCACACAAATTGCCCTGGCCACTATTTGGGAATCTTTGCTGGGGCGAGAGCAAATTGGGTTAAACGCGAACTTTTTTGATATTGGCGGCCACTCCTTGCTGGCGACGCAGGTTGTCTCCCGCATTCGTGACCAACTGAACGTGGAGTTGTCCCAGCGTCGCTTTTTTGAGATTCCCACCATCGCCGAACTGGCCGTGGAAATTGAGCAAATGCAGGCGGAAACGGCCGCCTCGTCCAACGACGAAATGGCCGCCATCATGGCTGAACTAGACAACCTGTCCGACGAGGAAGCAGAAGCGCTGCTGGCCGAGTTGATGGCGGAAGAATAAAAAAAGAGATTGGAGATCGGAGATTCGAGATTGAAATAATCTCCAATTACTAATCTCTATTTTAAGGTAGCTGTATGACAAACCAACCAACCGAGCAGAATAAATTGAACGACCGGCTGGCGGGCCTCTCCCCGGCCAAGCGGGCGCTGCTGGAAATGAAACTGAAGCAAAAACAAGCGCAGGCCGCTCCACAGGGCGTCACCCGTCGTGACGATTCGGTGCCTGCGCCCCTTTCCTTTGCCCAGCAACGGCTCTGGTTCCTTGAAGAGTTGGAGCCGGGCAGTCCGGCATACCACATCCCGGCTATTTACTATTTGGCAGGGGAACTGGACGTAGCGGCGCTTACCGCCAGCCTGAATGAGATTGTGCAGCGGCATGAAGCATTGCGCACCACGTTTACGGCCGTTAACGGCCAACCCGCCCAACAGGTCAACAATGACGTTACGATCGCCGTCCCGCTGGTAGATTTGCAAAGTGTGCCAACGGCTCAGCGGGAAGCTGAAATTGCCAAACAAACCGCTGATGAAACGAGACGGCCGTTTGATCTCACCAGCGGCCCTATGCTGCGCGCCAAGTTGCTCAAGCTGGCACCTGCCGAACACCGGCTCATCCTCACAATGCACCACATAGCCTCCGATGGTTGGTCGCGCGGCGTACTGCTGAATGAGCTGTCGGTGCTGTACAAGGATTTTTTGGCAGGGGAACGGCCGTCGCTTGACCCACTCCCCATCCAATACGCTGATTTTGCTATCTGGCAGCGGGATTATTTGTCCGGTGAACGTCTGGAAAAGCAGCTAAGCTACTGGAAAAATCAACTGGCCGGTGCGCCGCCCCGACTGGAACTGCCCACCGATTTTCCCCGTCCGGCCGTGCAAGCCTATCGCGGCAATCACCTGCCGTTGAAAATTGACCAGGCGGTATATGAAGACCTGAAGCGCGTCAGTCAAGAGGCGGGCACGACGCTGTTCATGACCTTGCTGGCTGCCTTCAACGTGCTGCTCTACCGCTACAGCCGCCAGGAAGATATCGTCGTCGGTTCACCGATTGCCAACCGCACCCGCGCCGAAATCGAGGGGCTGATTGGCTTCTTTGTCAACACGCTGGCGCTGCGCACCGATTTATCCGGCAACCCCACCTTTTTGGAGCTGCTGGCCCAGGTTAAAAACACGACCCTGGACGCTTACGACCACCAGGATTTGCCTTTTGAGAAGCTGGTCGAAGAGCTCCAGCCGGAGCGCGCCCTCAGCTACAATCCGATTTTCCAGGTGATGTTTGTGCTGCACAATGCTTCCAACGTCTCGGTGCAAATGCCTGGCCTCACTTTAACTTCGTTGGATGTGGATACCGGTACCTCCAAGTTCGACCTGGCGCTGTCGCTGGTGGAAGAGGCGGATGGCATGACGGGCTATCTGGAATACAACGTCGATCTGTTTGCCGAGGCCACAATGCGCCGTTTTTGGCGCCATTTTCAGGTGCTGCTGGGCAGCATTGTGCAGGACCCGGCCCGCGCAATTGGGTCATTGCCGTTAATGGACGATACGGAACAGAAGCAGGTGGTGCTGGATTGGAATGGGACAACGGCCGTTTACCCCCAAATCCCCATCCACCAACGCTTTGAACAACAGGCTGCCCAAACGCCAGACGCTATCGCCGCAGAATTTCCCAACCAAATCGTGACCTATTCCGAGCTAAACCGGCGCGCCAATCAGTTGGCCCATGCCCTGCAAAAACAAGGTGTCGGCCCCGATGTGAAGGTGGCGCTCTCGTTGGAGCGCTCGCTGGAGATGCTGGTCGGGCTGCTGGGTATTCTCAAGGCGGGCGGGGCGTACGTGCCGCTTGACCCAACCTACCCACAGGAGCGATTAGCGTTCATGCTGGCCGATTCTGGCGCAATGGTGCTGCTCACCCAAACCAGTCTGCTGCCCGCCATGCCGGAGCATCAAGCAAAGGTTATCTGCCTGGATCGCGACTGGGAAACGATTGCCCAGGAATGTGAGAAAAATCCATCTAGTGATGTGACACTCGATGACCTTATTTACATCATTTATACGTCTGGCTCAACGGGTAAGCCGAAAGGTGTAGCCCTAAAGCAGCGCGCCATTGCCAATTTGCTGGATTGGCAGTTGCAAAACACAAGCTGCGGCGTGGGCGACAAGACACTGCAATTTACCACCCTCAGCTTTGACGTGAGCTGCCAGGAGATTTTTGCCACGCTGGCTGGCGGCGGCACTCTGGTGATGATCGACGAAGACATCCGGCGCGATCCGGAGCGGTTGGCAAGGCTGGTGGCCGAGAAGCAAGTGAACCGCATCTTTTTGCCCTTTGTGGCTTTGCAGCAGCTGGCCGAAGCGTTTGCCGCCCAGCCCGAACTCGATTTGCAACTGTGCGAGCTGATTACGGCGGGCGAGCAGCTGCAAACGACGCCATCCCTCGTGGCTCTGTTTGAGCGGCTGCCTGACTGCCGCCTGGCCAACCATTACGGCCCGTCAGAAACGCACGTCGCCACAGCCTACGATCTGCCCGCCAACCCTAAGACGTGGGACGCCCTGCCGCCCATCGGCAAGCCGATTGCCAACAGGAAAATCTACCGGGGGGATCCGTTCATGCAGCCGGTGCCCATCGGCGTGCCCGGTGAGCTGCTCATTGGTGGGGATAATGTGGCGCGCGGTTATCTGAACCGGCCGGAACTGACGGCGGAACGATTTATTTCGTTATCAGTAATCGGTAATCGGTTATCAGTAAACGGTAATCAGTTACCGAATACCGATTACGGACCACCGATTACCGTTTACCGCACCGGCGATCTGGCCCGCTACCGCGCCGACGGCAATATCGAATACCTGGGGCGCATTGACCAGCAGGTGAAGATTCGAGGCTTTCGCATTGAGCCGGGCGAGATTGAGGCGGTGTTGAGCGAACATGCGACGGTAAAGGAAACGGCCGTTCTCGCCAAACCAGATTCTTCAGGTCACAAACGACTGGTGGCCTACATCGTTACCCAACCCGGCCAGACGGCCGATCCGCTGGCGTTACGCAACTTCCTGAAAGATCGCCTGCCGGAATACATGGTGCCCGCCCTGGTGATGCTGCTGGACGAGATGCCGCTGACCCCCAGCGGCAAAATCAACCGGCGCGGCCTGCCCGAGCCGGATGAGTCGGCCCGCGCAGTGGAGCAGAAATTTGTGGAGCCGCGAACGGCCGTTGAAGCCGTCGTGGCCAAAGCGTGGCGCGAAATTTTGGGCGTGGAGCGCGTCGGCGTGAATGACAACTTCTTCGATTTAGGCGGCCATTCGCTGCTGGCCACGCAGGTGATTTCTCGCCTTAAATCATCGTTCAAGATTAATTTGCCGCTGCGCAGTTTGTTTGAATCCCCGACGGTGGCAGAATTATCGGCAGAAATTGTGGCCCGGGAATCGCAGCCGGGCCAGGCAGAAAAAATGGCGGGCGTGCTGCAAAAATTGGGCGGCATGACCCCGGAGCAGATGAAACAACTATTGGAAGCAAAGCGAAAAGCGGGAGCAACAACTTAATGGAGTTTAACACCTTACCCGATGGGGCAGAAAAGCCTGCCTCAGCAGCATTGTCTGCCGAGGAGCTGGCGCTGCTGGAGATGATGTTGGCCGAAGAAGGCGCAGAAGCCGCTGCCGAGCCAACCATTCCTCGGCGCGCCAATCTGGATAAATCACCACTCTCTTTTGCTCAGCAGCGGCTCTGGTTTTTAGAGCAGCTAGAGCCGGGCAGCCCGGTCTACCATATTCCGGCGGCTTTCCGGCTGCGAGGGGTGGTGGATACGGCCGTTCTCCAATCAGCTATTAACCAACTTGCCCAGCGGCATGAATCGCTGCGCACCGTTTTTGTTGCTGAAGAGGGCACGCCGTACCAAGTCGTTCTGCCTGAAATGGAACTGCCGCTAAACGTGCTCGATTTACGGCAGACCGCAAACAATGAACAGGTAGCCGAAGAACAGCTTTTTGCCGAGACGCAACGGCCGTTCAACCTGCAAACCGGCCCCCTTTTCCGCACCACCATTTTCCAGTTGGATGATGATGAGTCCATTATCCTGTTCATGATGCACCACATTATCTCCGATGGCTGGTCGATGGGCGTACTGTTTGGGGAGCTAACGGCCGTTTACAATGCCACCCGGCACAATGAACCCGTCACGCTGCCCGAACTGCCCATCCAATACGCCGATTTTGCCGAATGGCAGCGCGGTTGGCTGCAAGGTGATGTGTTGGCGGAGCAGATTGATTTTTGGAAAGATCATCTGTACGGTGCGCCCACGCTGCTGGAACTGCCGCTGGACAAACCACGCCCCAACAGCAGAACCTTTGTGGGGCAGCGCCAGCCGGTGACATTGGATCAATCCACGACCGACGGGCTGCAAACGCTGGCCCGGCAGGAAGGGGCGACGCTGTTTATGGCGGTGCTGGCCGCGTTTAAAGTGCTGCTGGCCCGCTACACCGGGCAGGAAAGCATGGTTGTTGGTTCCCCTGTGGCCAACCGCAACCGGGCGGAAATCGAACGGTTGGTTGGCTTTTTTGTCAACACCCTGGCGCTGCACACAGACGTAAGCGGTGCGCCCACCTTCCGCCAACTGCTGGCGCGGGTGAAGGAAGGGGCGCTGGGCGCCTATGATCATCAGGATGTGCCGTTTGAGAAGCTGGTGGAAGAGCTCCAGCCGGAACGCTCCCTCAATTACAATCCGATTTTCCAGACATTGTTTACGCTGGAAACGGCCGCTCGCATGCCATTGCAGCTAGATGGTGTGGTAGACGGCCGTTCCCTCGAGGTCGATTTTGGTGCGGCCAAGTTTGATTTGAGTTTGTCGCTGACGGCCAAAGAAAGCGGGCTGGCCGGCTCCTTTGTTTACAACGTCGATCTGTTTGAGCCAGAAACGCTGGCGCGCATGGCGGGCCATTTCCAAACGCTGGCTGCGGCCATTGTGGCTAATCCCGACACGCCCATCACGCAGCTGAATATGCTAACGGCAGCAGAATGGCAGCAGCTGGCGGCTTGGAATGATACGGCCGTCTCCTACAACCATCCCGTGCCCACCGTACACCAACTGTTTGAGCTGCAAGTAGAAAAAACGCCGGACAAGCTGGCGCTCATCTACGAAGATGTAGAAATATCGTATAGCCAGCTTAATGAAAAGGCCAATCAGCTCGCCCATTACCTGCAAAAGCACGGCGTGGGCCCAGAGATGCTTGTGGGCATCTCCGTGGAACGCTCGCCGGACATGGTGATTGCCTTACTTGCCATTCTCAAGGCGGGCGGGGCCTATTTGCCGCTCGATCCAACCTATCCGCAGGAGCGGCTGGCCTACATGCTGGCCGATTCTGGTGTAAAAATGTTGCTGACGCAGAAGCCGCTGCTGGTTGATTTGCCGGAAAGCGAAGCGGCCGTTTTTCTATTGGACAAAGATTGGCACAAAGTAGAAAACGAACCCACCAGCAATCCAGACAGTGGCGTTGGCCCGGAAAATCTGGCCTACGTCATTTACACGTCTGGCTCGACGGGACGGCCGAAGGGTGTGATGGTGACCCATCGCGGCATCCCTAACCTGGCCGAAGCCCAAATCGAGACGTTTAACCTGAAGCCGGAGAGCCGCTGCCTGCAATTTGCCAGTTTCAGCTTCGACGCCTCCGTATCTGAGGTGACGACGACGCTGTTGGCCGGCGCGACGCTGGTGCTGGCTCCGCAGCGCAGCATGATGCCCGGCCCGGCGCTGATCCACCTGCTGCGCGACAAGGAAATCACGGTGGTGACCCTGCCCCCTTCGGCCCTGGCGGTGATGTCGCCGGAAGAGCTGAGCGGCGTCAAGACGATTGTCTCTGCCGGCGAAGCGTGCTCGGCAGAGATTGCGGCCAAATGGGCCCCAGGACGGCGCTTTGTCAATGCGTACGGCCCCACGGAGGCCACCGTCTGCACCACGATGATTATTGTAGAAGACGGCGAACGCGTGCCGCCGATTGGTAAGCCAATCAACAACTTCCAGGGGCTGGTGCTAGACGCCAACCGGCAGCCATTGCCCCAGGGCATTCCCGGCGAGCTTTACATTGGCAGCGAGCTGGCCCTGGCGCGTGGCTACTTGAATCGACCGGAGCTGACGGACGAGAAATTTGTTGAACTGGCACAGGATGACCGTCTACCATTTCAGAATAGAAGATTTTACCGGAGCGGCGATCAGGTGAAATGGCTGCCGGACGGCTCTCTGGAGTTCCTGGGCCGGATTGATCACCAGGTGAAGGTGCGCGGCTTCCGCATTGAGCTGGGTGAAATTGAGACGGCGCTGCGGGAGCATACGGCCGTACGCGATGCCCTCGTATTAGCTCGTGAAGACAATCCGGGCGACAAGCGATTGGTAGCCTATTTGCTCTCGGCCAATGGTTC
>CALBTC010000217.1 GCA_937967805.1 uncultured Anaerolineaceae bacterium
AATGGCCAGCTGGTCTTCGAGCTCGCGATAAATCTTCATCGCTGCCAGCAGCCAGTGCAGCGCATTATCAAATCGACCCAGGCGCTTATTAATTTCCCCTAAAGACTGATTGGCCAGCGCCAGCGCCGGGCGATTGCCCAGCCGGTCTAGCAGGGCAGACTGACCTTTTAACTGCGCCAGGTATTGCTCCACCGGCCGGTAGCGGCCAATTCTGATATGCTGCTCACACGATTGCTGCAAGCACAACGTTAGCAGTTCGGGTTCATCCAGTCTTTGCGCCGTTTCCAGGGCACGATAGGTGGCCAACAGCGCCATTTCCACTTCTCCCTGACGCAGCAGCGCCGCGCTTTTGTACAGCATGGCCTGTACCCAGATTGATTCTGCATTAACCAGCCAGGCAACCCGCTCGGCCTGCTGGGCGCTTTCCAGCATCGACACGTAATCCGCCTGGTATTCCTGAATTTCGGCCAGGCCGTTCCAGGCACGCGCCTGAAGCAGCAAATCGCCATCTTCTTCGGCGGTAAAGCGCATGGTCATGTAAGCCTGGGCCGCTTCTACCAGCCGGGCCTGCTGCAGCAAAAGTTGGCCCAAATCTTCCTGCAGGCGAAGCTGCCAGATGGCGTAATGGGGCATTTCGGTGAGCAAGGCCAGGGAGCGGCAGAAATAGACGGTGGCCATCTCATTGTTGAATGTATCCTGAGCGCGCTGGGCCGCCATCTCATACAGCTCGGCGGCGGTGGCTTTTTCTTCGGCCAATTCGTAATGCTCGGCAATGGTGCTGGCGTATTCAGAGATGCGCTCGCCGCTTTGCTGGGCCAGCCAGTCGGCCACCTGTTTATGGTAAATGGGGCGGGCCCGCAGCAGCACCGATTCATAAGTGATCTGGTGTAAAATGGCGTGTTTGAACAGGTAAGCGTTGGTGCCGGCAAAGCCGGAAGATTGGCGGCGGAAGATCATTTCGCGCTTTTCCAGGGCTTGCAGCGCGGTGCGGGTCTGGTTTTGGTCGAGTGGGTCATCGGCGGCGGCGTTCATTTGGAAAACGGCCGTATCCCAAAACACCCGTCCTACCACCGCCGCCCGCTGCAGCGTCACCCGCTCCATGTTGGTCAGGCGGTCCAGACGGCCCTGCAACACAGAGGTGATGTTGGGCGGCACGCGCACCTCGGTGAGCTGGTTGCGCCGCAGCTGCCACTGCTCCTGCCCGGCAATAATCACGCCGTCCTCAATGAGCACTTTGATCAGCTCTTCCACATAAAAAGGATTGCCCTCGGCCTGCTGTAAAATAAGGTCAGAAAGGTCAGCCGGGATTTCCGGCAGCTTCTGCAAAATTTCCACCACCAACTGCTGGCTTTCCTCTGGCGAGAGGTTGTCGATCTGGATATTTTTGCCGGGTAACGGCCGTTCCCGATACCCACTGCCAGACTGCCCATCCTGCGGCCGAGTCACGCCAATGATGAGCAGCGGCGCTTTGCTGCAGCTGTCGGCCAGATAGCGCAGAAAATCAAGCGACGCCTCATCGGCCCAGTGCAAATCTTCTAGAAACAGCAAAACGGCCGAATTATGCGCCGCAACTACCTCAAAAAAGGTAGCCAAATATTCATACGCCGCCGCCCGCAGCTGGGGCGCTTCGCCCGTCTGCCCCAATGACTGCACCTTTGTCGTTAAGTCCAGCCCGATCAGCTGTCCAATAACGTTGGCCCGCATCCGAATGTCATCATTTTCCTGGCCGATAAACTGGCCCATACCCTGGACCAACTTTTCCTCCGCCACGGATGGGGGATCGTTGTCTTGAATTTCAAAATAAGTTGCCAAAATGTCGCGAATAAGCCCAAAAGGAAGCTGGCTAATCTGCTGATAGGTGCGTCCCTTAAACACCGACACCTCATACGGCAGCGCCCGTACCCAGTTGTTAAACTCATGCACCAATCGAGACTTGCCCACACCGGCATCACCCGTGATGGTCAAAACCTGGCCTACGCGTTTTTCCACCGCCTGCTGCAACATATCCTTTAATAGCTGCAATTCATCATCTCGCCCCACCATGCGCGTTTCCACGCCCTCAACTCCCCGTCCCGAAGCATAAAACAGGCGCGGCTTAATGCCCAAAACCAGATACACTTGAATCGGCTCTGAACGGCCGCGAATATTTACCAGGCCAAGTGGCTCCACATTAAACCGATCATGCACCAACATGTAGGTATCGTGGGCAATGAGGATGCCTCCCGGCGGAGCCGACTTTTCCAAACGGCTGGCCACATTCACCGCATCACCAATGACGGTGAACTCTTCGCCGCTGCCCACGCGCCCCAGCATCACCGGCCCGGTGTTGATGCCTATGCGAATTTGCAGGCCGCGCAAATGGGCCAGTTCTGTTTCAGAAAACTCGTCGGTGCTAACGCGCTCCGAAACAAAATCGCTTAGGGCGGCCCGCATCTGTAAAGCGGCCCGCAAGGCCCGTTCGGCATCATCTTCATGCGCTACCGGCGCACCAAACAGCCCCATAACCGCTTCGCCCATGTGCTTGTCGATCATGCCATCCTGGTTGGTAATGGCGCTGTCCAGACGACGCCACAACACGTTCATGATATTTAAAATGTTTGTGTCGGGAAGGGAATCAGTGCCGGTATTAATGCCGGTAATATTGGCAAAAAGGATGGAAACTTGCTTGCGCTGAGCCGTTCTTACAGCCTGGTGGTTCTGTGTCGTCTGGCCAATAAGCTCGGCCAATCTTTCTTGCAGAGCCGCAATCGTTGTATCCACAACGGCATCACCCAGGATGATACGTTTTTCCTCCAGGGAGGCAATGGCCTGGTGTAGTTGCTCCTGCTCACTCATTAATACGACTCTGTCTACAGTTTTAGTATTTCTTGATATGCGTGATGCGTGAGCTCACCCATCACGCTTCACGCCAGATTATATTCCTGACAGATTTTTTCAGCTTCAGCATTCAGCTTGTGTGCCTGCTCCGGATCGTCACGCAGGCGTTCATACATAGCCCACTGCTGCAGCGTCAAGAGCAATTCATCCACGGCAGCCACGCCTAACTCACTCAGCAGGCGATGGCTGTGGCTAAAGCAGTCGGCAGCATTCACTTGCCGTTGTTGAATGGCTACCTGGCGATTTTTGGTAGGTTCTTTGGCCAAAACCATGCCCAGCACACGCCAGGCAACGGCCGTAATCCGCCGCGCCTCCCGCCCAGACTGCTGTTTACGCACGCCCAGAGCCGTCTCCACCGCCGTCGTCGCCTGGGACAACGCTTCATCCAACAAATGATCTTCCAGAAAGAGCTGCGCCAGGCCAGATACCGCCATGCTGATAGACAACGGCCGTTGCAAAGCGCGCGCCAAACGGACGGTTTTTTCCAGCCAATTGTAGGCCTCCTGTAAATGGTCCTCTTTTAATTCCAAATCCACGGCCGATTGGGGATCAGCCACAGCCTGGCGTAAATGTAGCTGGCCTAAACAGCAGCTCACCTGCAATCGCAGCAGATCATTATTGCTTTTATCTGCCTGGGTAAGCGCCTGCTGCAGATAAACGGCGCTTTGTTCATATTTGGCCTGGTGCATGGTCACGATACCCAAATGGCGCAGGGACAAGACCGTGCCATAGACATCGCCCAGATCGCGCGCGTATTGCAGGCAAGTTGTGTAATGCGTCACAGATGTTTGCCAATCCCGCTGTTCCCTGGCAATATGCCCCAGTTGAGCCAGCATCAGTGCTTCCCAAATGCGTTCATCAAGCTCACGGAACCGCTGCCGGGCATTATCTATAGTGTTTCTGGCCCGCTCGTGATGGCCTGATTCCCGGGCAATATGACCCAGCAGCGCCTGCATATGTGCTTTGGGCAACGAGGCTTCGCCTTCTTTGCTATGGTTGTACAGCGTTTTGCCAATTTGTACGGCCGTATGCTGTTCGCCCACTAAAACCATTACCCAACCCAATGCCGCCCGTGCCAGAAGTTGCTGATCTGCCAGTTCAGATGCTTCGGCCACTTCAGTGGCCTGCTTTGCCTCATTGAGCGCCAGCATCAGTTCATCCTGTAATAAACAGCACATGAACAACCCTAGATGACCACGCACCATCGCCTCTTTATTATTCATTGCTTCGGCCGTGGCTATGACAGCCCGGTACGCCTGGGTAGCCTCTTCAAATTGTGCCATCAGGCGGAGCATTTGCCCCAGGCCCTCATTCAGCGCGATGCGGTAAGGGTCCGTTTCTGGCGAATCAGGCAACAGCTTTAACGCTTGGTAATAATGCTGGACGGCCGTCTCTGGCGCGTGATCCTGGCGCGCCTGTTCGGCGGCACGACCGTACCATACAGCGCCCTGATGAAATTTCTCGGCCTGCTCCAAGTGATGGGCCACCAGGCCGGCCAACTGGGTCATTTGCACGCTGTCGTGCGTGACATACCAGGCAGCAATGCGCGCATGAACCTGTTGGCGCTCCCGCAAGGCCAACGAGTTATACGCGACCTGCCGCCAGGTATCATTGTTAAAGGCATACTCTTGGGTACCTGAGAACGCCGAATTTTTACGCCGATAAATCCAGCCCAAGTCGACTAAATCACCTAAAACGGCCGTCAAGTCATCCCACGTTAGCGGCTGATCACCACCTGAACCGATCTGAAGCAAAGCCATATCCCAAAAAAACGGCCCTATCACCGCCGCCCGCTGCACGACACCGCGAACGGTGGGCGACATCTGCTCCAGCCGGTTATTCAGCAGCTTTGGCAATGAAAGGGGTGCCGGCATCTCGGCCAGGTTGCCCATGCGCACATACCAGCGATTGCCAGTGGCATCGATGATACCTGCTTGAATAAGAATCTTGACCATTTCTGCCAGGTGACGTGGATTGCCCTCCGCCCCGTTCACAATCATCTCGCTCAAGCGCAGCGGCACGTTATCCGCCTGGTGCAGCAGCTCAGATAATAAATGGCGGCTGTCAATTGACGAGAGAGGCTGGAGATCGATGTGCTGGTAAGTGAGTTGATTGTGGTCTTCGGCCACGCGCCAGGACGGCTGTTTTTTCAACAGTGCCGGTCGCGCCAGGCAGATAATCAACAAGGGCAAATCATGGCATTCGGCGATGAGATAATCTAATAAATTAAACGACCACTCATCGGCCCAGTGAAAATCCTCTAAAAAGAAAACGGCCGCATCATTTTGCCGGCAAACGGCCGTAAAATAGGCCACTAAATCGCGAAAAGCTTGTTCGCGCAGCAGGCGCTGATCTCCTTCACCCTCATGCAGCAACTCACTGTCTGAAAAATCAAATCCCAGCAGATGCCCGATGTGGTGGGCTTTTGCCAAATTCTCACTGTTTTTGGGCTCAAATTGAGTCGTCAGGCCACGAACCAGTTTTTCGCGAGCCACAGTAGTGCTGTTGCGGCGATGAATCTCAAAATGGTTTACAAACAGATCGCGTATGAGGCCATACGGCCGTTGCCTAATGCTGCGGTCCGCCCCACCCCGGTACAGCGCCACCTGATCCGGCCATAAACTCAGCATCCGCTCAAACTCATACAATAAGCGAGATTTACCCACACCCGCTTCGCCTACAATCGTCACCACCTGCACCAGGCCAGATTCGATCGTTCCTTGCAGTATTTCCTGCAATTGCCCAATCTCCTGGGTTCGCCCCACCAGACGCGTTTCCAAAAAGCTGGTGCCCCGATTGCCCCGTTGAAATGCGTGCGGCTTTTCGCCAATGATGATATAGCCGCGCGCGTTGCCCGCCTTCCCGTTTACCGTCAGGCTATCTTGTATCTCTGCATCGAAAAGTGGATGAATTTGCTCATAAATCTGATGAGACACCAGCACCCCGCCCACCGGAGCCTGCTGCTCCAGTTGGTGTGCCACCGTCACGGTATCACCTAAAATGGAATAGTCACTGCCGCTGCCTAAAGAGCCTAAAAGCACAGAACCATAATGCACACCGATGCGCATGCGCAATGCCTGGTTTTGCGGCAGCGGACTGTTCATCTGCCGCAGCGGACCCTCATTAAACAGCGCCAGCTCCATCTGCATATCCAGCGCCGCCTGCACCGCCCGCTCCGGATCATCTTCACGCGCCACCGGCAAACCAAAAAAAGCAATGACCGCATCCCCAACATGTTTATCGACCCGTCCACCCCAGGAATCAATAACATTGTCCAGCTTCTGCCACACGGCATTGATCATGTCTCGCACTTTTTCGGCATCCATCAGCTCAGACATGGTGGTGAAGCCAGACATATCGGCCACCAACACGGCTCCCTCAGCCTGCTGCGGCGTGGGCAGTGGTTCCGCCAGCGCCACCAGCTTGTCGCGCAAGGTAGCAATGGCAATATTGGCAACCTCTGGACTTAATACCGCACGCTGCGCTTCCAAAGTGACGATGGCTTGTTCAATTTCTTGACGAATCAACACAGTAAAATCCGTATGGATGATTGATAATAGACAGATCGAGCTTTTCCCAAAAGTATATTATAGGCAATCTGGCAGAAGCTTACGAGACGATCTTGGCAGCATGATTGTAACATTGTTATCAATGTGCTGCCGCAGTGTAAGCCGCCCACATCCTTTTACCCTTTCACGGCTGGGGCAAACGGCCGTAAACCACACTTGCATAGTTTACCAGATATCACTATACTGCGCGCCGCCTAAGCAAATCACAAAAAAACTTATCTATGAGACTTAAAAAACTCGTCCTGCAAGGATACAAAACATTTGCCAGCAAAACAGAATTTGTCTTTGACGAAGGCATCACGGCCATCGTGGGGCCTAACGGCAGCGGCAAGAGCAACATCGCCGACGCCGTGCGCTGGGTGCTGGGGGAGCAAAGCTACAGCACCCTGCGCGGCAAGCGCACCATCGATATGATTTTCGCCGGCAGCCAGAGCCGCCCCCGCGCCGGCATGGCCCAGGCAATTCTTACCCTGGACAACAGCGACGGCTGGCTGCCTATTGACTATAGCGAAGTAGAAATCGGCCGTCGCGCCCACCGCTCCGGCGAAAACGAATATATCCTCAACGGGCAAAAAGTGCGCCTGAAAGACATTACCGATCTGCTGGCCACCAGCGGTCTGGCCGAACGCACCTACACCATCATCGGCCAGGGGCTGGTGGACCAGGCGCTGTCGCTGCGCGCCGAAGAGCGCCGCGCCCTGTTTGAAGAAGCCGCCGGCATCAACCATTACAAAACGCGCCGCGCCGAAACGCTGCGCCGCTTGCAGGAAACCCAGCGCAACCTCCAGCGCGTCCACGACATTTTGGCCGAAATTGGCCCCCGATTGACATCGCTCAAGCGGCAGGCCACCCGTGCCCAAAATTACGAGCAAATTTCCGTGGACCTGCAAAACCTGCTGCGCATCTGGTACGGCTACCGCTGGGAGCAGGCTAAGCGAGAAATACGACGCGCCCGCGAAACGGCCGCTTCCAGCGAAAAAACGTGGCAGGCCAGCCGCCAAAAAATGCGCGTCCAGCAAGAAAACGCCGACGACCTGCGCCGCCGGATTCATCGTCTGCAGCAGCAGGTGAGCGACACGCAAAATAAGCGGGACGAGCTGCGCGATCAGCTGGAAACGGCCCGGCGGCAGGTGGCCATTATGCAGGAACGGCGCGAATCGGTGCAGCGCCGCCTGCAAGAGTTGGAACTGGAGCTGCCACCGCTGAGCCAACAGCAGGAAGCCGCAGCCGCCGAGCTGGCCGCTGCCACTGCTGAACTCACCACGGCCCAAGCCAGCCTGATAGAAGCACGAGAACAGCTGGAACAGTTCAACGCCAACTTCCAAACGCAGCAAGCCACCATTAACAAGTGGCAGTCGGAGTTGCAAAGCTCGGTTCAGACCCAGCGCAGCACGCAAAACCGGCTGGCCCAGATGCAAGGCCAGCTCAACCAACTGCGCGAACAGCTGCACGAGCAAAGCGCCGTTCAACCCAGCCAGGATGATGCCGAAACGGTGCAGTTGCAGACCGAAATAGGAAAGTTAACGGCCGTCCTCACCACCGCCCAACAAAAAGCAGACGATCTGCGTCAAAAGCGCAGCGACCTTCAAATCCAACGCCAGGAACACATTCAGGAACTGAAAAATTTACGCCGCGACCTGCGCGACCAGGAACAGCAGTTAGGCCGCCAGCAAAAAGAACTGGCCCGGCTGGAAGCCCAAACCGAAATGCTGGACCAGATGCGCCGCAAGGAAACGGCCGTCCCCGACAACATCAAAATCCTGGGCAATCTGGCATCTATTTTGACCATCCCGGCGCAGCACCGGCAGGCCATTGAGGCCGCATTGCAGACCCGCCTGGGCACGCTGCTGCTGCCCGATGAAGCCGCCCTGTGGCAGCTCCTCGCCGAACGCGAGCCGGACGCCGCCCTGGCCGTCGCCGTGGCCGACAGCCTGCATCCCACCGCATCACCCAAAGTAGGCGGCAACGGGGCCATCGCCTGGGCCGACAGCATCGTGAAGTATGACAAACAGTTTGCTCCGCTGGTGCAGCTTTTGCTGGGGCGCGTGTTGTTGGTGGATGAGGTCAAAACGGCCGTCTCCCTGGCTAAAACGCTACCGCCTGGCTATGCTGCTGCCGCCCCGGACGGCACGGTCGCCCACTCGGGCGGCCTCATCGAGCTGGTCAGCCAATCGGCGCAGGACAGCCTGCTGGCCCGCGAAGAAACGTGGCGCGAAGCACAGCAAAAGCTGGCGGAGAAGAAAGAAGAGGTGGCGGGGGTGGAAACGGCCGTTGCCGAGCAACAAGTCATCATCCAAGCCAAGCAGGACGCGGTTGATATGTTAAACAGCGAAGAGCAGCGGCGCATCCAGCTGATTAACGAAGCCAGCCAGCACGTCAGCCAGGTGCAGCGGGAGTTAGACCGGCAGAAGCAGCAGCAGGCGTTTATCGAGCGACAGCAAACGGCGCAGGCTGAAGCGACGGCCCGGCTGCAAACCCGCATCGATACATTGGCAGCCCAGGCTGAAAAGGATGAGGAAGAACTGGTGCGGTTGGAAACGGCTGTGACCCACGCCCGCGCTCAGCTAGATAGCCTGCCCGTTGCCGAGGCGCAGCAGCAGCGTGAAGTTTTGCGGCAAAATATTGGCGCGGAACAGACGATTGTGGACGGCCGTCGCGCCGTGGTAGACAGCCGCCGCGCCACCCTGAACCAGGTCGAGCAGCAGCTTAACCGCCTGAAGGAACGGCAGGCAGCCCTGCAACAGCAGCAGGCAGAGCTGGCACAAAACAAGCATGAGCAAAATCGCATCCAGCTTCAGGAGCAGATGAATGAGCTGGATGCCCAACTGGGACCGATGAAAACGCGGCTGGCAGAGCTGCAGGCTGAATTGGAGAAGGTGGAGGAGGAGACGGCCGTTTCCCAAAAAGAAGCCCACGACCACGAAACGATCTACACTCAATCCAAAATCGCCTACAGCCAGCAGCAAAGCGCCATCGAGGGGCTGCAAGAGCGCATCAAAACCGATCTGGGCATCGTCGCCCTGCATTACGACGAGGACCAGACCGGCCCCACGCCGCTGCCCATTAGCGGCGTGCAGGCGCTGCCCCAGGTCACCGAGCTGCCCGACGACATCGAAGAAACCATCCACAACTATCGCGGGCAGATGCAGCGCATGGGGGCCATCAATCCCGACGCGCCCGAAGAGTACCAGGAAACCCAGGACCGCCACGACTTCCTCACCGAGCAGATGGATGATTTGAATGAAACAGAGGAACGGCTGCGCAAGGTGATCGCGGAGCTGGACGACCTGACCAGCCGCGCCTTTGCCGAAACGGTGGACAAAGTGAACGCCGTTTTTGGCGCAACGTTTACCCAGCTTTTTGGCGGCGGCGCCGGCCGGCTGGTGCTCACCGACCCCGACGACCTGACAATCAGCGGCGTGGATATCATTGCCCGGCTGCCCAACCGGCGGGAGCAGGGGTTAGGCTTACTCTCCGGCGGCGAACGGTCGCTAACGGCCGCAGCCCTCATCTTCTCTCTGCTTAAGGTCTCCCCCACCCCGTTCTGCGTCATGGATGAGGTGGATGCCGCCCTGGACGAAGCCAACATCAACCGCTTCCGCCAAGAACTGCGCGATTTAAGCCTGGAGACGCAAATCATCGTCATCACCCACAACCGGGGCACGGTGCAGGCGGCGCAAACCATCTACGGCATCAGCATGGGCTCAGACAGCGCCAGTCAGGCTATCTCCATCAAGCCGGAAGAGTACATCAAGCAGCCGGAGTTAATTTGACAAGGTGACGGGGTGACAAGGTGATGGGTGAACGGCCGTTTCAATAATAATCAGTTGAAAATCATTTGATATGATAAAAGCAACAAATAAACAAAAGCGGGGCTTTATAGCTGTCAGTTTGTTAGTTGTCGTTGGCTGTCTTTGCGGCTTGATTTTTGCTGCACCCAAGAGGATTGATATTCTAAATATTGGACAAGGACGTTTTATTGTTCTCTTTGACGATTGGTATGAAATTGATTCCTGTCTACGAGTGTTTCAAGTCAGGGAAAACTTTTTTCAGGTCCGTAACGGCTGTGTGGATCTTTTTGAGAGGTTAAAGACGGGTAACCCAGAACTGCAAATGCCTGATTACTGGCAACAATAGTATCCTGGATGAGGCACGGCGTCGGTGCATGTATGCCCAGCCGCGCCGCTTGTTTTTTCTCCCACAAAATCAGCTTGCCTCAAGTGCCTGGCACTTCTGCTAAAATCCCTCTTGCCAGCCACCCATTTACAGTTTACACTTTATTCAGCTAAACATTTTAGCTAATGGAGGTAAATTATGCGGCCAAAAACAGTCAGCGCAACAGACGCTAAGAATCGTTTTGGTGGTATGCTGCGTGAAGTGAATCAAACAGATGAGCCGATTGTGGTAGAGCGGGACGGCAAGCCCGTGGCGGTTATCCTTAGCATGGACGCCTATGAACGGCTGTTGCCCAAGGAACGGCCGTTAACCCGCAAAGAATCCCAAGCCTCCTACGCCTTTGGTCTATGGGCAAATCGGGATGATATCAATGAAGCGTGGCTGGCAGACGGCCGTTCCCGTTGGGAAAGTCAGTGGTCCGATGAGTAATCTCACTTACCTCTTCGACACCAACGCCCTCATTGACATCTATCGGGGTCGCCAGCGCATCAAACCCACATTTGACGAGCTGATTGCAGGCGACATTCAGGGCTGCATCTCCGTCATCACTGAAGCAGAGCTGTGGCGCGGCCTGCGCCCCGGCGAATTAGACACGCACAACGCCCTCATCGAACAGTTCACCGTACTCCCCCTCAACTCTGAAGTTGCTCGGCTGGCAGGCAGCTGGATGGCCCAATTTGATAACGCCGGACTCGGCTGGATGGACGCCTTCATTGCCGCATCTGCCAAATTGGCCAACATGCCCCTCCTCACGCGCGACAGCCGGTTGGCCTCCCTTCTGAAAAAAGAACTCACCTTTGTGGTTTATGACTGAATGAACCTGGAATCCTTCAGGACGGTGTGTTTGCCAAAGAAAAAGAGTTTGAGGAGATGGTTTCACCTTTATTTTTTGGGGATATTTCTGTTGGGAGCAGCTTGCCAGGCGTCTCCGCTGCGGACGCCAACGGTTGTTGCTTCTTTGCCAACAGCCACGAACCAACTTTTTTCGGCTACGGCCGTTCCCTCCACCACCACAACCACCACCAATCCCACACCCTTAGCCACAACACCACCGCCGGCCACGGCCGTTTCCCCCACCACCACCCCCACACCTGAACCAAGCGCCACGATACGGCCGTATCCCACCCTTGACTTCACCGTGGCCACAC
>CALBTC010000218.1 GCA_937967805.1 uncultured Anaerolineaceae bacterium
TTTGGGCCGCTACGGGAATGACGGTGCCGGGGCCGAAGATGGCGGCTGCGCCGTGGTCGGTCAGGAATTGATAATCCTGGGCCGGGATGACACCGCCGATGACGACCATGATGTCGGAACGGCCGTATCCCTCCAACGCTCTCACCAACTGCGGCAATAACGTCTTGTGCCCCGCCGCCAGCGAACTGATCCCCACCACATGCACGTCGTTTTCGATGGCCTGTTTGGCCACCTCGGCCGGGGTCTGGAAGAGCGGGCCGATGTCCACGTCGAAGCCCAGGTCGGCGAAGGCGGTGGCCACCACTTTGGCGCCGCGGTCGTGGCCGTCCTGGCCGATTTTGGCCACCATGATGCGCGGGCGGCGGCCCTCTTGCTGCTCAAATTCGTCGGCCAGGCGGCGCACGGTTTCAATCTCCATTTTTTCTCCAAATTCGCTGCTGTAAACGCCGCCAATCGAGCGGATGGTGGCTTTGTGCCGGCCCCACACCTGCTCCAGCGCGCCGGAAATTTCGCCCAGGCTGGCGCGGGCGCGGGCGGCGTTGACCGCCAGTTCCAGCAAATTGCCTGCGCTGGAACCAGCGCTTGCCGATTCGGCGGCGTGGGTGAGGGCGTTGAGCGCTTTTTCAACTTCGGCGGCGTCGCGTCCTGCTCTCAATTCTGCTAAACGAGCGATTTGGGCCTGGCGAACGGCCGTATTGTCCACTTCCAAAATATCAATCTCATCTTCCTTATCTAGCCGGTATTTGTTTACCCCAACAATAACCTCCTGGCCGGAGTCGATATGCGCCTGGCGGCGAGCGGCCGCTTCCTCGATGCGCATCTTGGGCAGACCGGTTTCCAGCGCTTTGGCCATGCCGCCCAGTTCTTCGACTTCCTGAATGTGGGCCCAGGCGCGCTGGGCCAGCTCGTGGGTGAGCGTTTCGACGAGGTACGATCCGGCCCACGGATCGACGGTGCGGGTGATGCCCGTTTCGTGCTGCAAATAAAGCTGCGTATTGCGGGCAATCCGGGCCGAAAAGTCGGTGGGCAGGGCGATGGCTTCGTCCAGAGCGTTGGTGTGGAGTGATTGGGTGCCACCGAAGGCTGCCGCCATCGCCTCCAGGCAGGTGCGGGCCACGTTGTTGAATGGGTCTTGCTCCGTCAGGCTCCAGCCGGAGGTTTGGCAATGGGTACGTAGCGCCATCGACTTGTCGTTTTGCGGATTGAACTGCTTCACAATTTTGGCCCACAGCATTCGCGCCGCGCGCATTTTGGCAATCTCCATGAACATGTTCATGCCAATGGCCCAGAAGAAGGAGATGCGCGGGGCAAAGTCGTCGATGTTCATCCCGGCGGCGAGGCCCGCGCGCAGATATTCCAGGCCGTCGGCTAAGGTGTAGGCCAGCTCGATGTCGGCCGTGGCCCCGGCTTCCTGCATGTGGTAGCCGGATACGCTGATGGCGTTAAATTTGGGCATCTCGCGGGCGGTGTAGGCGAAGATGTCGCCGACAATGCGCATGGAGGGGGCGGGCGGGTAGATGTAGGTGTTGCGCACCATGTACTCTTTGAGGATGTCGTTTTGGATGGTGCCGGTGAGCTGTTCGTGGGACACACCCTGCTCCTCAGCGGCGACGATGTAAAAGGCCATCACGGGCAGGACGGCACCGTTCATGGTCATGGAGACGGACATTTTGTCCAGCGGAATGCCGTCGAACAGGATTTTCATGTCGAGGATGGAGTCGATAGCCACGCCAGCCTTGCCCACGTCGCCTTCCACACGCTCGTGGTCGGAGTCGTAGCCGCGGTGGGTGGCCAGGTCGAAGGCGATCGAGAGGCCGCGCTGCCCGGCGGCCAGGTTGCGGCGGTAGAAGGCGTTGCTTTCTTCGGCGGTGCTGAAGCCGGCGTACTGGCGCACGGTCCATGGCCGTACGGCATACATGGCGGGGTACGGGCCACGTAAAAAGGGGGGAATGCCGGCGACAAAGTTGAGGTGTTCCATATTTTTCAGATCGGCTTGGGTGTAGAACGGCCGTACATCAATTTGTTCTAATGTTTGCCAGAGGTGGGTGGGGGAGGGAACGGCCGTTTTCGCCACCCGTTTACTGTGCGATTGGTAAATGATTTTTGTAAAGTCTGGCTGCTTCATTTTCTGCTCCAGGATAGGGTTGAACTAAACAATAGTTACCGCAATTACTCTCCCAAGGCTTCGGAATTTTGCGAAGATTTTGAATTTCCTCAATGTTTTTAAACAATGTTTTGGATTTAACTGTGTATGGGCTATAATGACGCCAGTACGTTTCTCAAGATTCTTCATTACAGTCAATATCGATTTTCTTTATACCTTCATCCTTGCCAAAAGAATGATATATGTCAATAAACATTGGTTCTTTTTGGAATTGTAGCCCATTTTGTACCAATTGTTGCTGATTGTCTCCAGTCAATCAGGCAGCATTTCTTTGCCGCACCATTATAAAACCCAGAGAACTAAACAGTTGTTAATGTGATTCGTCCAGGAAAATTTGGATGATGTAAATCAGTTTTCCAGTTGTACGGCCGTTCCACGGTCGCAATACTCGGTGTATTACTGCCAGTTATTTCGCCGAGAGCTCTCGTATAGGTAAAAAATGAAAAAATATTATGCAACTTTGTCCTCTTTGGGTCGACCCGTTTGGCTGCTGTTGACGACTCTCCCTGTGCTGTTGTTCCTATTTTTTCCACAACTATTGGTAGCTGAAACAGACGTGCCTACCGTACCTGACACAAACACAGTCAAACTGATTCGCAATGGTTTTGCCATGGGGGTCAACAACGACACCTGTCCCAGAACCCATGATCCGGCAAATGAGCTTGTGAACGCTGCTGAATGGGAATTTAATCCATACGTATCTTTGTCTAAATGCGGTGCCAAAAACAGCAGCCCAACGGACTCCAGCGGGGGCGGAGCCATGTTCAAGAATGGGCCAGTAAGCAATTCAGGCATGGGGTATCCAGGCGTTCCCGCACAGATGTGGCAAGTATATGATCTGGTCGAACTAGGCATACCTGCGGAGGTCACACTGACGCTGGAAATGACGATAGAGTTGGTTAGCGTGGGTGGAACGGATTTTTTGGCCGTAATCGAAGCCAGCGAAGACGGTGAAACCTGGACTCCGGTAACAACCCTAATCGACTGGCCACAGGAAAGTTGCGGTACGTGGCTGTTTCCCCTTTATTGTGGCAGTGCTACGGTGACCTGGGCTCCTTATTTCAGATTAGCTTTAACCTCAGTCTGGGATACGTGGCTGGGCCAAAAATGGGTCATCCATCAACTTGATGCAACGTACCAGATACCCCCAACCCCGACACCTACGGCCGTACCGACTGAAACGCCCACTGTTACCGTCGTAACTGTCACCCCGACTATGACGGATACCGTCACCATTACGCCGACGATCACACCAACTGCAACTTACACTGCAACCACCTTACCGACCAACACGCCAATGCCAACATCAACAGCCACAGAAACGGCCGTCCCAACCGACACGCCAACAGCCACCGCCACCGAAACGGCTGTCCCAACTGACGCGCCAACGCCAACAGCGACAGCCACTGCCACAGAAACGGCCGTTCCGACCAACACGCCAACAGCCACCGCCACCGCCACCGAAACGGCCATCCCAACTGACACGCCAACGCCACCAGCGACAGCTACTGAAACGGCCGTTCCGACCAACACGCCAACATCAACAGCCACCGAAACGGCCGTTCCGACCAACACGCCAACATCAACAGCCACCGAAACGGCCGTTC
>CALBTC010000219.1 GCA_937967805.1 uncultured Anaerolineaceae bacterium
ACCATTATATAGGCAACATTGCCAAAACTGGATGGGGAATTGTTGTCAGTTTTTACCAAGCAGCTTTAACAAAAGTTGACTATTTCGCACGAGGCGAGAGGAAGGGGGATAAATGTGAGGTTTTTTGGGGATGTAATTGAGTAATTTTGTAATTGGCCAATTACAAAATTACTCAATTACCCAATTACAAGTCTTAGCCGCCATACACAAGCCGCAATATTTGCGGCGTCACGTACGATTCTACCAGCGCCGCTACAAACAGCAGCGGAATGCCCAGCCCCAAGAAAATGCGCCAGAACTCGGCGGCGCGGATGTTGAACATTTCGCTCAACGAGCGGTTGGGCAGCGGGGCAAAAGTCACCGTCTGCCAGCGCAGCGCCGCCGCGCCAATGAGCAGCAGCACGGGCAGCTCAACTATCGCATGGGGCACAATGGTTCCCAGCACAAATTGGAACGGGTTTTCCCCCGCCATATAAAACTGCATGGCAATAAAGCTAATGATGCCCCAGGGCAGCATAAAAATAAGTACGCCCAACACGCCCAGAGTGAAGATGCCCAAAATGGTTTGCAGCAGCAGCGCCCGCACGTTTTGGCTCACGATAAATAGCGGCAGCGCCGATAGATACACTTCCAGTCCGGCCAGGTTGGTCAGCAGATTTTGGCCGCTCAGCTCGTTTTTCAGCTCTTCTGGGAAGGGAAATTGTTGGGCCATGTAAATGCCGATCACAGCCGCACCCGCCACGGCAAGCAGCAGGGACCCCATCGCCGGCAGCAGCCGGGGCACAATTGCAACGGTTTGCCGGTACCAGGTAATTGGATTGGGGTAGCGACCGGCAACAAGCTTGCCGGTTTGGTCGTTTTGCAACAGCGTCTTCCCCGAAAAATAGCCCCAAAACTGGCGCACCATCCAACCCAGGCGAATCTGATCAATGTCCCGGCCCAGCAGCTCTTCCCGGTTAAACAGAGAGAGACCCATGCGCATGAGAACAACGGCCGTAATCGCCAATGCCAGCAGCAGCCACCACAAACCATCATGGTTGCCCCAAAACAGCGCCGCCGCCTCTGCCTGAATCAAAATCGCCATGGGCACAATAATGAAGCTGGCCAACAGGTTGGCCGCACGGACGCTGGTCGCCTGGCTGGAAACCACCACCGCCCCGGCCACCATAATGATCCCTTGCACCGTCGTCAGCAGCAGCGTTTGGACCACCAGTTGCAGTTCCGGCCGCCAATCGACGCTGAAATAGAGACCAATCATGTAAACCGCCATTCCCATGTAGCTGGCCGAAAGCGGCGGCACCAGCGCCGCCACCATTTTGCCGGCGTAGAGCTGCCCGTTGCTCAACGGCGTAGAGAGCAGCGGCTCCATGCTTTTGCGCTCCTTCTCACCCACAAACGTCTCCAGGGCAATAATGAGCGAAAACGACATGGGGAAAAAGCCGACCACCAGCAGCAAAAAGGGAATCAGCTGGTTACCCACAATCTCCGCGCCAAAATCAGAGACAAAGTTGAGCAGGCGGGAAGCGGTAAAGTTCATCAGCGCGGGGAAGATGAGCGTGAGCAAAAAGATAGGAATGATGATGCGCCAGTCGCGGAACGAGTCGCGAATTTCGCGGCGGGCCACAACCATCGCCATGCGGAAATCGTGTTTCGTGGGGTGCGTGGGTAAAGTTAATGCGGTCATGGTTGGGGCTGCTCCTCTTGCCCGTTTTCGGCAACAACGCGCAGGTAGACCTGTTCCAAACTTTGCGAGATGGGCTGCAGGGAGATAACGCCCAGCCCCAGCCCGCCCAGGCAGCGCACCAACTGCGGATTGGTCACAATGGGATCAGCGGTGCGGTAGCGAATCACGTCACCTTCCACCGCGTCAATAGTCACGAGCTTCTCAAGCTCGCGGATTTCGCCGTTGAGCGGGCGATCCACCCGCACTTCTAATTGCGGCTGGCCCAGGAGCTTTTGTTTGAGAACGGCCGTACTCCCCTGGGCCACAATCGTTCCTTTTTTGATGATGGCAATCGTGTCGGCCAGGGCTTCGGCCTCGGCCAGGTTGTGGGTGCATAAAATCACCGTCCGCTTGTCGTTGCGCAGCGCGCGGATGGCGTCGCGCACCAGCTTGGCGCTGTGCGGGTCCATGGCCGAGGTCGGTTCGTCCAGCAGCAGCACCGCTGGATTGTGCAGCATGGCGCGAATGAGCCCCACCTTTTGCCGCATCCCTTTGGAATATTGGCCCAGCCGCCGGTCGGCCTGCCCGGCCATATCAAACCGGTCAAACATTTCCAGGCCGCGTTGTTTGATTTCATCGTCGCTGAGGCCGTAGAGACGGCCGTAAAACAGCAAATATTCCAGACCCGACATGCGCAAATAGAGGCCGGGCTGCTCGGTCAACATGCCGATGTCGTGCCGCACCTTGTCCGCCTGCCGCACCACGTCGAAGCCGTTGATGCGCGCCTCGCCACTGCTGGGGCGCAGAATGGCGCCCAACATGCGCACCGTGGTCGTTTTGCCCGCGCCGTTTGGCCCCAGCAGCGCCAATAGTTGGCCCGGCGGCACGTTTAAGTCCAGGTTGTGCACGGCCGTAAATTCCTCAAAGACCTTGCCTAATTTGTTTGCTTCGATCATGGTTTGTTCCTTGCCCCTGTAGCTACCTGGGTAAAAGCGGGAAAGTTTTGAAAAATAGGCGCTCTGTTGTGACCGCTTTTACTTAAGCAAATCACAGCAAACAGCCTCTTTTTTGAAAAACCTTCTATGATTTGCTAAACACCATGCCACACTGAATTGTGACATTGTAAACCAAAACCGCCTTTTTTCACTGGGAAAAGTTGCCTGTTTCCCCTTTTTTTCATTGGAAGTTTAACAATTCTCCAGCTATTACTTGGCGAAGATGCGTGCAATCAGTACGATTGTCGCAATGAGGAACTTTATCCGGTTAAAGCAGTGGCTGGGAACCAACCAAATACATGGCGCTCTGTTTGATCTGGGCGTGTTTTTGGGCGGATGGGGGCTGCTGACGATTGACCTCGCTGCCCTGCCCGATGGCTGGCTGGGGGGATTGTTGTTAACGGCCGTCTTCTGCCAAATCGCCGGTGCCACCCTCAAAGGCCGCTATCTGCCCGCCCGGCTGCCGCCGCCGCCATCCGGCCTCTTTGCCCGGTTTATGCAACTGCTACTGCTCCAGCACTTTATTCTGTTTACCATGATGAGCTTGCTGGGAGTGGCCCTCATTGGCTGGTACCAACCTGACGCACCGGGAGAAGGATGGTGGGTGGCCTTGAGTTTTATACTGGGGGGATTGGCCACCGGACTGGTGTATGGGGCAGGACGGCCGTCCCCAACCGATGAACAACCGGTAAACAGCCCCACCGAATTCGCCGCCGACGGGCTGCTCTGGCTGTCGGTGCTCATCACCACGGCCCTGATGTGGGATACGCTGTTTACCGATTTAGGCGCCGGGCAGGGGGCGGGCTTTACCACCCGCGGCGTCGTGCTGGCGCTCGCTTTGTCGGCCCTTTTTATTGTCTTTTACCTGCCGTCGCGCTACCTGTTCCTGGTTGAAGATTACCGCCACCCCAGCACCTGGCTGCGCCTGTGGATCGTGATGCTGCCGCTGCTCATTGCCATTTTGCGGCACCCATCCTGATTGTTTTCAACCGCGGAGAGAGAAGAATCTCAGCGTTCTCTGCGCTCTCCGCGGTTTGATAATTTAGGCTTTCCGTCAGTTGAGTTTATCGGGGCGACGCGCCGCCGTAATTGAGCTGGGTACCGACAGTGACAAAACCCAGCTTTTCATAGAGGTGCTGGGCCCCTTCGGCAGCAGAAAGCCAGCAGGTCGTGTGGCCCAAAGCGGCGTACGCCGCCAAAAGCTGCCGGCACACGGCAAACGCCAGGCCCCGTTTGCGCCATTCGGAGGCTGTCCAGACGCCGGCCAGTTCGCCCGGCCCTTCTCCCATTTGGATAACCGCACCGGCAACGAGTTCCCCTGCCTGTTCTAACGCCGCCCCCAGCACGAATCCGTCGGCCAGACCGCGTTGCAAATTGGGCAGCCAGGCGATGGTCTCTTCAGCCGCGTCGCTGCCGCCATAGGCGATGCTCTGCCGGGCTAGAAAGGTGCGCAGCAGGGTTTCGTTTTCAGCGGTGAGCGGGCGATAGTGCCATTGCGGCCGTGAGTCAGGCGCGGTGGCCAGGTCGGATAGATGCAATACCATGACCGGATCGCGCCGTTCACAGACCAGCCCGGCCTGCTCCAGCGCTGCCGCCAGGTTGGGGTGCAGCTCGGCGATAAATTCCAGGCGTGGCCGTTTGCCATGCTCCCTAAAAACCGCCACCATGTCAACCACCGCCTCGGTCCAATCGGCCGGTTCTCCCGGCAGCGGCGTGGCGAAGGTGAGATGGTCCAGGGTTTGCGGCGAGATGAAAATGTGAAAATACGGCCGTTCCACCGCCAGCCGCTCCTGCCGCCCTACGTCCCGAATATTGGCCGCAATTCGCGATAATAGTGCCTGATTCATCGCCGGCTCTCCTGAAACGGCCGCGCTCACCTGGGGGATTCGTTTGCCAAACAGGCGGCAAAATGCTCAAACAGCCGCCGATAAACCGGCGCCCGAAAGGCAACCACCGTTTCTAACAGCTCGCCGGCAAGCAGCCAGCGCCAGGCGCTGAACTCATCGCTGTTTGTAAGCGAGATTGCCCGATCATTTCCTGTGAATCGAAACAGGAACCAATACTGCGCCTGCCCGCGCCCGCTTTTTTGGCTGCGCGCCTCGGGCGGCAGCTCGTAGGCCAGCGGCGTGGGATACGCTGCAATCAAGTCCAGATTCGCTTTCGGGATGCCCGTTTCTTCTTCAATCTCGCGGTAAACGGCCGTAGCCGGCTCTTCGCCCGCCTCCAGCCCGCCCTGGGGAAACTGCCAGGCACCGGGAATGTCGGATCGTTCCAGGGCCAGCGTCAGCCCATCATCGTTGATGATGACGGCCCCCACGCCTGCACGAAAATATTGACCGGGAAGTTTCATAGTAGCCAGGTTTTCACATCCCGCAGCTGCGAAAAATTGAATCAACTTGATTACTGCTTAAGAAATAAACCCTGTAACAGCAGATTACCTTTGCTTGTCTTCGAGGTCCTCCGAGAAATCCCTCTTTGCTTAATCAAGTTTATACGTTGCCATCTTCAAAAGGATTTCTCGCCAAAAGCGGCTCGAAGCAACTGTGTAATGCGAAACCCGAATT
>CALBTC010000220.1 GCA_937967805.1 uncultured Anaerolineaceae bacterium
AACTGTCAATTTTGAGGATGCCCCGCCCCAAATTCTGGCCTTCACGTTCAATTCTATCCCTTAACGCTTCCATTCATCCTTACCCTATTTTTACCACGAATCATACGAATTCTGCGAATAGCAAATATGCAAAACAACCATAACTCACATTGTCAAACGAATAATATCTTATATCATCATAAACAGGCGACAAAGAATTGTGAGAGGTTGCGATAATTTTCACAATTCCCTTGACGCCACCCGTATCCTATTTTATAATCAGCCAAATCGTTCAAAAAATATTGAAAGTTGTGAACAAGGTGAATCTAATGGTAAAAAATTTAGTGCAAGAAGGATTAGAAGCCGTTGAAAAACAGCTGCGTGACATCGTTAGCAGTGATGTCGATGTGCTGCAAGATGCCGGATTGCACATTATCCAATCTGGCGGCAAGCGGCTGCGCCCCCAGCTGGGTATTTTGGCCTATCTGGCGGCCGGCGGCCAGGATATTCAGCGTGTCATCCCCATGGCTGCGGCCATTGAAATGGTGCATACCGCCACCCTGGTTCACGACGATATTAACGACCATAGCCTGACCCGACGTGGTCAAATTACCGTTCATGCCCGCTGGGGCCGCACCTTTGCCTTGCTGGCCGGCGACTATCTATTTACAAAAGTATACGAGATGATGGCCCCTTACCCACCGGAATACAACATCATCATGGCCGATGCGACGACCAAGCTGGTAGAGGGTGAAACGCTGCAGGCGGCCGCGGCCAAAGCAGGTAACATGGATCGCGAAACATATAAGACAATCATCAGCCGCAAGACGGCCAGTCTGTTTGAAGCAGCTGCCCGCATGGGGGCCATGCTGGCCGACGCCGATGAGGATTTAGTCGAGGCATTGGCTACCTATGCTTACAATTTAGGCCTCACCTTCCAGATTGTGGACGATATTTTGGACATTATTGGCGACCCGGAAACTCTGGGCAAGCCGGTGGGCGCCGACATTGCCCAAAATCGAGGCGTGATGGCGGCCCAAAACGGGGGGCTGGCTGTGAAAGAAGCGGTCGCAGAGATCGATGATGATCCTATCGCCCGCATGATGGCCAACCTGCGTGAATCTGGCGCCGTAGAGATTGCCCGGATGCAGGCGGAAGAGACGGCCAAGCGCGCTCGCGCTGCCCTGACAAACATCTCCGCCTCGCCTGCCAAAACGGAAATGGAAGCGTTGATCACGGCCGTTCTGCAACGACAGAATTAATTTTTGCCAGATCAGGCAAGAGAATGAATAAAGTTGTACCGCTTACGGCCGTTCTCCCCCTCATCCTCGACAACCAAACCATCGCCCTCGGTGGTTTGACCATTTACCGCCGCCCTGTAGTCTTTGTTCGCGCCCTGTTGCAGCACGAGCCACGCCCGCAAAATTTAACATTGCTGGCGTTTACAGCAGGCATTGCCAGCGACATGCTGGTGGGCGGCGGCTGCGTGAGCCAAACGCGCACTTGCTACTTTGGTCTGGAATCGTTTGGCCTAGCTCCCATGTTTACAAAGGCGGTGGAAAATGGCCGTCTCACCATCATCGAAGAAAGTGAGGCCAGCATTGCCTGCGGTCTGCGCGCCGCAGTGGGGCAGCTTGGCTTCATGCCCAGCCGCGCCTGGCAGGGCACCGACCTGTTTAAAGTACGCCCCGACGTCAAAACCGTGGTTGATCCGTACAGCGGCGAAACGCTCACCGCCTTCCCCGCCATCCGGGTTGATGTGGCTGTCATCCACGTACTCAAAGCCGATCAATCCGGCAATGCCATCCTGGGCGGCAATCCCACCATCGACGAAATGCTCACCCACGTGGCCGATACCGTTATTTTGACAGCCGAAGAGGTGGTCGAAAAGTTAGCGGGTCCGGTGGATTTGTCCGGATTGCCGATAACGGCCGTATGCCATATACCCCACGGCGCCTGGCCCACCTCCTGCTACCCGGCCTACCCGCTCGACGGCGAAGAAATCCTACGCTACATCGACGCCTGCCACCGCGGGCAATTTGAAGATTATGTCAAGGGTTTGTCATTCTGAGAGGGACCACGGCGCGTTGCGACCGCTCTGAGAATACAGAAACAAATGTCTTGTTTCTGAGTAGCGCAGCGAAGAATCCCTCTAACTAGCAGCGGGCTAGATACACATCTCCCCGTGAAACAATTACTCGATCAAGGTGTTAGGGATGCTTCGGAGGATACTTCGGCAAGCTCAGCACAGGCTCTCAGTATGACAATTCAACGGGCTTATGTATTCCATTGACGAACTGATTTGCATCTGCATCAGCCGCCAGATTGAGGATGGTGAGCTGGTGGCCCAGGGCATGGCCACGCCGCTGGTAGCGGCCGGTTACCTGCTGGCCAAGCTGACCCACGCGCCTAACCTCACCTTTATCTCGGCTATTGGCCAGACGTTTTGCCAGGATTGGGCACCGCTGGGGCTGGCCACCGTAGAAAATTTGTGGTTAAAAAACGGTCTATTCGCCATCGATTTCGTTCGTGGCACCTGCGACTTTTTGCCGCGCTACCAGCCCAAGGAATTTTTCCGGCCGGGTCAGGTTGATCCGTTTGGCAATTTCAACAATGTGTTTATCGGTGGCAGCTATGAACAGCCCCGGCTGCGGCTGCCCGGCTCGGCCGGCATCGCCGATGTGACGGTCTATGAAGAAAATGTCTGCCTCTACGTGCCGCGCCACGGACGGCACACCTTTGTGCCGGAGCTCGATTTCCGCAGCGGCTTGGGGCACGATGCGGCGCGCAAGCAAGGCAGCGGCCCGCGATACTTGGTGAGTGACTTAGGACAGTTTGACTTTGGTGGGGCAAACGGCCGTCTCCAACTCACCACCCATCACCCCGGCATCACCCCCAAACGCATCCAGGCCAAAACCGGCTTCCCCCTGGAAATCGCCCCCGATCTGCACGAAACGCTACCACCCACAGCCGAAGAGCTCCACCTACTGCGTGAAAAAATCGACCCGCTGGGCATCCGCACCCTGGAAACGTTACGCGGCGCCCACCGTAAAGCCAAGCTCCGCCAAATCCTCGCCGCCGAAAAAAAACTTTGGGGACGCTGATAAACGCAGATTAATGCAGATAAAAAAGATCAGCGTCATCAGCGTCAATCCGCGTTCCATTCTTTAAACTTCTTTGGCGGAACAGGCGCGAGCGATGTAACATTGCCGCCATGAGCAACCTGAATCCAAACATCCCCACATCTGAATTGGCCGGACTCATGACCACCGCCGCCGGCAAGTTGAACAGCTACCAGCTCAAGCTGCTGACCCCGCAGCTGCTCCTGCGCACCTTTTTGGACGAACCCAAATCGGTCGCCTGCCAAATTTTGCAGCAGCTCCAGCAGCAGCGCGGCTTTGATCTGGACGATCTGACGCGGCGGGTGGAGATGATGGCCCACACCAACAAGGGACGCAACGCCAAGTTTTACTTCACCGACGATTTTGGCAAGGACGTGCCGCTGGATGAAGAAATGCTGGTGGTCATCGACGAGGGGCTGACGATGGCCCAATCGCGCGAAGAGCTGAAGGCCGGTTCCGGCCACGTCTTGGCGGCAATGGCCCAGCATCCGGTGACGACGTCGGCCGTTTTGCAGCGCGTGGGGGTGAATCCAACGGCCGTCCTCACCCTGCTCAACGACGTGGCCCAAGACGGCACCCCCATCATTCATGATTTTGTCTCTCAAGCAAAAGAGGGCAACACCACGGTGGTGTATGAACGGCAGGAACTGCTGCGCGACCTCATAAGCCTGATTGCCCTGGCACAAAACCGACACGTCATTTTGGTCGGCCCCGAAGGCGCAGGCAAGCAAACGCTGGGACAAAGCCTGGCGCAAACCATCGCCGAAGGCAACGGCGTCACCGAACTACGCTCGCTGGTACAGATTAGCGAAACGGCCCTGCTGGAAAATCCGCTGGCGGCGATGCGCGCCGGGCTGCGCCGGGCCAGCGGCGGCGTGCTGCTAGTGCCCAACATCCAGCGCTTCTTTGCCGACAGGCTGCGCGCTCCCTTCCCCGATCAGGTGAACCGTGAACTGCAAAAGGCACTGCTGGGCAACGAGCAAATCATCATCGGCACCACGACGCCGGGGGATTACGAGCTGCTGAGCCAAAGCAACCTGATTCGGCAAAACACGCAGCGGCTCAACGTGCCGCCCACTACGGTGAAGGAAACCATCTCCGTGCTGCACGCCCACCAGGAGCGGCTGAAAAGTGAGTACGAGGTGGCAATTAATCTGGATTCCATGGAAACGGCCGCACAAATTGCCGGTCAATACATGAAAACGATTGCCCTGCCCGCGGCGGCCGTGCAGCTGGCCGAGCGCAGCTGTGCCCTGGTGCGCATCGCCTCCTCCAGCCCGGAAGTCGTCTATCCCGGCATCGCGCCGGACAACCGGCTCGATCCCGAAGACGTGATGGAAGCGGCGGCGCAAATCACCAACATCCCGGTGAGCAAGCTGAACGAGGATGAGCGGGGCAAATACGCCAACATGGTGGAACATTTACACACGCGGATCATCGGTCAGGAAACGGCCGTTCTCGCCGTGAGCCGTGCCGTGAAAACTGCCCGGGTGGGTCTGCGCGATCCCAAACGGCCGATTGGTTCTTTTCTGTTTTTAGGACCCAGCGGCGTGGGCAAATCGGAGCTGGCCAAGGCGCTGGCGGAGTTCATGTTTGGCTCCGAAGACGCCATGCTCACCCTGGACATGAGCGAATTCCAGGAGGAAGCCAGCGTCAACAAGCTGATTGGCGCGCCGCCGGGTTACGTTGGGTTTCAGGGGGGCGGCCAACTCACCAACTTTGTGCGGGAACGGCCGTACACTGTCGTCCTGTTTGATGAGGTAGAAAAAGCCAACGAGCGCGTTTTTGACGTGCTGCTGCAGGTGATGGAAGAGGGTCGCCTGACGGACAGCCAGGGGCGGCAAGCGACCTTTAGCGAAACAGTGGTCATCATGACCAGCAACCTGGGCGCGCGCCACATGCTCGTCCCCTACATTGGCGAAACGGAAAAAAATTTAGTCATGGGTGAAGTCCATCGCTTCTTCCGCCCCGAATTCCTCAACCGGCTGGATGAAATTATCTTGTTCCACCAGCTCACCAACGAGCAGCTGGCGCTCATCCTCGATTTGCTGCTGAAGAAAGAATTCAAGCTGGCGGCCAACCAAAACATTGAGCTAACGCTTACCGACACGGCCAAGCAGTGGCTGCTGGCGCAAAACGACCAGCCGGAGTTTGGTGCCCGCCCGCTGCGGCGCCTCATCGCCCGCCACCTGCGCGAGCCGCTGGCCAACTTTTTGTTGAGTCAAAAAGGCGCGGCTGGGGGGGAAACGGCCGTTACCGTAGACGCCGCCAACAACGAACTCCTCTTCAAAATGAACTAATCTTTGCCACAGAGGGCACAGAGGCGAAAGAGGTTTTTCTCTTTGCTCCCTATGCCCTCTGTGGCCAAATTTCATGGAGGGTTTCATGTCTCAAACATTTACCGGGGTTGTCCAATTTGCCAACGGCGCACCCGCCGCCAACGTTTCCGTTCGCCTGTTTGATGCCGATGTGCTGACCGAAGATGATGATTTGACCGTGCAGCCCGGACTTTCCAACGAGAAAGGCGTGTTCAGCCTCAGCTATGATCCCAGTCGCGATTTAGATTTTGCCGATGTGTTTCGGCCGTATTTGCAGTTTAGCTATACTCACCACGGCGAGCCGCGCAGCCACACAGCCGATGTGCAGCCCAACCAGCGCGACTACCGCTTGCCGGAAATTCCGCCTGTGGAATTCATTCCGACCACGCACGGCTTTCAATACACCAACCGTTACCCTGGCTACTGGCTGCCATTTTCAGTCCAGTCGGTGCCCGACATTCCCAGCGTCAGCAACACCTATGGTTTGTGCGGCGGCATGTGTGCCACGGCGATGGACTTTTTGCTCGCCGGTAGGCAAATTCCACAGCGGCGCAGCCGGCCGGGTCGCGTCACGCCGCTGCACCGCTACATCCACCGGCGGCAGGTAGACAGCCTGACGGCGGGCACGCAGGTGGCTCGTTTTGTGCGCTGGATGAGCTTGCCAGATACGGCCGTTCACCTGCGTACCGCTGAAGAGCTCAAAACCCTGCGCCAAAACCTGGACAACAGCGTCCCCACCCCCATCGGCATGGTGTACGTCAGCACCAAAGACACGATGCAAATCTGGCAAAATCACCAGATTTTGGCTTGCAGCTACGAAGATCTGGGCGAAGGGCGCATCCGCATTCTCGTTTACGATCCCAACTACCCCCGCCGCAACGACGTCTTCGTTGAATCCTGGCCTGACGAGGGAAGCGGCGGCGTCGCCAGCGTCCAGCGCATCGGCAAAAAAGAGAAGGTCACCCGCGGCTACTTCGTCATGCCCTACGAACCCGTCGTCCCCCCCGCCATCCTCGACGACGACAGCGCCAGCGACGAAAAAGACGAGCGAGATTTTGGCTAGAGGATTTATAGTTTCAAGTCTACGAGCTGATTGACACCGAAAGGAAACAACCTTGAGCGATTTCGATATAGGAACCTTACTCAAATTCAGACCGCCAAAATACTTTTGTGAAAAATGCCGTGCGCTTTTGTATCGTTTGTCAGTCGATTGGAAGAAAAATGCAGTTTGGTGCCCCGTATGCAATGTTCATTATCTACCTACTGAAGATTTTAGATTTTATGACTTTGATGAATATCTGGAAAATAAAAACTTCACCATTGAATTTGGGGATCCTGTCGAGCATGGGCAAAAATTAGCAGCAATTGCCCACAATTTTAATCAAAACAAAGAATGGTACCCACCATTGCGTGCATTGTTTGAAGCAATAAACGTGGCTCAAAAATTCATACACTTCACTACTTATGGATTAAGTCACAGTTTCTTTGGTGCGCTAAAGCTGAAATCTTTAGTTGTTCCAATTCGTGGGATAGCAGCAAACATCCATCCAGAGTTTGCCATTGAAATCAATGATAATAAGTCAGAAGCTCCACATCTAGACCTAAAACTCTTTACACAAAACCAAGACAACTCTGATTGGAGCATGATCCCCCATCAAAAGCTAATTGTAATTGATGGCATTATGGCTTTCAAAGGTGCTGCAAACATGACCAATAGTGGCTGGAGAAAAGCCGCAAGCGGAAGAGATCATATTGAAGTGGTGACCAATATCAAAGAAGTTGTTGAACTACACAATAAACTTTTTAGTCCAATTTGGGCAGAATTTAACGAAATAAACGATACAATTGAAATGACAGTTGAAGATGATATCCCTTTCTAGAATTTATTTCTCAAAGTTCTTGGCTGTGGTCGGCGTCTCACCGTACCACTTGCTGACTTTTTATATGGTGGTGAATACAGCGAGCAAGTCATGCTATAATGACAGGCAAATCAGGTAGCACAAGAGTGCTTTTTGAGAGGAACTTATGCATACGCAAATGACGGCCGTTGAGTTAACAGGAACAATTGATGAGCACAATCAACTCCATCTGGATACCAAGTTGCCCATCACTGGCCCAAAGCGGGTTCGTGTTATTGTGCTAGCTACTGACGAGGATGAAATCACTGAGGATGAATGGCTGAAAGCGGCTGCAAAAAATCCAGCTTTTCAGTTTCTCCATGACGCTGCCGAAGACATTTACACGCTTGATGATGGCAAACCTTTTGAACCTCATAAATAAAATCGTCCTCGTTCCCTTCCCCTTTGATGATCTTTCAAGCAGCAAGGTACGTCCAGCAATATGCCTCACGAATCCTGTTGGGAAGCATACCCATGTCGTTTTAGCCTTCATTACCAGCCAACTGCCGGAAAAACCTGAGCCAAGTGACATAATCATCAACAAAGACACAGAAGATTTTGAACCAACGGGGCTGCGCGTTTCTTCTGCCGTGCGCTTGCATCGCCTCATGACAGTCACTACGGAGTTAATTCGCCGAGAATTAGGTGAACTTTCCCCTAAACACCAAGAAGAAGTTAAGCAGAAATTGCACAAGCTGTTCCAACTTTAGGACAGTGCCCTTTAGCAGCTATAACAATCTAGTCAATTCTGGTCCGTTCGCCGGTATTGACGTTAACCGAACATTTCTGCCCCTGGCTGGTGGGCTCTTGCAGATGAATCTCATTGGCGTTGGGCCACGCCACAATAAACATTGGTTGAGGTTCTTGCCAGATAAGCGTTGTTTGTTCTTCGGTGGCCAGATCAAGATGAATCAATGAGTAGCCCCCCTCCAGGCAAAAAGTAGCTGCATGTTCCAAAGCAATGGCCTGACTATCGGGTGACCACACAAGATTCACCGCCCCGTCACCTCTCTGCAAAGCCACGTCCCAGGCAATTGTGGCCGTGGTTTGGCCGGCCAGATCGTACAACGTCACGGCCAGCGCGGGTTCCCAAACGAGCTGGGCCACCGTCATGCCATCGGGAGAAAGGGCACCGCTCACTTCAAGCTGTTGCACCGCACCGCTAGTCAGGTCCAGCCGGTACAGGCCTGAATCAAATTGGCCCACAAACCCACCGCAGCCATCAGGCGTAGCGCGCAAGGTGAAAAATAGGGAACGGCCGTCTTCCGACCACAACACCACAGTTGGCACATCAAACCCCATGCCTGCACCTTGCAGCGTTGAGTAAGCCTGCCAGGAAACATCGCCCGCCACTTCGCTTACCGTCAAATCTGTCTGATAACCGACCACATGCCCATCCTCTTCAACATACGTCAATAAGGTATACGCCCGCCATTTGCCATCGGGCGAAAATGATTCCCGCTCTTGAAAGATTTTAGCGGTTGGTTCTGTTTTGGTTGGCAAGGACGTTGGTGAAGGTTGAACGGCCGTAAGCGTTGGAAACGGAGTTGCGGTAGCGGTAATAGTCGGGGAAACTTCTGTTGCTATTGCCGCAGTTGGCGTCGCCATATTTGTCGGGGTATCTGTTGCCACAATGGGAACGGCCGTTTCAGTCACGGCAACCGATGGCTCAGTTACCTGGCACGCAACCGCAATGATGCCTAAACATGAAATGACGAATAATTTGCGAGCGCGTTTTAAGATTGACATTGGCTTTCCTTTGCATACAAAATTGAGAAGTCTAGCAAAAGCTTACCAATTTTTTGCCAGGTCCCCATGCCACACTTTGTACGAGAAGGCAATGAACAGTGTATGATCCTCGTCCACTAGCGATGAT
>CALBTC010000221.1 GCA_937967805.1 uncultured Anaerolineaceae bacterium
TCCAGCCGCTGGCCGATGCGGTGGCGGTGTACGATTCGTTTCAGGAGATGCTGCCAGGGCGGGTGAACCGGCTGACCGACCAATTGGCCGACTATGAGTTTACGGTAGACCTGCACGGCACGCGCTCCCCGGCCAACATCCCTACCGAGTTTGTGTTGACGACGCAAGAAATGCACAATCCCTTGGCAACGTTTGGGCTGGAAAGACGGCCGTTGCTCGACAACGTCATCCACCAGCAGCCCGGCCACGGCCTCAATTTCGGCCGCACTGCCGATTTGGACCAAAGCTGGCGCGCCCGTCTGCGTGCTGCCAGCCGCCGCCACGCCTACTTTGCCCGCCGGCAGGTGGGGCTAAGGCGGCGCTTGAAATGGTGGTTAGGGAAGTGGCTTTGAAGGATTTTTATCAAAGATTTCGCAGAACCTGTCCTGAGCGAAGCCGAAGGATTGAAAGGATTAAAAAACTGTGGAATCTGCGAAATCTGTGGATATATTTCCTACCGTTTGGACACCGGAACCCACTCACGATTCATTTCGCCAATGTAGCGGGATTGGGGGCGGATGAGACGGCCGTACTGAATCTGCTCAAAACAGTGGGCTAGCCAGCCGGCGGTGCGCCCGATGGCGAAGGTGGGGGTGAAGATGTCGGTCTCCAGCCCCAGGCCGTGCAGCAGGAGGGCGGTGTAAAACTCCACGTTGGTTTGCAGATTGCGTCCCGGTTTGTGAATGGCTAGCAGGCGAACGGCCGTTTCTTCCACCGTTTTGGCCAATTCATACAGCGCCATATCGCCATCGGCACGGAACATCTTCTCCGCTGCCGTGCTCAGCACCTCAGCCCGCGGATCGCGCACCTTGTAGACACGATGGCCAAAGCCCATCAGCCGCTCACCGGCGTCCAGCTTGGCTCGCAGAATGGCTTCGGCCCGATCAGCAGTGCCAATCTCGAACACCGTGTCCAGCGCCGGACCAGGCGCGCCGCCGTGCAGCGGCCCTTTCAATGCCCCAATTGCCCCGGCAATGGCCGAAACCAGGTCTGACTGGGTAGCCACGATGACGTGGGCGGCAAAGGTTGAGGCGTTTAGGCCGTGATCGACGACGGTGTTGAGGTACGTTTCCAGTCCGCGCACGCGGGCGTCGCTGGGTTGCTCACCGGTGAGCATATAGAGGAAGTTGGCCGCGTGGCTCAACTTGGGATCGGGTACGACGGGTTCTGCGCCCTGCCGCAGCCGGTGGTAGCTGGCCACAATCGTGGCGATGCGGGCCACAACGATTTTGGCCATAGTGAGATGATCGGCCTCACGGCTGTCCAAATCCAGCGTGGCTGAAGCCATGCGCAGTGCATTCATCGGGGTGGTGCGGGCGCGGGCGGCTTCGCGTAGTAAGTTTAGCGTAGCGGCGGGCAACGGCCGTAAAGCCACCAGCTCGTTTTTCAGATTGGTGAGTTCGGTTTGGGTAGGGAGACGGCCGTTCCATAACAAAAAGATTGTCTCCTCAAACGTCGCGTTGGCAGCCAGCCGCGCCAGCGGAAATCCGGCGATAATCAGCTCCCCTTTCAGCCCATCCACGTGGCTCAAGGCCGTCTCTGCGGCCACGATCCCGTCCAGGCCGGGAGCATATCCATTTTGTGTTGACATGTTGACTCCTTAAATGGATGGCAAGCGGCAGGTCGCAGGCTATTTACTTGCAACCTGCAACCTGTCACTTCTCACTTCTTACTTTCCACTTTTCATTAGAAGTTGACTCCATCAGCCAATATCAGTATGCTTCATTTTAATAGTTGATTGATTGGTGTCAATATTGATCAAATAATCAATGTAAGGCGGTGATGATGATTGAATTGGCGGAATTTTTACAGGCGAGACGGCGGATACGGCCGACCATCCACTACACGCCCCTGATTCGCAGCGACTACCTGAGCGAGCTGACGGGCGGCGACATCTGGCTCAAGCTGGAAAACCAGCAGCCGACCGGCTCCTTCAAGGTGCGCGGGGCGTCAAACAAAATCAGCCGGCTCAGCGAAACCGAAAAAGTGCAGGGGATTGTCACCGCTTCGGCCGGAAACCACGCGCTGGGCGTGGCCCATGCGGCCACCGCGCTGGGGCTGCCGCAGGTAGACATTTTTGTGCCGGAAACAGCGCCGGAAGCCAAGCTTAAAAAGCTGCGCCGCTTTCCCGTCAGCCTGCATCTGGCGGGGCAAACGTATGAAGATGCCCACCAGGCAGCAGCAGCCTTTGCCGCGCGAACCGGCGCGCTGGAGATTTCAGCCTATGACGACCTGGACGTGATCACCGGGCAGGGCACGATTGGCGTGGAGATCATGACCAATTTGCCGGCGGCGGAGCTGATTGTGGTACCGGTGGGTGGTGGCGGATTGGTCGGTGGCGTGGCAACGGCCGTGCGCCACATCAAACCATCCTGCCGCATCATCGGCGTGCAGCCGGAAGCCAGCCCGGCAGCCCGGCTCAGCTTTGCCCAAAACAGGGCCATCGACCCCTATGACCATGCACCGACCATTGCCGATGGCCTGGCCGGCGGCTTTGGAGCCGCACCATTTCAATTGTTGCAAGCCCATCCGCCAGAAATTGTGCTGGTTAGCGAGGCCCAGATTCGCCAGGCAATTTTGGCGCTGCTGGCAGAGCACCAACTGGTTATCGAGCCATCGGGGGCAGCGGCGTTTGCCCCTTTGCTGGCGGGTTTGGTGGATGTGGCGGAGAAAACGGCCGTTTGCATTCTCACCGGCGGGAATTTGGCGCTGGATTTGCTGCGTGAGGTTGTGAATCGCTAATGTAGGGAATTAGTGCGCTATTTCCCTACCAATTCTCCAAAGGTTTTAGCATGACAGAAGGCAACTATTTAACCGCCAAAGAAGCCGCCGCTGCCTTAGAAATCACGCTGCCGACGCTGTATGCTTACGTTAGTCGTGGGCTCATTCGCTCGGAGCCAGGGAAGGGCAAGAGCCGGGCAAAGCGGTACCGGCGCGCAGACGTAGAGGGGCTGCTGGCGCGCAAGGCGCTGCGCAAAAATCCGGCCATGGCGGCCGAGTCCGCGCTGCATTGGGGAACGCCGGTGCTGGCCTCGGCGGTGACGTTGATTGAAGACGGCCGTTTCTACTACAGAGGTCATGATGCCGTTGAGCTGTCTCAAACGGCGTCGTTTGAAGCGGTGACCTCGCTGCTGTGGCGCGATTCGCTGGCGGCGGCCGATTTGTTTCCACCTGAGCTGCCGTCCCGTTTGCGGCAGCGCATAACCGAGGTGCAGCCCATTTTGCAGCCGCTCCCCTTGTTTTCGCGGTTTCAACTCTTGCTGCCATTGCTGGCGGAACATGATTTGGCGGCGTATGATTTGGCGGAAACGGCCGTGTGCCACACCGGAGCACGTTTGCTTCACCTTTTCACCTGGGCTGTGACAGACACGCAACCACAGTTCAGCGTGGCGGCCACGTTGCAGCAGGCGTGGGCACCGGACCTGCCGGAGGTGGAAGCGCTGCTCAACACAGCGCTCATCCTGTGCGCCGATCATGAACTGAACGCGTCGGCGTTTGCGGCGCGGGTGGTGGCCTCGGCGCAGGCGAATCCGTATGCGGTGGTGCAGGCGGGATTGGCAGCACTGCAAGGGGCGCTGCACGGCGGCCATACGGAGCGGGTGGCAGCACTGCTGCGCGAGGCAGAATCGGCCGATGGGGTACGTCCGGTAGTGGCTGTCCGGCTGCGACAGGGTGAGATTATTCCCGGATTTGGCCATCCTTTGTACCCGGCCGGCGACCCACGGGGTCGGCTGCTGCTGGATTTGGTAGCAGAGGTATTTGCGGGGGATACGGCCGTTACTATCGCGCAGAAATTAATTGAGGTAATGGCCGAAGCCACCGGCCAACTACCCACGATTGATTTAGGTCTGGTTGCCCTGGCGCGCGCTGCCAGACTGCCACGTGGGGCTCCACTCACTTTGTTCGCCCTGGGCCGAACGGCCGGCTGGCTTGGGCAGGCCATCGAGCAGTACAAAGAGGAGCAGCTCATCCGTCCCCGAGCCCGTTACATAGGTAAACGGCCTGCGGCTGTACAGATAGGCCATTGACGAAAAACCCAAAGTTTGTTCATAATGGCGGTCATGTTTCAATCTTTGCGACGTGTTATTTTACCGGTAACGGCCGTTCTCTGCCTGATCATTGGCTTGTTTTGGGTCTGGTTCTGGTATGAATTTAGTCTGAAATGGGCCTTGGCCGATACCATGCCCGCGCCGGGTGATTCCGCGGTCGTTTTTTTCGGCAGCGGTGTGGCTGAATTGGGCTTTCTGGCCTTTGGCTGGCTGCTGTTGGCGCTGGTTTTGTACGGGCTGCATCGACGCTGGCGGCGTTCTCCCGGTTGAATTACTCCGGAAAATTCAATTATGATCCAGATTCTGCCGGGCATTTTCCGGGGAAATGGTGTGGCTGTAGTCGGCCGTTTTTTACCCCCACACAATTCCGCATTACAATACCTCCTCATAAATAAACCACCCTGTAGGGGCGGGACGGCGCGGTATGGCCTTACATGAAGCAAGGCACCTTTGCTCCGCGCCGTCTCGCCCAACGGTATCGGAGGGCGAGACAGGCGGGAATAATGACCGTTCTACATGGCAAAAGCGTTTCCCGCCTGTCCCGCCCCTACAAAATGTAACATGGCAAAAATAAACCTCCTTCACCGATTTTCCCTGGCCCAGGATGAAACCGTTGAGCTAAACATGGACGATCTGCGCGGGCGGCTGGTGCAGCGGCTGGCGCTGCTGGTCATTGGCGTGGGGCAGATGTTTGTGTTGTTTTACGAATCATCCAGGTCGTTCCCTTTGCCGGCAATTGGCTTTTGGCTGCTGCTGACTGGCTTGGGGCTTGGCTCGCTGTCGCTTTCAGGACGTGCACCGCGGCTGGCGCGGCATTTGTTGGTGTGGGGCTTAACGGCCGTTCTCCTCTACGCCATGATTTATTTACCGGCCACCTGGCTGCCCTTTGTCGGCGTGCTGCTTATCTTTTGCCAGGCGATGCTGGTGCAGGGAAGTGAATTTATTAGCGGGACGCTGCTGGCGGGAACGGCCGTTTACCTGGCCGTTGTCGAAAATTATCCTTACCCCCTGGCCGGCGTCCTGACCAACCTCATTTTAGCCGTGATGATCGCCTGGCTGACGATTCGCGCTCTGTACACTGCGCTGGATTGGCTCAGCAAAACACAGCGCCGTGCCGAGCAGCTGCTGGACATCACGCGCAGCCAGCAGGCAGAACTGCGCAGCACCGTCAAATCATTGCAAATCACCAACGAGCTGCGCCTGCAAGCCGAGCGTGAGCTGCTCATTGCCAACAAGCAGGCGCGCGAGTCGCAGCGGATGAAGGAGCAGTTTGCCGCCAACATCAGCCACGAATTTCGCACGCCGCTCAGCATTATTTTGGGCTTTAGCGAAGTGATGTACCTCTCGCCGGAAGTGTATGGCGGTTTGTCCTGGCCGCCCAAGCTGTACCGGGACGTGAGCCAGATTTACCGCAACAGCCGCCACCTCATGAGCATGATCGACGACATTCTCGATTTGTCCCATTTTGAGATGACCGGCTTTACCCTGACCAAGCAGCCAACGGAACTGGAACCACTGCTGCAAGAAACCCTGGGCATGGTGGCCGACCTGTTCCGCAACGATGCCGTCACGCTGAAAGCGGAAATCGAGCCGGATTTGCCGCTGCTGGAGCTGGACCGCACCCGAATGCGCCAGGTCTTTTTGAACTTGCTCAACAATGCCTGCCGCTTTACGGAAAAAGGCACCGTTTGCCTGCGCGCTTTCCGGCAGGATGGCGAGGTGCGCATTCAGGTTGTGGACACCGGTCCTGGCATCCCGGAAGAGCAGTTGGCCCGTATTTTTACCGAGTTTTACCAGGTGGATTATTCGCTGAGCCGCAAGCACGGTGGGACGGGATTGGGGTTGGCCATTTGCCAACGGTTTGTCCAGGCGCACGACGGCCGTATCTGGGTAGACAGCGTCATGGGGGAGGGTTCGACCTTTACCGTTGCCCTGGCTGCCGAAGAAACAACGCCGGGCGGCCAGCTGTACCGCACGCGCGATTTAGAAGCCCGAGCCTCGGACAGGCCGGCACCCGTTCTGGTTGTCGATCCCGATCCGGCGGTGACCAGCCTGGTGCAGCGCCATCTAACCGATTATGAAGTGATTCCCCTGGCCGGCGGCACAGATTTAGAGGCGCAGGTCGCCACGCACCATCCGGTGGCGGTGGTGTGGAACGTGACGCCGGGTGACACACCACCTGCCCCAGCTTTGTCGATGCCGGTGCCGGTGATCACCTGCTCGCTGCCCAGCCGCACCTGGATGGCCGACGCGTTTGGTGCGCTGGCCTGCCTCACCAAGCCAATCAATTTTGAACAGCTCAACCAGTACATCGACACGCTTGGCGTAGAAAATTTGCTGGTGGTAGATGACAACAGCGGCATTTGCCAACTGGTGGAGCGTGGCCTGACGGCCCGTTCGGACGCAGTGACAGTGCGTGTGGCTTATGACGGCGAAAGCGGCCTGAGCGCCATGCACCAGCAGCCGCCCGATTTGCTGCTGCTTGATTTGATCATGCCGGGATTGAGCGGCCGTCAACTCTTTGACATCATGCAGGAAGATGAGGTATTGGCGGAGATTCCCGTCATTTTGCTCACGGCGACTGATTTCATCAGCGAGCAGTTTGTGGGACAGAACAGCCAGCTCACGATACACCGCTCGCAAATGTTGCAGCCGTTGGAGCTGCTGCACTGTATCCAGCCTATTTTGAAGGTATTGCAGCCGCCGTACGGCAACTTCCTGGCCGATGCAGCGCTGGGTGAACCGGAACAGGTGGTTGAGGAAGTGGCATGACCGAGTCCATCATCCCTGAACCCGTGCCTGAATTTGTAGATAGTGTCAAGCTGGCGCTGGAGCATCTGTACGATTTTGCCTTTTTGCAAAAACTGCCCCTGGCGCAGCAGTTATCTGACAGCAAAAAGCGGCCAAGCCAGACGTTGGGCCATCACCTGCGGCGGGAGCTGATTGAGGCGATTGAAGCGTTGAGTCCGGAGCCAGGCGCGGCGGCCCACACGCCGGATATGCGGCAGTACAATTTGCTCCAGCTTCATTACGTGGAGGGATTGACGGTGCAGGAAGTGGGGCAGCGGCTGGGGCTTTCTACGCGGCAGACGCACCGCTCATTGCGCCGGGCGGAGGAGAGTGTGGCCACCATTTTGTGGGCGCGGGTGCAGTCGTCGCTGGCTGAGGCCCAGGATGATTTGTCGGCGGCACAGCTTTCGTCGGTGCAGGCGGAGATTGCCCAGTTGGAAACGACGCTCCAGCCGACGGACCTGGTGCAGCTTGTGCAAGAGGCACAAAAAGCGGTGGCTCCGTTGGCGCAATCGCGGCAGGTTGTGGTTCAGTTGGAGGAGCCATTGCCGCGAATGGTGGTTTCGGTGGATACGGCCGTTTCCCGCCAGCTTCTCGTGAGTATCCTTAGCCGGCTTATCCAGACGACGCAGCAGGAAACCATCACCATTCGCGGTTCGCTGGGAGGGGAGATGGCCTTGCTGTCCCTCTCTTTCCCGGCTGTCGAGCCATTGCCCCACGACTTTGCCGCCGATAAGGTAATTGCCCCGCTGGCCGACCGGTTGGGCTGGCAAATGAGGGTAGCAGATGAGGGGAACGGCCGTTACCAGCTCCAGGTCAATATCCCGCTGCACGGTCCGGTGGTGCTGGTGGTGGATGATAACCAGGGGCTGGTTGAGCTGCTGGAGCGCTACCTGACCGGGCACAACTGCCGCGTCCTTGCCGCCAACAGCGGCGAAGAAGGGCTGGAGGTGCTGAGTCGTACCACGCCCGACGCCATCATTCTGGATGCGATGATGCCCGACGTGAGTGGCTGGGATGTGCTGCAAGCAATACGGACAAGGCCGGAAACGGCCGAAACCCCCGTCATCATCTGCTCCGTCTTCAACGACCCCGAACTGGCCTATGCGTTGGGCGCGTCCCACTTCATCTCCAAACCCGTCAGCCGCGACCAAATCCTGACGGCCCTGCGCCAACTGAATGTGGTTTGAACCTTATCCCTTCTTTCGTTTTACAGATCGGCCGCTGCTGGGATGATCTCTTTGGCGAAGGTTTCCAGCGGTGTGATTTTGAACACGTCCGGCATGTTGAAAATCGCGTGGCTGAATCCCATTTCAGACAGCTTTTTGAGACGATCAATGTTGCTGTCTGTCGTATTTTTTTCAGAAAGATGCACGGTGCCGAGGGATGTTTTCTCGATGGTGGCGTAATCGCGCCCCAGCTTCTCGCAATGCGCTTTAAGCGTGTCCAGCGCGTTTTGCATTTTTTCTGCACCTGCCCCTTCAAAGATGTTGCAGGCATCGGCGTATTGGGCCACCATGCGCAGGGTTTTCTTCGGGCCCATCCCGCCAATCATGATGCGCGGATGTGGCGTGGAGAGCGGGCGGGGATTGTTGGTGATGGCCGGTGCCGAAAAGTGCGTGCCTTCAAAGGACGTCTCATCACTCGCCCAGAGCGCTTTTGCCAATTGCAAACTGTCCTCTAGCTGCTCAAAGCGCTCTGATGTTGAGGGGTAAGGGATGCCAAAACCTTTTGCTTCTTCCTCATACCAGGCTGCGCCAATGCCCAGATAGGCCCGACCGCCGGAAAGAATATCCAGCGTGTTAACCATCTTCAGCAGCACCGAAGGATAGCGATAAATCACGCCCGTGACCAGGACGCCGAGATATGCTTTTTCGGTGAGTCCGGCAAAATACCCAAGCGTAGTGTAGCTCTCCATCATCGGGTCGGTATAGGCTTCGCCGAACAACCCTTTAATTTGATAGTAATGGTCCATCACCCAGAGGCTGTAAAAACCGGCCGATTCTGCAGTGGTGACGATTTCTTTGAGCTTGGGACGGATAACGGCCGTTCCTCCCGGATACTTAAAAGACGGAATTTGTAATCCAATGTGCATCATTCATCTCCTCGCATGAACTGGTTGGCGGCCGATACAGGCTGCCAACCATAACACAGTTTTAGGATCGGTGACCAACTTTGGCCTGCCGCCTAAACGCGACGACATGGAACGGCCGCGCCACAACGCCGAGAATATGCCGGCTGTGAACTAACGTCGCGTTATCCTCCAGGCAAGGGAAAATCATTCAAAGCAGCCAGGCTAAACGCCCCCAAAAATTCCCCCGTGCGGGCGTTATGAATGGTCACATCTGCCCAACTGTTGGCAATGATGTAGCCATTCCAGAAAATACCGCCCCCTGAAGCACCGGGCATCACATAATTGTCTAAAACCAGGTGCGGGGTGGCATGATCTTGCACAATTTCAGTCACAGTTGTCCAGACCACATATGCCTGCTGCCCATCCCAATCTATTTGGCCGACCTCACTGCCTGCAGTTAGCGTGAACTCCTCCATTGACTTGAATGGTGCAGACATTATTCCCAAATTATTAAAGTAACCTTCGCCAAAATCCAATGCTAACGTTTGGTAATTAACGGCCGTTGCCTGGAAAGCACCGACTGGCACATTTCGGAGAATGTGTTGGCCAGAGGCGTTGTACAAAGAGAATTCGGTAACGCCTTGGGGGTTTGTTGCCGAAAGCGTGGTTAAGTCGATGGAAAAATGATTGTGGGTGATGAGGTAACGGCCGTCCACCACCGTCGCATGACCAAAACTGCCGCGAAAATCTGTGTGCTGTCCTTTTTGGAACTCACCATGCAGCACAATGCGTACCACCGAGGCCAGAATTGCTTGCTCTTGAGCGGCACAGCGTGGTTGTTGGTGAGGAAGCGGCCGTATGCAGGAAACGACCTCCTTGGTCGCCTCAATCGGTTTGTGGGTCGGAGGGTGTGCCTGTTGCTGCCACAAACTTAGCTGTGTATTTGGAAACTGAATCGAAACAAATCCCATAACGATAAAAAACAAGAAAATACGCTTCATGTTGCACCCCATTTCGCTTTTGGTCGGGTTGATAGGTCGTGTTTTCAGTGTCGTTTTGGGGCATCAACAAGCCGTCGCAAAAGGGTCAACAAAAGCGGGGTGTACCGTCACTAATTTGGCAAAAGCAAGATGGGAATCAGGTGGAATGGTCAGCGTTGACGGTTTACCGTCAACAAATCGGCCCAAACCGTCAACAAAGACACAATTAGCCAAAGTTCATGCTACGATAAGGGGAGCTCAATGGAGGTGACGGTATGACCCGGCTCACAATTTCGCTTTTGGGGAACTTTCAGGCTTTAATGGCTGATCAAGCGGTGGCAAGTTTCCGCACCAACAAAGTGCAGGCGCTCCTGATCTACCTGGCAGTGGAACAGCAGCCGCAGCAGCGGGAGCAGCTGATCGAGCTCCTGTGGCCGGGCATGCCGGAACGTTCGGCGCGGCATAATCTGCGCCAGGTTCTCTATCATTTGCGGCAGGTCCTGCCGGAGCTTTCTGCGGCAGAGAGAACAGAAGGGGATACGGCCGTTCCCACCCTACTCACCAATCGACAAACCATTCAACTCAATCCTAAAGCGGCGCTCTTGGTAGACGTGCATGAATTTGAAGCTCAGCTGCAAAGCGTGCAAGACCACGATCATGTAGATCTTCTCGTTTGCCAGCGTTGTCGTGAGACGTTGGCTGCGGCCGTAGACCTGTATCAAGGTGACTTCCTGGCCGATTTTTACCTGAGCGACAGCAATGATTTTGAAGAGTGGGCGGAGATCGCGCGGCAAGGGTACCGGCGTAAGGCATTGGACGCCTTGGAAACTTTAACAACCATTTACATCCGCCAAAGTGAGTACCGTGAGGCCCAAGAGTTTGCCCGTCGCCAGCTTGAGATTGACAACTTGCGCGAGAGCGCCTACCGGCAGCTGATGGAAATTTATGCATTAAGCGGCCGTCGTGAAGAAGCCCTGGCGTTGTACGAGAGCTGCCGCCGGCTGCTGGCCGAGGAACTGGGGATGGGCCCCTCCACGCGCACCACCGAGATATATCGCAAGATTGTCGCCGGGGATTTGCGCTTTGATGCGCGGACAAACCGGGGCGTGCGCGGTTTTGAATTGAAAGAGGAAATAGGCTCCGGAGCGTACGGCGTCATCTATCGCGCCGTCCAGCCGACCATCGGGCGCGAAGTGGCGGTGAAGGTGATTCGGCCGCGTTATGCCAATGATCCTGAGTTTATCCGCCGCTTTGAGAGCGAGGCGCAAACGGTTGCCCGGCTGGAACATCCTTACATCGTGCCGCTGTACGATTATTGGCGTGACCCGGAGGGTGCTTACCTGGTGATGCGCTTGCTGCGCGGTGGCAGTCTGTTATCTTCCCTGGAAAGTGGACCGTGGCAGCCGGATACGGCCGTCACCCTCCTCAACCAACTCGCTTCAGCCTTAACGGCCGCACACCAATTAGGCATCGTTCATCGCGACATCAAGCCGGCCAATATTTTGTTTGATGAAGCCAACAACGCCTACCTGTCCGATTTTGGCATCGCCAAAGATTTGGCCAGCGATTTGCAGCTTACCGGCGCCGGAGAAATTGCCGGTACGCCTGACTATGTTTCACCGGAGCAGCTAACCGGCCAACAGGTAACGCCTCAAGCCGATCAGTACAGTTTGGGAGCCGTGCTATATGAAATGATGACCGGCGAAAAGCCGTTTTCAGATTCGCCGCTGGCTATTCGGATTCAGAAGCATCTGGCCGAACCGCTGCCGTTGGTGTGTGACAGCCGCCCCGATTTGCCCGGCCAGATTGATGCCGTGATTCAAAGAGCTACCGCCAAAGAGCCAACCGCTCGCTTCACAGACATGTCGGCCATGGCCGAGGCGTTTCGGCAGGCGGTGTATGGTTTGGCACCAACGATGGTGGCGGATACGGCCGTTCCCACCACCCACGAATTGACCAACCCCTACAAAGGGCTGCGCGCCTTCCAGGAAAGCGATGCCCCAGATTTCTTTGGCCGGGAAGCGCTCATTGAACAAATGGTGGCCGGATTAGCCGATAGTAATTTTTTGGCCGTTGTGGGGCCAAGCGGTGCAGGTAAATCCAGCGTTGTGAAGGCAGGCCTTGTGCCCGCATTGCGTCAGGGGGCGCTGCCCGGTTCGGAGAACTGGTTTGTGGCAGAGATGGTGCCCGGCAGCCATCCCCTGGAGGAGCTGGCGCTGGGGCTGCTGCCGGTGGCCGTTGATCCACCGCCCAGTTTACTGGACCCCATGCAAAAGGATGAACGGGGCCTTCTTCGAACCTTGCGCGGTATCTTGCCTGGGGATGATGCCCATCTTTTACTGGTGATTGACCAGTTTGAAGAGCTGTTCACCTTAACCGACAGCGAGGCGCGCCGTCAGCACTTTTTAAACAGCTTGCTGGCGGCATTATCCGCGCCGCGCTCTCCACTGCATGTGGTCGTTACCCTGCGAGCTGATTTTTATGATCGGCCGTTGCAAATAAAACCGATTGCCGATTTGTTTAAAGAAAACAGCACCCTGGTTGTGCCAATGAGCAACGAGGAATTCACCTGGGCTATCCAGGAGCCCGCACGCCGCCTGGGTGTTCGTTTAGACGAAGGTGTTGTGACGGCGATGGTGAACGATGTGGTTGACCAGCCGGGCGCGCTGCCTTTGTTGCAATATGCCCTGACCGAACTGTTTGAAGAGCGCCAGGGCACGACGATGACATTGAGCAGTTATCGTGCATTGGGCGGCGTTACCGGGGCGTTGGCGCAGCGGGCTGAGGAGTTATTCAACGGGTTGAGTGCTGCGGAACAGGCCGTGACCCGCCAGTTGTTTTTACGTCTCGTGACGTTGGAGGAAGGGCGGGAGCATACGCGGCGTCGTGTCTTGCGTTCCGAGTTAGAAGCGGTGGGGGAAAGTGTGGCGGAAGGAGATACGGCCGTTCCCCACATCCTCGACACATTCGGCCGCCATCGCCTGCTCACCTTTGATCGCGACCCGTTAACCCGAGAGGCAACCGTCGAAGTGGCGCATGAAGCCCTGCTTGGCAATTGGCAGCGGTTACGCGCCTGGCTGGCTGTTCATCGTGAAGATATTCGCCAGCAGCGCCTGTTGGCCGCCGCCGCCAAAGAATGGACCGAAGCGGAAAAAGACGAGAGCTTCTTACTCAGGGGAGCGCGTTTGGATCAATTTGAAGGCTGGGCAGTGGGAACGGCCGTTGCCCTTACAGCAGGCGAGCAAACATTTTTATCTGCCAGCAGCACCGCCCGCAAACAGCAGCAGATGGAAGAGGAGACCCGCCAGCAGCGGGAGCTGGAAACCATGCGTCAACTGGCGGAAACAGAGAAAAAACGGGCGGAAGAGCAAACGCAGGCGGCACACAGCCTGCGCCGGCGGGCCTACTTTTTGGTTGGCGCATTTGTCGTGGCCGTGGTTTTGGCCGGTGTTGCTTTTGTCAGCAGCAGCCGGGCCGTACAAAATGCCGGCCTGGCCGCCACCCGAGAAGCCCAAGCGCAAACCAGCGCCAGTCTGGCGGCCACGGCCGAAGCCGAAGCCATTGCACAGAGAAATGCCGCCCAAACACAAACCAATTTAGCCACCTCCCGCGAACTCTCTCTAGCGGCTCTTAATAACCTGGAAGCCGATCCCCAATTGAGCATCCTATTGGCCTTGCAAGCCCTGGAAACCAGCCACACCAAGGAAGCAGAAGAAGCCCTGCACTGGGCAGTACAGGCTTCACGAGTCACGATGATTTTGGCCGATCATACTGATTTGGTTGAAGGTGTGGCCTACAGCACCGATGGGACACAACTGGCAACTGTCAGCCTGGATGGCACGGTCAAAGTTTGGGCAGCGGCCACAGGCAAATTGCGGCGCACCTTGCCCTATGATGGGGTTGAGTATGTGGGCAATACCCTCAGGTTTGATGCGACCGGCAGCCGACTCTCCCTACTGGTAATTGGCGACAATTTGGCGACGTCGAATCTCCACATTTGGGATGTTGCCTCAGGCACGTTGCTGAGCCAAACGGAACTACCCCTTCCGGCTGAGTTCTTTCGCTTTGATCTCAGCCCAGACTGGCAACTGCTGGCTGTTGGCCGTGAGAATGGCATCCCTGAATTGTGGGACACGGCTACGGGCGAACAGTTACTGACTTTATCTGGGCACGATGAGGCGATTAGTAGCGCTGTTTTTAGTGCCGATGGCTCCCGTTTGGTCACGACCAGTTTCGACGGTTTGGTGCAGGTTTGGAATATGGCAACGGTCTTGGAAAGTGAAGAACCTCAGCCTGAACTCACCCTTTCTATTGCCAATGAGGAGGGGTTAACGCGCGCCTTTTTTAGCAACGATGGTTCTCATCTGGCATTGGTTTTCTTCGCAACCGTGGAGATATGGGATTTGGCGGACAGTAGCCAGCCCCAACTGATCCTGACGGGGCATAACAACGCGGTTCACTATGCTGCCTTCGCGCCCGATGATGCGCGGTTAGCGACCGCGTCGGCTGACAGCACGGCCAAGGTGTGGGATGTGGCGAGTGGTGAGTTGTTGTTTACCTTGTCCGGCCATGAGGCGACGGTTTTTCGCTTGGCGTTTAGTCCAGACGGCCGTTTCCTCACCACCGCCAGCCACGACGGCACCGCCCGCATCTGGAACGTCTCCCGCGACGCTGGTGGCGAAGCACAGACATTTGTTCATTCCGGTGATATCCCTTCTGGCAGTATAGAACTAAGCCCTGATGAACAAAAATATGCCTTCGGCACCATCAATGGCACGACCATTGTTGGCGATGCGGCCACAGGCGAACAGTTACTAACGCTGCAAAATGAATTTAATGGGCCAGTTCATGGGATCTCTTTCCATCCCAACGGCTCACGTCTGGCGACGGCCAGCGAGGATGGCCTCGTGCGTATCTGGGATACGGTCACAGGCGAACTGTTATTCCGGTTTACCGCTCATGTTGGCGGCAACTCTGGTGGGAATGAGGGGGCGCTGGATGTTGCTTACAGCCCAGATGGCGCACGGTTGGCGACGGCGGGCGCGGACAGATTGGCCAAAGTGTGGGATGCCGTAACGGGCGAGGAGCTGCTGGTGTTAGAGGGTCATACAACGGGGCTGTTTCGGGTGGTTTATAATGGGGACGGCCGTTATCTAGCCACTGCCAGCGATGCGAACAACGCCACAACAAACATTTGGGATGCCAACAGCGGCCAACTTATTCATTCGCTCGGCCCCAATCCCGGCCGCGCCTGGGGGCTGGCCTTTAGCCCCGACAGCCAGCTTGTGGCAACGGGAGGCGCAGGCGGTTTTTTGAAAGTGTGGGATGTGGCCACAGGTGAAGAAGCCAGTCCGCTCACAGGGCAGTCGTCCGAATTTGGCTCAGTTCTATTCACGCCAGATGGGCAACGACTGATAACGAGTGGTGTCAATGGCGTTACGATTTGGGATTTGGCAAGCGGGACAGAATTGTTGAATCTTGCCCCAATTAACAGCAAAGGAGCCGCTTTAACCCAGGATGGACGACAGCTTTACGTCGTTGCTGCTCGATCCCCAGTTGTTCGTGTCTACACCATCGAATTGACAGATACGATGGCCCTGGCTGAATCACTGCTGACGCGCTGGTGGACGGTTGAGGAGTGCCGCCAATATCTGCACGCGGATGTGTGTCCGGTGCAGGAGTAGGGTAAATTTCCTATGGAAACCGCAACCGTGCCGGGTGAACTTTGGGGAAAAGCAGCACAAGATTGGGCAGAGATTCAGGAACCGATGACCCGGCCCTTGTGGGAAGCTATGCTCAATGCAGCGCAAGTTGGGCCGGGAACGCGCCTGCTTGATGTCGGCTGCGGCAGTGGTGGGGCCAGTGTGTTGGCCGCAGCAAGGGGGGCGCAGGTTACTGGGCTGGACGCAGCTAACGGCTTAGTTGCATTCGCTCGTGAACGTTCTCCTAACTGTGAGTTCCACGTTGGCGACATGGCAGCGTTGCCATTTGCCGATGGTTCGTTTGACGTGGTGTTTGCGGCTAATTCGCTGCAATTTGCCGGCGATTGGCTGGCTGCGCTGCGTGAAGTTGGCCGGGTATGTGTGGTGAACGGCCGTATCACCATCGGTCTATTTGGTCCACCGGAGCAGGTAGCGTTTCGCGTTATCTTCAAGACGATTAGCGCTGTGATGCCGGAACCCCTGCCGGGTGGCGGGCCATTTGCCCTTTCCGCGCCAGGGAAGTTGGAGGACCTGTTTGAGAAAGCGGGTCTGAATGTGCTGGCGCGTGCGGTTGAACCGTTTTCTTGTGGAGACGGCCGTATTCTCATTCAACCAAATAGTTTCAAATTTGTTGTGGCAACCGCGTAGATTTTTACGCCGGTGAAATGAGGTTCAACATGAAAACGTTTTGTCTAAGTGAAATCTGTTAAAATACAGGCAGCACCGAGCAGACTGTTTAAAAAAGGTGAATGATGCCCAATTTTACATTAACGAAGTGACAAACAGTTGAACCAGCCAATCTATGGAGACAATTCATGAGCGAACAAGACATACGCTGGCAGCAGCGCTTTAACAACTATACTAAAGCGCTGGCCCAACTGCGGGACGCTGTTACCCTGGCGCAGCAGCGGTCGCTCTCCAAACTGGAACAGCAAGACCTTATTCAAGGCTTTGAATTTACCCATGAGCTGGCCTGGAAGACGCTGAAAGATTTCCTGGAACATCGTGGGGTCCTGGACCTTTATGGTTCTAAGGATGCCACTCGCCAGGCATTCAAATTCGAAGCTTTGCACAGTAAGCTGTCTGCATTAAGGGAGTTGGAGGCTGAAGAAACATGAAATACGGTCTCCCTTCTGGTGTTGTGCAAAAAATTACGGCCGTTCTCACCCGCTACCCCCAGGTAGAAAAAGCCACCCTCTACGGTTCACGCGCCAAAGGCAATTACAAAAACGGCTCCGACATTGACCTGGCCCTGCACGGCGGTGCGGACTTAACCTTGCGCGTGGTTTACCGCATCCTCGACGATCTCGACGATCTGCTGCTGCCCTACACCATTGACCTCTCCATCTTCCATGATATTGTCGATCCCGATGTGATTGATCATATTCAGCGAGTTGGTGTCCCCTTTTATGAAAGAGAAACGGCCGTTAAACAATAGACTAAATGTCGCAACCATTGTGCAGGTTGAATAAGGTTTGAGTTGAAGGTGCGGCCGTTCCCCAACAAACGCTTCACCACCAAATAATTCCCTCCCACAAGCCTTGAGAAACAATCCAGATTTGTTTATACTGCCTAACGTATTTGATACTGCCTGCCAGCGCGTGAAGCTGACATCGGACTGTATAGTGAAATGAACAAGAAGAATTTGAATCCTTGGGTCATCATGGCCTTTGCGGTTCCGGCCTCAGGCATATATGTTGCCCGTCTTGTATTAACGGGCCAGTCATTGATCTGGGCGGCTGTGGGGTATGTTACAACTGGGCTTGCATTCGGCTTGATTCAGTCATTGTTCCAGGTGCGCAATCGTATGCGAATTGCGTTTCTCAGCACCGCTTTGGTGCCTATACTTGCCTATCTTTTTCTAGCCGGCTTAATCATTCTCGCTGGCATGGGTATCTTGCTTTATGGAGAGATACCTATAGGTTATGGGACCGAAATTTTGAGCATCCCCCAAAGAATAGGATGGCTGTTAGGAACTGTCGTGCTTGCCCTGGTCCTATCCGTCTTAGTCATTCCGTTTGGACTAATCGGTATCGCAGGGCGGTTGCTTGGTGATAAACTGTTACCTCGACTATCAATGCGACTCCTGCCGAATGCCTCCCGAGAATGGTCATCGTCCCAGATTAACTACTTAACCCAACTGAATCAGGCACTGGTAAACAGTTTTAACATTGAAGAGATTCATACCCTTTGCTTTGAAATTGGTATTGATCACGAAAATATTTCCGGTGAAGGCAAGTCTGGCAAAGTAAGGGAATTGGTTATCGCTGTGAGTAATCGCGATTTGGTCTCCGAATTTGATACGCTTGTAAGACAAAACCGTCCAAATATTGCCCTGGAAAAACCGCCTCAGCCCTGGAGACAAGACGAATCGATTCCAGAAGATTTTGCTGTAGAGATGGATAGAGTTGAACAGGCAAACTATCGGCTGGCAACGTACCTGATTTTATCACTGTCAGGCCTGCTTATAATTTTCAGCATACTTATTGCAGTTATATTTGAATAAGCCAAGTGATTCAGCCATGAGGCCTGTATTCGACAGGTGCTTTTAGGAACTTTTATAATTATTTCGGTCAAAATCAGGCTGCTTTTTAGGCAAACTGCCCAAAAATGTCACATTCATGTCATATAGTTGGCCCAAATCCCCTTGAATTGCCACTCCCCATTTTGCTATAGTCGTGGAACATCATGCACTTGGGCGCTCTGTTTCCCATGCCCAACGCCGCAGCGATTTCAGGCACTTTGGCAAATCTGGGAGTTAACCAGCCCGTGAAACGTGATGCGTAACCAGAGCTAAATCACGTTTCACGCCAACCCCACAAAAGCCAAAACACCTCAATTTCATTATTTACCCATGTGACGTAATTTAGAGAATCGTCCCTAAGTTACACAAAGCGAGGAGAGAGAATGTCACGTAAATTTACCCCCCTTATTTTGTTGCTCCTGTTGGCCATGCTGTTGGCCGCCTGTGGTGGCTCTGCCGATGAACCAGAAGCCAGTGACACAGACAGCGCCGATACGGCCGCAGACACCACAGAGGATACCAGCGACGAAGCCATGGACGAAGAAACGGCCGATGAAGAGATGGCCAATACCGTTGAGGTCTTCTCCTGGTGGACCGGCGGTGGTGAAGCCGCCGGCCTGGAAGCGATGATCGAGGTATTTGCCGAAAAATACCCCGACATCGAGTTTGAGAATGCGGCCGTTGCCGGTGGTGCCGGTACCAATGCCCGCGCCGTGCTGGCCACCCGCCTCCAGGCCGGTGACGCGCCAGATAGCTGGCAGGGTCACGCTGGTCAGGAACTGATCGGCACCTACGTGGCGGCTGATCAACTGGAACCGGTCAACTTCCTCTTTGAAGAAAACGGCTGGCTGGACGTCATGCCGGAAACGCTCATTCCTCTGATTTCCCAGGATGGCAACATCTATTCCGTGCCGGTGAACATCCATCGGGCCAACGTGCTCTGGTACAATCCCACCGTTTTAGCCGACAACGGCGTGGACGTGCCTGCCAGCCTGGATGAATGGTTTGCCGCTATGGACGCCCTGCAAGCGGCCGGCATGGACGCCCCGCTGGCGATGGGTGAGCAGTGGACCGCCATGCACCTCTTCGAGACGGTTTTGCTGGCTTCTTTGGGGCCGGATGCATACGAAGCGTTGTGGGATGGCTCTGGTGATTGGGGCAGCGCTGAGGTAACGGCCGCTATCGAAGATTTCGCCAAAGTGTTGACCTACACCAACAGCGACGCCTCCGCCCTGACCTGGCAAGATGCCGCCCAACTGGTTGTCAACGGCGACGCCGCTTTCAACGTGATGGGTGACTGGGCCGAAGGTTACTTCCGTGAAATCGGTTTTGAGCCGAACAGCGGCTACGGCTGGGCGCCGGTTCCCGGCACCGGCGGCAACTTCCCGTTCCTGTCAGACAGCTTTGTGCTGCCCAAGGGCGCGCCCCACCGTGACGCCGCCATCGCCTGGCTGACCGTGGCCGGCTCCATTGAAGGGCAAGACGCCTTCAATCCGGTGAAAGGCTCCATCCCCGCCCGCAGCGATGCCGACCGCAGCCTGTACGGCGAGTACCTGCTTTCCGCCATGGATGACTGGGCCAGCGACCGCGTGGTTGGCAGCCTCACCCACGGCGTGGTGGCCAACGATGCCTGGAAGTCTGAAATTGACACCGCGCTGGGCCTCTTCCTGGCCAATGGCGATGTCGACGGGTTCCAGTCGGCGCTGGTGGCGGCTTGCGCCAGCTCCGGCCCTTGCCAATAAGTTAAATTGATTTAAGCTGGGGTAGGCACAACCAACGTGCCTGCCCCTTTTTGTTGAATTATTCAGTTGCTCTGGAAAGACCCTAAGGGTTTGTACTTGACTAAATTATCTCCTGCGCGGACAAACCCTTTTAGCGTTTAAGAAATAAATCGGGCAATTACCCGAGACCCCTGACTTGTCATTCTTCGCCAAAAGCGGCTCAGAATGACAATTTGTGGGCTATTTGGTGAAACTACCCAAATAATTTTTTAAACTACAATAGGGTTTGTATCGTTACTTTGGAAATGAAATTGTGAGGAGGCGCGATGCGCTACAACAAAGACAAGGTGCTCGCCGTTGCCCTGGTTTCCCCCTCAATTTTGGCCGTCTTCATTTTTGTTTACGGCTTTATTGCCTGGTCGGGGCGGGTTTCGCTGAGTCAATGGGTAGGCTTGCTGCCAAATTATGAGTGGGCGGGCTTGACCAACTACATCAACCTGCTGCAAGATGCCCGCTTCCAGATTGATATTCGCAACACGGTTATTTTTACCGCTTTGTTTGTGGGTGGTTCGCTGCTGCTCGGGTTGGGGTTAGCCATCTTGCTGGACCAGGGATTGCGGGGTGAATCGTTTTTCCGCAGCCTGTTTTTGTTTCCCATGGCGATCTCGTTTATCGTCACCGGCGTTGTTTGGCGCTGGCTGATGAACCCGGCACAAGGATCGCGCATGAGCGGGTTAAATTTGCTGTTTGATCAGATGGGGCTCGATTTTTTAATTAACCAGTGGCATACCACGCCGCAGTGGGGCATTGCCGCGATTGCCATTCCGGCCATCTGGCAAATGTCCGGCTACACGATGGCCCTTTATCTGGGCGGCTTGCGAGCTATCCCCGATTCTTTGCGCGAAGCGGCGCGGGTGGATGGGGCCAATGAGCTGCAAATTTACCGCTACCACATTTTGCCTTTGCTGCGCCCCATTACCCTCAGCGCCATGATTATTCTAGGGCATATTTCCCTGAAAGTATTTGATTTGATCGTGGCGGTGGCCGGCAAGCAGGTGGCCCTCGATGTCCCCGCTATTTACATGTGGACCACCACCTTCGACGGCAATTTCTACAACAGGGGGGCGGCCATCGGCATGGTGCTGCTGCTCAGCGTGGCGGTGCTGGTGATTCCCTACCTGTGGTACACCCTGCGTACGGAGGCTGAGGTATGACAACGATTGCCGCACCGCGTAACGGCCGTAAACTTTCTACCCGCTGGCTGCTGTATTTGCCCCTGCTCCTGGCCGGCGTCTTTTATCTGATTCCCCTGTACGTGATGTTGAGCACCGGCTTCAAAAGCTTCGCTGAAGTTGATTTGCAAACGATGTGGCAACTGCCCTCTGGTCTGCACGTTGATAATTTTACGGCCGCTTTCGAACAACTCGCCCCCGCCCTGTGGAACAGCATCCGGCTGGTTATCCCCGCCGCCTTTATCTCGTCCATGCTGGGGTCGATGAACGGTTTTGTCCTGGCCCGCTGGAAGTTCCGCGGCGCCGACTTCATCTTTCCCTTTTTGCTGTTTGGCATGTTTATTCCTTACCAGAGCATCTTGATTCCCCTGGTGGAGTTTATGCGGGACATCAACCTATACGGCGGCGTGCCCGGCCTGGTGCTGACGCACGTCATCTACGGTATTCCCATCACCACCCTGACCTTCCGTAACTATTACGCCACGATTCCGAAAGAGCTGATCGAGTCGGCCCGGATTGACGGCGCAGGTTTGTTTGAGACCTATTTCAATATTTTGCTGCCGCTGTCGATTCCCAGCTTTGTGGTGGTGCTGATCTGGCAGTTTACGGCCGCATGGAACGATTTCCTCTTTGCCGTCGTGCTCACCAGCCCCGGCAACTGGCCCATCACCGTGGCGCTCAACAACATGGCCGGCAGCCAGATTATCGAGTGGAATGTGCAGATGGCCGGGGCATTTCTGGCCGCTGTGCCCACCCTGCTGGTGTACATTTTTTTGGGCCGTTACTTCCTGCGCGGCTTGATGGCTGGTGCGTTGAAAGGCTAAATTTCAGGTTTTGCGGTACCGTGAGTTAAAAAAATTAATGGGACGGTGATAAACGCAGATGACGCTGATTTTTTATCTGCGTTCATCAGTGTTGATCGGCGTCCTATTTTAATTGGGAATTGGCAATCAGTAGAAGGGGATACAGATGTGCCCATAATTGGGGCCAGGCGGTGAGGTTGGTCTGTGGGGCGGTGAGCTGGCTGAAAAAGGTTTGCAGCTCAATGATTTTTGGTTTGGGGCCGAGCAAAGCGGTATGAAGCTGTTCGGCAGTTTTGTAGTAGCTGCGGAACTCCGGCCAGGGCAGGAGTTGTTCGGCCGTTTTTTGCAGGCTGGTGATGAGTTGGGTAACGGCCGTATGCCGTAAAATCGGATCATCCACAATTTCCCTAATCGTTTGGCTCTCTTTGATGCCGTCCAGCGTAACGTGGCCGCCGCTCAGCGTGGCCACCAGCAGCGCCAGCGACAGATTTTCCCCAAACGGTTCCGCCGGTGCTTTGAAGTTGTTGGCAACGGCCGTTGCACCCGCCTCGGTTATGTAATACAGCTTGCCATCACCATACCGATTCCAACGATAGCGCAGCAAGCCAGCATCACACAAGCTGTCTAAATCACTGATTCGCTTAAACTTAAAGCTTTCTTGCCCTTGCAGGAAGATGGCAAACTGCGTCGTTGGCTGGCCTGCTGGAAAGGGCACAATTGGCTCTTTCAGCTTGCCCGCCTCGATGAAGCCAACCAGCGTCTTGAGTAAGGTCTTTTGTTCTGTCGTTAACAAAAACAAACCCATAACAACCCCACTTTTTTTCCTAGGAGATGGCTTTGCCCTTGCTTTGTAGGTTCTCGGTAGATTGGACCAATTTGCAGATATTTAAGCCATTAACACAGTAAATTGGTCCAATCTTGTCCTACGAGGCTACCTCTTCTTCAAAGCCGCAAATCTGGCCGCCTTCAAATTCAAATATCACGCTGCGATCAAATTGGGAAGGTGTTTCATCGTCTAGCTGCTGGGTGATCGTGAAGCTGCACGCCACACCACTGCCGCGAGCGGCACAGCTCACACGCTCAAAAGTGTAATCACCCCGTTCTGCGGCGGTAACGTCTACAAGCCCAGACATGACGTCGTCGGCGCGTTCCGGGCAGGCCAGGCTGGTGGCTGTGTCGATGTCACCCTCTTCCAATGCTTCGATGTATTGAACGGCCGTTGCCACATTGTCTCCACTGCTGCAAGCGGCCAATCCGGTCAGTAAAATAAAGATGATCAGCAAAATTAACTTCTTCATTTTTTGCTCCTTGGTAAGTTCGTATCAGGGCACGTGGCCCTGTATCTACATTTGTGCGTGATGCGTGAAACGTGACTTTGATCACGTTTCACGCATCACGCATCACTTACTTTTGTTCCCGATCATGTCGTTTTTTCCTCCTTGAAAGCGGCAATGAGGTCTTGCTTTAACTGCCACAGGGCAGGGGTTAATGAAACGTGATAAATGTGTGGATTAAGCAAGCGGCGTACGCCCACGTCCAGTTTTTCCAGGTCCTTTTGGCGCTGGTCCCGAATTTGTTCCAGGTCCGGCAGCTCAAACGCCGGCTTGCCTTCTTGCCAGACAGGTTGCAGCAGCGGCTCAATCTCTGAAACCTGGTCTGCTGCAAGCTGGCGATTGGTGCTCGCCTCTAATGGATGTTGCAATTCCAATGGGTCCATCTGGCGCGGATCTTCGTCGCTGCGGCTGAGCAAATCGGCCGTGGCCTGCTGCCGCGCGTCATAAACGCGCCACACCTGCTTGTGGCCGGGATTGGGCGTTTTGGCCGGTGTCTCCGAAATTTTGATGGCCGGTTGCCACGCGCCGTCTTCCTGGACGGCCACCAATTTATAAACACCATCCAGCGCGGCGCTGCCGGCCGATGTAATCAGCCGGGTGCCGACGCCGTAAATGAGACGGCCGATTACCTCACTGGCTTCCATCTCCTGGTAAATGCACTCCTCCCGAATCTGGGACAAAATTTGCAGCATCGTCATCTCGTCCAGTTGGTTAGACAGGACAATGTTGGTGTTGGGGAAGCCAGCATCGTTAAGCATTTTGGCCGAGCGCACCGCCAGATGGGCCAGGTCGCCGGAATCGAGCCGGATACCGATGGGATCATGCCCTTTGCGGCGCAGTTCTTCAAAAACTTTGATGGCGTTGGGAATGCCGCTCTCCAGCGTATTGATCGTATCCACTAGCAGCAAACAATCGTCAGGATACAGGTCGGCATAGGCGCGGAATGCGCCCAGCTCGCCATCGCCCAGGGCCATGAAAAGCTGCACCATGCTGTGCGCGTGGGTGCCCTGCGGCGGCAGCCCCAGCGTGTGCGAAAGGCCGGTGTTGGAAGTGAAATCGGCCCCGCCAATGAGCGCAGCGCGGGCCCCGGCGTTGACGCCTCGTTCCGGGCCGCGCCTCATGCCAAATTCCAGCACCGTCTGCCCTTGCCCGGCCTGGTTGATGCGGGCGGCCTTGGTGGCAATCAGTGTGGGGTAATTTAGATGGTTGAGCAGGGACGTTTCCAGGATTTGGGCCATCGCCAGCGGGCCCTGCACGACGGTGAGGGGTACGTTGGGATGCACCACGCGGCCTTCGGGGATGGCGTTCAGGGTGAGGCTGTCAAAGGAGCCGTTTTTTTGCAGCCAGTCCAGAAAATCATCGTGGAACAAACGGCCGTTGCGCCCCTTCTGCCCGCGCAGATAAGCAATATCTTCTTCGCGGAACTGTGCCGTTTGCATCCAGCCCAGCAATGAGGCCAGGCCGGCGTTGATGCAGTAGCCGGCCTTGTGCGCGCCATAATCGGGATAGGTGCGGAAGAAATGGTCAAACTGCACCACCCGTTCGTGCAGCCCCATGTGGAAATAGAGCTGGGCCATGGTGAGCTGGTATTGATCGGTGAAGAGAATGCCTTCGGCCGTTTGGCGGTCTATTGTTGTATTCATTTCAGTTTCATCGTTCCTTGTTGTGTCAGGTGGTTAAAAATTTTGCGGGCACAATTGGCGGCGGATTGGGCTTCGCTGTCCACGGTGATTTCTGGGGAGGCGGGTGCTTCATAGGGAACCTGTAGGCCGGGTACGGCCGTTGCCTTCCCTTCCTGCGCCATTTGGTAAATTCCTTTTTTATCACGAGCCATGGCCGTGGCCAACGAGCATTTGACGTAAATCTCGGCAAAGTTCGCGATATGTGCTCTGGCCGCATCACGGTAATGCTGCTTATGCCCGGTGGCGGCGATAATCACCGGCACGCCGTTGCTGACCAGCAGTTCAGCGATGTAGGCCAGCGTGCGGTAAAACTGATCGCGCTCAGCCTCGCTGTAGGTAGGATTTGGCGTCAGCCGCCGCCGCATCTCATCCGAATCCAATATCTGGCAGAAAATTTTCTCCTGGGCCAAAAGGTGCGTTAACTCTTTGGCAATGGTTGTTTTCCCCGAAGCGGGCAGTCCGGTCAACCATAGGGCAATCGGTTTGGTTATCATTTCAGTTCTCATGGGATTGGACCAAATTGCACTGATGCAAGCCTTTTGGCCAACGTAAATTGGTCCAATCTTGTTTAGCTACTTTCCAGATAGGCATTTACCTCGGTTGGTTCAAAATGATCCACCGCCAGCACGTTTTCGGCAAAATTTAGCAGCGCGGCCCGAACAGCGGGGTCCAGATCAGGGTACCAGATGGGATTGGCCAGTACCAGGGCGCGCCAGGTGAAAAACGGAGGGACTACGGCCGTTATCCCCTCGTCCCCACTTTGCTGCACATATGCCTGCCAGAACTGCGCAAAAAGCTGTTGAAAATGGCCGGCGAAACGGCCGTCTTGCTGCAAGGCAAACAAAATGTAGTTGATCGTCATCGCGCTTAAATCGTCGGCCGGTTCGCCCCATTCACCCCGGCTGCGGTCCAGCAGAGCAATTTGGTCATCCGACTGAAACAGCACGTTCCAGGGATGAAAATCGCCGTGAATCTGGCTTAACCGCTCTGATTTCTCTTTGAGCCGCCAGCGCCAGGCAATGCATTTTTCCTCGATGGCCTGAAGGCGCGCCGGAGGTGCCAGCTCATCGTCTGCTTTGTAGCTGTCGGTGATGCCCATAATGCCTTCACCCAGTCCCAGCAAATCGCGGATGCAGCGCCGGTAGCCGGTTGCATCCGGATTTTTTTTGCCGTGAATCTTGACCAGATAGTTGACCAGTGTGTTCACACGGGTTTCATCGCAAGGTTGTCGCTCATTGGTTTGAGCCAGTCGCTGTAAATCTTTGGCGTAAAGCCGGCCGGGGACAAAGCGGGTGAGCAGGAAGAATTCATGGAAGTGGCGCAGGGTGGTGAGACGGCCGTCTTCATTCACTGTGCCCACATCTACAGCGGGTACGTGGTGGGGCAGCTTGTTGAAGTTTGCATAATCCAACAAGATGTTACGTGCCCGGTCAGACGGCCGTTCATGCCCAAACGCATCGCCGGCCATCGTGTGAAAAACCAGCCTGTCTATCTGGCCTGCATACGCAATGCGCAGCAGCAAGGGATGGCCATAACCGAACCCTTTTAAATCAGCCTCGTCTACCTCGCCCAAAGTCGTAACCTTTTTGATAGTAACGGGTGCTTCATAAAGCTCGGTCAAGTAAGCTTCCATCGCTTCAAGCAAAAAGGGTGTTTCCTTTTGTTGGTCTGCCATAGCCCACTCCCTGCTATTGAGCAGCTTTTTCCAAAAATTTTATACCGCGCAAAATGACCAATACAATCACTGTGATCCCGATTGTCAAAACAATCTGCTGCAGAGCAATGCTGATTCCCAGGGCACTGGTTAGCAGAAGCGTCGCGGCGGTGGTTAAACCCTCAATTTGATTCTCGCCCCGGTTGCGAATGATGGTGCCCGCGCCGAGGAAGCTAACGCCGGTTACAACCGCTTCAATCATGCGAATGGGATCGGTGCGGATGAGCGATTCTTCAAGCCCCATCTCGGGAATAAGCACCCGGCCCAAACCGGTTAGCAGGGCGGCGGAACCGGCAACAAGCATGTGGGTGCGCAGTCCGGCCGGTTTATCGGCCGCCTCGCGCTCAAAGCCAATCAGGCCACCCAAGAACATCGCCAGCACCACTTCTCCCAGGACTTGCAATTGTGTAATTATAATGAATTTGCTCCTTCGAAAATAATTTAACGCAGAGGCGCGGAGGTGCGATATTATCGCGCAGAGAAAAATCTGCGAGCGCAAGTTGCGCCAATCTGCGGATTTTCATCCATGGTGGTCGGCCACCGCTGGTGAAATGGCGATTGCTGTACCCTAGCGAATCTCCCAAATGACCTGGACGCTGGCCTGAATGGTTTGGGTTCCGGTAGCGATGGGCACGTCAGCGGTCAGGCTGGCTTCTTCAGCTACAGAAGTCGTCAATGGCCGGGCACCGCCTGTTTCCAGGATGGTGCGCACCGGGCCAAGTTCTGCACCGGCCAGCTCAGTGAGCTGTTCGGCCTTTTGCTGGGCATCTTGCATAGCTGCTTCGCGCGCCGCTGCCGCCAGCTCGGCTTCATTGCTAACTTCAAATTGAATGCCTTCGATGGTGTTGCTGCCGGCTTCAACCACCGCATCCAGCAGACTGCCCAGCATAGTTAGGTCACGCACGGTGATGCGCACAATGTTGCTGGCGCGATAGCCTACTAATTCGCGCGTTTGGGTATTGGGCGCGTTATCGTAAACGGGACTGAGGCGGAAGCCTTCAGTTTGAATATCATTTTCTGCGATGCCGGCTTCTAACGTGGCGGAAATTACGGCCGTCATCCGCTCATTATTCTCTTCCAAAGCGGCTCCAGCTTCGTCTGCCTCGGTTTGCACGCCCAGGCGCACGGTGGCCTGGTCCGGTTCGGCTTCGACCTGCCCCTGGCCGGATACTTCAATCGTGCGCAACGGTTCCTCGCCAGTTTGGGCTACAGCCTGGTTGGTGGGCTGTAATGTCAAGGCGATGCCCAGCCCCACCAGCAATGACAAAGTAACTAAAATTGCGCCAAATATCGGTAAGTTCCGATTCATGATGTTTGTTACTCCTTTTGTTGGTTTTTGCTCAAGACCCGAAGGGTTTAGCTTCACATAGGCGTGGTCTCTCGACAGAAAACCCTTCGGGTCTGACGTGTCTGACGTTACTCATTACTACCATAACACGTTATTGGCCGATTTCTTCAGCTTTATATCAAAAACATGACCTGGCCCTGTATCTGGGTATATGCTGGCTTTGCTGCTTTCCCTTAACCTTTAATTAGGGGCATTAGGCCTCAACCAGTATGTTCATTTTCTTTCACTTTTATCTTTCACTTTTAATGGAGACATTATGAGCGTGAGCTCAACACCATGAATGAAAATCCGCAGATTTGCGCAACTTGCATTCATAGATTTCTCTCTGCGCCTCCGCGTCTCTGCGTTAAATTACATTCTAAGGAGCAAAAGCATGGAAACAGCAGATTTTGTCATCATTGGCAGCGGGCAGGGGGGCGTTCCCCTGGCGGCAAAGCTGGCGGAAAGAGAGCGTCGAGTCGTGATTTTTGAGCGCGCTGCCTGGGGCGGTACCTGCGTCAATACCGGCTGTATTCCCTCCAAAACGTTGCTGGCTTCAGCCCACGCTGCGGTCGCAGCCCGCAATGCTGCCTCTCTCGGTGTCCACGCCGATGTTAAAGTCTCATTTAAAGCGGTCATGAACCGGGTACGCGATTCCATCCAGCCGGAGGGAATCGTTAAATGGTTGAACAGTGTAGATGCTGAACTTGTAGAAGCAGAGGCCGGATTTATTGGCTCACATACCGTCCGCGGGGGAGATACCACGGTAGAAGCAGAGACCATCATTATCAACACCGGCAAATCCCCTTTCGTTCCTGATATTCCTGGTCTGGCGGATACGCCTTATCTGACCTACCAAAATTTCTGGGAACTGGAAACGCTGCCGGAAAGGTTGGTGGTGATTGGCGGCGGCTATACCGGTTTGGAACTGGCTCAGGCGATGCAGCGGCTGGGTAGCCAGGTGGATGTGATTGAAGTGGTGGATCGCCTGGTGGCGGCAGAGGAGCAGGACGTGAGCCAGGCGTTGCAGGCGGCCTTGGAGGCAGATGGGGTGCGGTTTCATCTGGGGGCCAATGTGGAGAAGGTGGCGTACAGGGATAATCTTTTTGAGGTCGGGGTGGATACGGCCGTAACCCCTCTCACCAGCAACGCCCTCCTCGTCGCCACCGGCCGCCGTCCCAATGTAGAGGCGCTCAATCTAACCGAGTGGGGCATCGAACTGGACGAAAAAGGCCACATTCAGGTAGACGATCAATTCCGCACCACGGCCGACAGCGTGTACGCCATTGGCGACGTAACTGGACAGCCTGCCTTTACCCACGTTTCCTGGGAAGATCATCGCCGCCTGCTGGCTATACTTGACGGTGAGGAGCGGCACCGCGGGGATCGTGTGCTGGGTTATGCCTTCTTCACAGACCCGCAAGTGGGGCGTGTCGGCAAGACCATAGCCCAGGCACAAGAGGAAGGCATTTCGGCCAGGGAAGCCACGCTGCCTTTGGAAAACGTGTCGCGGGCAGCAGCCACCGGCCATGACCACGGCTTTTACCGCCTGGTCATTGATGATGATACGGACCGCATTTTGGGGGCAACCATCGTCGGTCCGCAAGCGGCCGAACTGGTGCACGTGATTCTGGCCCACATGGAAGCCGGCTCCACCTGGCAGCTTTTGGAACGGTCGCAGCACATTCACCCGGCTTATGCCGAAGATTTGCCCACCCTGGCCAGGCAGCTTGCCTAACAGGATAATTGCTCATCCTTGTGGCTCGTTTATTGCTTCTTCAGCTTCCGTTTCTTCTGACTCCTGCGGCGCTTCTTCAATGAGCACTTTGTCTACCCGCTGACCGTCCATATCGGCCACCTCAAAGCGCATGTTGCCCCAGCCAAAATGATTGCCGGCGCTGGGCATGCTGCCCAGCTTAAACAACACGAAGCCGCCCACCGTTTGATATTTCTCTTCGTTGGGCATGGTGCGAATGGAAAAGTGTTCTTTAAAATCGGCAATCGAGACAAGCCCATCTACCAGCCACGAGCCGTCCTCTCGTTCCACGATGGGTGGCTGTTTCAGCTCTTCCAGCGTGGGAATATCACCCACGATGGCTTCCAAAATGTCGATCAGCGTGACCAATCCCTCGATCTCGCCATATTCGTCAACCAGCAGTGCCATATGGACACCACTTTGCTTGAAATGCTCCAGGGAGGTCAGGGCCTTCATGTTTTCCGGCGCGTAGAGCGGCTCTCCCATGCTTTCCTTGATGTTCATTGCTTTTTGCTCAAGGCAGTTGGGCAGCAGACTTTTAGCATGGACGGCACCTAAAACGTGGTCCAAATCGCCATCGCAGACGGGAAAGCGGGTGTGGTTGGAGCTAAGCATGAGCTGGCGAATTTCATCTTCAGAGGCGTTGATGTCGAGCCAGACGATTTCGGGTCGGGACGTCATCATGCTGCGTAACGGCCGATCATTTAGCCGAAAAATGCTCTCTACCATGTCGCGTTCTGCCTCTTCGATAATCCCCCGTTCGGCCGCTTGCCGAACCATCGCCCGAATCTCATCTTCGCTGGGCTCATCGGCCTCGCCGGAATCTATCCTAAGCAGGGTCACCAGGCCTTCCGTGGTGAGACTGAGCAGCCGGACAATGGGGGCAGCGATGGTTGCCAGAATATGCATCGGGCGCGCGACCGCGGCGGCGATCTTTTCCGTGTAGGCTAGAGCGATACGCTTCGGCACCAATTCGCCAACCACAACCGAAAGAAAGGTAGTTGTGCCCACGACGAGTCCTAAGCTGACGGTGCGGGCATATTGGCCGATCCAGGGCACCGTTTGCATCGGTTCAATCAGTTCATTGGCAATGTTGGCCCCGCCAATCGCCCCGGCCAGAATGCCCACCGTGGTGATGCCAACCTGGACGGTGGAGAGAAAGCGGTTGGGATTTTGGGCCATGTTCAGGGCCGTTTCGGCCCCTGGCCGGCCGTCGTCGGCCATTTTTTGTAGATTGGAATGGCGGGCAGAGACAACGGCTATTTCTGACATGGCAAACACGCCGTTGAGCAAAATCAAAAACAGAATGATAAGAATTTCAAAAAACATGGGGTCATCCTCGCGTGGAGTCAGCGATTGACTCTATTAAAAAGCCAACCGCGGAGTACGCGGAGAATATAACAGTAGAGAAAATCTCTGCGCTCTCCGCGTACTCCGCGGTTAAATAAGCTTGATTGGCCAACGGATACCTGGCGTGTATTGGTTAACTGGTCTGTTTCTGGTCGATGGCGTCGCGCACGGCCTGGGCAATGTCTTCGGGCATCAGGTGATATTTTTGCAGCAACTCTTCCGGCTCGCCGGATTCGGCGTACTGGTTGTTGATGCCCACAAAGCGCATGGGCACGGGATGGAGTTGGGCTACGGCCGTTGCCACCGCCGCCCCCAAACCGCCATGCAAAAGATGCTCTTCTGCAGTCACGATGGCTCCGGTTTGTTCGGCGGCTAGTTTTACGGCCGTTTCATCCAGCGGTTTAATCGTGTGCATGTCCAACACGCGCACTTCGTACCCCTCTTCGCTTAAGGTGTGCGCTGCCTCCAGCGCAGCAGCAACCATGAGGCCGCAGGCAATGATCGTGGCGTGACGGCCGTCGCGCAGTTGATTGGCCTTGCCAATTTCAAAATCAACCGGTTCATTGGTATACACGACAGGCACTTTCGGCCGTCCGGTGCGCAGGTAGGCCGGGCCGTCAAACGAAAACAGGGCACGGGTCGCCGCTTTGGTGGCCGGTGCATCCGCCGGTACGATGACGGTGAAGTTTGGCAGTGAGGTGGCCAGGGCAATATCCTCAATCCCCATCTGGCTGGGGCCATCTTCGCCAATGCTGATGCCGCTGTGTGAGCCGACCAGCTTTACGTTGGCCTGCGGAAAGGCAACCCCCATGCGAATCTGGTCGTAAGCGTTGCCCAAAATGAAGGCGGCAAAGCTGGCGGCAACTACGTCCTTGCCGCTGGCTGCCAGGCCGCTGGCAACGCCAATCAGGTTGCTTTCGGCAATGCCCATATTAAAAAAGCGGTCGGGGAACTCTTCTTCAAAGTATTGGGTTCGGGTAGAGTTCCCCACGTCGCCATCTACCACCACAAGTTTCCAGTTTTCTTCGCCCAGTTCGGCAAGCGCGTCGCCAAAGGCGTTGCGCGTGGGTGGTCCATACTCCAGGCCAACAGTTTTACCAATATCCATAACTTAAATCTCTCCCATTACATCTTCGGCGGTTAAGACCGGTTGGTTTACGTTGTTGGCTACGGCCGTTGCGTGTTGTTCATCCAGTTCGGCCAGAGCCATTTCTAGTTCAGATTCATCGAGCGGTTTGCCGTGCATCCGGTTCACGTCGTCTTGGGCAAAGGGTGACAGGCCGCGTCCTTTCAGCGTGTGGGCCACGATGATTTGCGGCTGCCGCTTTACCCGGCGCACGTCTTGCAGGGCGGTGAGCGCCTGCTCCATGTTGTGGCCGTTAATCTGGCGCACGTCCCAGCCAAACGCTTCCCATTTGTCCACCACGGGCTGCAATGAGGGCATCACCTCGGTAACCGCGCCGGTTTGCTGGTACTTGTTATAGTCGAGGATGGCCGTTAAATTATCCACCTCATATTTGGCGGCGCCCATCGCCGCTTCCCAAATCTGGCCTTCATCCGATTCGCCATCGCCAATCATCACGTAGACGCGGTAATCCAGCTTGTCTACGCGGGCAGCCAGGGCATGGCCCAGGCCAATGGAAAGTCCCTGGCCCAACGAGCCGGTCGATGCTTCTACGCCAGGTAGGACACGCATGTTGGGATGGCCTTCCAGCGCGCTGCCCAAATTACGCAAGTTTGAGAGCCTGTCGGGATCAAAATAGCCGGCCTCGGCCAAAATGGCGTACAGTGCCGGGGCACCGTGTCCTTTACTGAGGATGAAGCGGTCTCGTTCCGGCCAATTCGGCCGTTCCGGATCAAAGCGCAGGATACCGCCAAAATAGAGCGCCGTCATCATGTCAATAGCTGACAGCGAACTGGACGGATGTCCTGAGCCGGCTTCGGTGGTCATCTGCAAAATTTGCCGGCTCAAGCGCCAGGCCGTTTCCTGTAATTCTGATACTGATCGACTGTAACTGAGCCGTGTTTCATCTTTACTATGAGTCTTCATACTATCTATTACTCCTGTGGAAGCAGCCTCACGCAAAGGCGCAAAGACCGTTTAGCATCCTTGGCGGCTTGGCGTGAGATTTTCATTTATGATGGTATCCGTCTGCGGTCATGTTAACTCCTCGCTTTTTAAAATTGACTCAAAAAGCGTTTGACATCGTAACTCCACTCCTGGGATTGAATATCAATTTCAGTGCCCTCTTCGGTGGGTTCTGCTTCAACGCGCACAAAGCCGCCCCCGCCGCTGAATTCCAGCACGTTTTCGCCGCGGGGGATAATGTTTAAGCCAACCCCTTTGGGCCCAAAAAAGGCGCTTGCTTTGGCTAAAACTTCCTGCGGGCTATCTTTGGTTTTGGTTCCCATTCTTAACTGTGACATACTCTTTCATTCCTTTTTGTTTAGTTTATTTGACCAAACTCCTCGGGTCTCCCTTGACAAAAAAGATAAAAGATAGGCGTTTCATACCTATCTACCATAGCGGAATGAAGGCGTTTTTTTCAATCTATCTGGGGCACAAATGTGGCGTATGGTTTCGATAGAGGCGCATGGGAGGTACACGGCCGTATCAGAACCTATACCGTTTCTATATCCTGTTTGTATGTCTCAGTATATGGGGAAAAGGGCTATTTTTCGGTAGTGTGGTTTATGTGGCGTAGCCGTGTGGCTACGGCCGTTTCACCCGCCGGCAACTATTTACTGTGGAGTAGGAGACCAATGAATACGAATAGCCAAGTAACCAAAAGCATTATCGTCAACGGGGATGTGGCCCACCTGTATAGCACCTGGATGGACTTTAGCAACCATCCTCAATTTATGGAAAACATCACCTCTGTCACCAAGGAAGGGGACGATACGAACCGTTGGGTCATGGAAGGGCCGCTCAATAAAAAGTTCGAGTGGATCACCAAAACAACCACAAAGGAACCCAACAAACGCATTGGTTGGAAAACCATTGAGGGGGATCTAAAAAAGAGCGGCCAAGTCACGTTTACCGATTTGCCCAAGGGGCAGGCCGAAGTGACCGTGACGGCCCAAACCATTCCCCCGGAAGACCTGGTTGACAAGGCTGCCCTGCAATTTTTTGCCAATGAAGAGGAGCAGCTACAAAAGGATCTGCGAAATTTCAAGGCGCTTATTGAAGGAAGGAGCGCGTAATGGAAAATCGCCAATTGGATGCTAAAACCAGGCTGACCAAAGCATTAGCGGCCGGGGCGGTTATCATGTCTCGCCCCAACCTCTTCAAAGGCAGCATCGATCCTGAAGAGCAGGTTAAACCTGCCTATCAGAAACTGAAGGGAATGCTTCAGGAACATTACGGTCAGATCAATGCGGATTTGCTTGATATTGCACCCGGCTCGGCGGAAAGACAGGAAGCTATAGCCAATCAGCTAGAAGAATCCGGAGCGACTGAAGACGAAGCTGTGATGCAGCAGGCGCAAGCGGTGTTGGATATTATTTACAAGGTAGATCCGGCCGCCATTTGGGCTACGGCCGAAGCCGAACCGCCGTCTCACCTGAAATGACGACCATCTGGCCTTTTGTGGTGTATGGTACGGCCGTATTCCTCCTGATAGCCGCCATGTTGGGCTTGTCTTACGCGCTGGGCGAACGGCACAAAGATCACGCCCGCAACGAGCCGTACGAATCAGGCATTCCCGCCACCGGCTCCGCCCGGCTGCGTCTCTCGGCCAAGTTTTACCTGGTCGCCATGTTTTTTGTCATTTTTGATCTGGAAGCGGTTTTTATTATCGCCTGGGCCATTGGCTTGATGGAATTGGGCTGGGCCGGCTACATCGAAATCGCCATTTTTATCGGCGTCCTCCTGGCGGCACTGGTTTACCTGTGGCGTCTGGGCGCACTCGACTGGGGTCCGCAAACCGGCCGATCGCTCAATAGGTAAGAATTCGTAGCTAAATTTCTTAGATTTTGTAGGATGACAACAGTGAATTTTAGTAGCAAGCGAATTAAACAGATCAAAGCAAAAATTCGTTATTTACTCCAATTCGTTGTAGCCATTCTCGCAGGAGCAAATTTCACGAATGAGTAACGAACAAAACAAACCAAAACCGGATGCAGAGCTAAAAAACGAAGAGGTTTTGCAGCGAGACGAGGAGCAAAAACCGGTTGAAATCATTTCCCTCGATATAGACGAGGAAGGCGAAGCGCCGCTGGAACTAGAGGCCGAAACCACCCTGGAGCTGCTGCAAGATGCCCAGGAAGAAAATTACAGCGAAGAGATCGCCCGCCACACCGACGACGCCACCATTCAAGAATCTCTGGAGGAACGGCAGGCGCTCAACACCGGCAGCGACGCGCTGCATGAACGGCTAGCCGACCACCATGCCAAATCGCCCACTTTATCTGGCGGCGACGTGGATGCCGCCTGGGATGATGCCAACGTCGGTGAAGAAACCGCCGGCGGCATGGCCCCCACGCCCGACCAGGATGACGTTGAGGAAATCGGCGAGGCGTACGGAATTGAGTATGAAAATGACGAGCCGCTGCGCACCGGTGACAAGCTGGCCCAACGGGATGACAATCGTTGGGAGCTGAACCCGGAATCGGCCGAAGAGTCAGCTTAGATGCGCTGGTGGTTGAGCAAGCCGGATTCGGAAGAACCGGAGGCTGATGGCGACGGGGCGTTGAAGGAGATTTACGGCCGTATCCTGGCCCTCTCCCGCGTGCAAGATTTACTCGCCTGGGGACGCAGTAAGTCTATCTGGCCCTTTAACTTTGGCCTCTCTTGCTGCTACGTGGAGATGGCTACCAGCATCACTAGCAAATACGACATTTCCCGCTTTGGCGCCGAGGTCATTCGCGGCACGCCGCGCGAAGCCGACGTGATGGTGATTGCCGGCACCGTTTTTGTGAAGATGGCCCCGGTCATCCAGCGGCTGTACGAGCAAATGATGGCGCCGCGCTGGGTCATCTCCATGGGCTCCTGCGCCAACTCCGGCGGCATGTACGATATTTACAGCGTGGTGCAGGGCGTCGATAAATTTTTGCCGGTGGACCTGTACGTGCCCGGCTGCCCGCCGCGCCCCGATGCTTTTTTAGAAGGGGTCACGCTGCTGTCACAAGCCGTGGCCAATGAGGAACGGCCGCTTTCCTGGACGCTTGGCCCGCAAGGGGTCATTAAAGGCAAGCTGCCCTCACAGCGCGACCTGAAACGGGCGCAGCGACAAAAAGCCACCGTCCTGCGCACGCCGGACCATATTTGATGAACGAGTTACTCCCCCAACTGCGACAGCAGTTTACCAACGGCGCGATTGTGGCCCAGCAGCCCACCCGTGATGAAATCCCGACTTTATGGATTGAGCGGGAAGCATTGACGGCCGTATTGCGCTATCTCAAAGCAGATTTTCCCATGCTCTATGATTTAACAGCCATTGATGAACGGGATCGCAGCCACCGTAATGACCAGCCGGATAGTGAATTTACGGCCGTTTACCATCTACTCTCCCTTGAGCAAAACAGCGATGTACGCCTGAAAGTAGCCCTGTCCGACGACGATCTCACCCTGCCCACCATCACCAACCTGTGGCCCAACGCCAACTGGTACGAGCGGGAAGTGTGGGACATGTTTGGCATCACCTTTGACGATCACCCGCATTTGGCGCGCATTTTGCTGCCGCCCACCTGGCAAGGGCATGCCCTGCGCAAAGAGCATCCCGCCCGCGCCACCGAGATGGGGCCGTTCCAACTGCCGCCGGAAAAGCAGGATCGCGAGATGGCCGCCCTGGAATTTAAGCCGGAAGAATGGGGCCTGGAGCGCGCCCACGAGGACACTGATTTTATGTTCCTCAATTTGGGGCCGCAGCATCCCGGCACCCACGGCGTGCTGCGCATTGTCTTGCAGCTTGACGGCGAAGAGATTATCGACGCCATCCCCGACATTGGCTTCCACCATCGCGGCGCAGAAAAGATGGGCGAGCGGCAGACGTGGCACACCTACATTCCCTACACTGACCGCGTCGATTACCTCGGCGGCGTCATGAACAATTTTCCCTACGTCATGGCCGTGGAAAAGCTGGCGGGCATCACCGTGCCTGACCGGGCCGAGGTGATCCGTATCATGCTGGCTGAGCTGTACCGTATTTCCAGCCACCTGGTCTGGTACGGCACCTTTGCTCAGGACGTGGGGCAATTGTCGCCCGTTTTTTATATGTTCTCTGACCGGGAACGTATTTTGGAAATCAGCGAGGCGATTACCGGCGGGCGGATGCACCCCAACTGGTTCCGCATCGGCGGTGTGGCCCAGGATTTGCCCCAGGGCTGGGACAAACTGGTGCGCGACTTTGTTGATTATTTGCCGTCCCGCCTGGACGAGTATGACAGGCTGGTGATGCAAAACGGCATTTTTAAAGGACGCACCAAAGGTGTGGGGGCTTATACATTGGAAGAAGCGATTGAGTGGGGCGTCACCGGACCTGGTTTGCGCGCCTGTGGCTTTGAGTGGGATTGGCGCAGGGAACGACCGTATTCCCTCTACGACCAGTTTGAGTTTGAGGTGCCAACGGCCGTTCACGGTGATTGCTATGACCGGGCCGTGGTGCGCATCGAGGAGATGCGCCAAAGCCTGCGCATCATCCGCCAATGTGTCAACAACATGCCCGCCGGCCCGTACAAAGCCGATCATCCGCTGACCACGCCGCCGCGCAAGGACAAAACGATGGTGGACATCGAAACGCTCATCACCCATTTTCTCAGCGTTAGCTGGGGGCCGGTCATACCTGCCGGGGAAGCGTTTGCCGCTGTGGAAGGCACCAAAGGCAGCAACGGTTACTACCTGGTCAGCGACGGCGGCACGGAATCGTACCGCACCCGCATTCGCGCGCCATCTTTCCCGCACATCCAGATGGTGCCCCACATCAGCCGCGGCCAGACCGTTGCCGACCTGCTGGCCATTCTTGGCAGCGTCGATTTTGTCCTGGCCGATGTGGATCGTTAAAAAAGCTAACGCAGAGGCGCAGAGGCGCTGAGAAGATTTGAGAGAGCTAAACGTATTTCGAGCTCACTGGACGCAAGAGTGGATCGTCTGAATTAACAAAAAACCCTCAATTGTCATTCGAGCCGCTTTTGGCGAGAAATCCCTTGGAATGCAGCGTGTTTAAACCTGGCCATTTCTTAAGCGATTTCTCCTGTTGGTCGAAGTGACAAGCAAGGGTGGCTTGGCGAGATTATCAGAGCATTAACTGTAAAGGAAAAGGAGTGAAAAATGAAAAAGATAGTACACGTCATGCAAATTGATACAAGTCCAAAAGATGTCTTTCTGGCACTGACCCTGCCGGACAAATTGGCCTCCTGGTGGACAACCGAAGTAGAGACAGACGTCGTGGATGCGATGCTCGACTTTCGTTTCCACAAAGATTTCAACCCGGACATGAAAATTGTTCGCACGGAACCAGACCGGGAAGTGCGCTGGCAGTGCGTCGGCGGGCACGATGCGTGGCATGAGAGCACCATCACCTTTGGCCTGGAAGGGGAAAACGGCACAACGCAGTTGACCTTCGTCCAAAGCTATCCCAAAGAGGTGGATGAAGAGACATACGGCCGTTACAACTTCAGCTGGGGCTATTACTTAGACAGCCTGCGCCAATATTGTGAAACCGGCAAGGGCAAACCGTTCCAACAGGTTTAGTTGATGCTGAGCCGGGAAGAGCAGCAGGCAATTGAAGCCGAACTGGCCCATCACCCGTACAAGCGCGGTGCCTGCATCGAGGCGCTGAAAATTGTGCAGCGCCATCGCGGCTGGGTGTCTGATGAGAGCCTGCGCGATCTGGCTCCGCTGCTGGAAATGTCGGTGCACGAGCTGGACAATGTGGCCACCTTCTACAACCTCATATTTCGCCGGCCGGTGGGCGAGCATGTCATTTTGCTGTGCGACAGCGTGAGCTGCTGGCTGATGGGCTACGAGCAAATTCGAGCGCAGCTTCAGCAGCAGTTGGGCATTGAAATGGGGCAGACGACGGAAGACGGCCGTTTCACCCTCCTGCCCATGCCCTGCCTGGGCGACTGCGACCACGCCCCCGCCCTCATGATCGACGAAGATTTACACCACGATCTGGACGCCGAGAAGGTGGGCCAGCTGCTAGCGCGCTACGAATGAAGATATTGATATATCCGCAGAATTGCGCAAATTGCGCACGCAGATTTTTCTCTAAGTTCTCTGTGCCCTCTGTGGCAAAAATCTATGGAAACACCGTTAACCCAAAATATTCGGCCAGACAGAACGCCCTTGAATTTGCCGGAATATGAGCAGGTGGGGGGGTATACGGCCGTGCGCCAAACCCTCAAAATGTCCCCTGGCGATGTAACCGATCTGGTCCAGGAAGCCAACCTCAAAGGCCGCGGCGGCGCCGGCTTCAACGCCGGCTTCAAGTGGAGCTTTGTGCCGATGGGCGAGGATGCACCTACACCCAAATACCTCATCTGCAACGCCGATGAAATGGAGCCGGGCACCTTCAAAGACCGCCTGCTCATGGAAGGCGATCCACACCAGCTTATCGAAGGCATGATCATCTCCGCCTACGCCATCCAGGCCAGCCAGGCCATCATATTTTTGCGCTGGGCCTACAAAACCTCAGAAAAGCGCTTGCGCCAGGCCATTGCCGAAGCGTACGATGCCGGTTATCTGGGACAAAACATTTTGAGCAGCGGCTACAGCCTGGAGATGCAGCTGCACGTCAGCGCCGGGCGCTACATGTGCGGCGAAGAAACCGGCCTGCTCAACAGCCTGGAGGGCAAGCGGGCCATTCCCCGGGCCAAGCCACCTTACCCGCAGGTGAGCGGCCTCTGGGGCAAACCGACCATCGTTAACAATGTCGAAACGCTGTGCAACGTGCCCCACATCATCAAAAACGGGGCCGACTGGTTTAAATCCCTCAGCCACAGCAACGAAGGCGGCACCAAGCTGTACGGGGCCAGCGGCAAAGTCAAGAATCCTGGTCTGTGGGAACTGCCTCTGGGCACGACTTTGGGCGAAATTTTGCACGAGCACGCCGGTGGCATGCGTGAGGGTCTCAAATTTCGCGGCGCGCTGCCCGGTGGTGCCTCTACCGACTTTTTGGTCGAGGAGCATTTGGATTTGCCGCTGGATTTTGCCTCGGTGATGGCGGCCGGCAGCCGGCTGGGAACGGGCACCATCATTGTGCTGGACGACCAGACCTGCCCGGTGGGCATGGTGCAAAATCTGGAGAAATTTTTCGGGCAGGAATCATGCGGCTGGTGTACCCCCTGCCGCGAAGGGCTGCCCTGGGCGGCACGCGTGCTGCAAGCTATCGAGGATGGCGAAGGCCAGATGCGCGATCTCGACCTGCTGGCGCAGCAGTGTGAACTGCTGGGTCCGGGCAACACCTTCTGCGCCCTGGCCCCCGGCGCAGCTGAGCCATTGCAAAGCGCTCTGCACTATTTTCGTGACGATTTTGAACGACACATTCATGAGCAGAAATGCCCATTTCGGTAATCGGTTATCGGTATTCCGTAATCCGTAATCGGTAATCCGATTACCGTTTACCGATCACGGATAGCTGAAATTAGGAAGGAAGATAAATGGCTACGATTTTCATAGACGGCAAGCAATACGACGTAAACGAGCAGGAAAACCTGCTGCATGTTTGCCTGTCGCTGGGGCTGGATTTGCCTTATTTTTGCTGGCATCCGGCGCTGGGGTCGGTGGGGGCCTGCCGCCAATGTGCCGTGATGCAGTACCAGGACGAGGATGACGACCAGGGCAAGCTGGTGATGGCCTGCATGACGCCCGCCAGCGACGGCACGCGCATTTCGCTGCAAGCGTCGGAAGCGGCCGTTTTCCGGCAGCGCGTCATTGAGTGGCTCATGGTCAACCATCCGCACGACTGCCCCATTTGTGACGAAGGCGGCGAATGCCATTTGCAAGACATGACGGTGATGACCGGCCATGCTTACCGGCGGCACCGTTTCAAAAAGCGCACCTACCGCAACCAATATTTGGGACCGTTGGTGAATCACGAGATGAATCGCTGCATCCAGTGCTACCGCTGCGTCCGCTTCTACCGCGATTACGCGGGCGGCGACGATCTGGATGTATTCGGCGCACACGACCACGTGTATTTTGGCCGCCATGAGGACGGCGTGCTGGAGAGCCCGTTTAGCGGCAATCTGGTGGAGGTGTGTCCGACGGGTGTGTTCACCGACAAGACGCTGAAGCAGCATTACACGCGCAAGTGGGATTTTCAGACCGCGCCGTCGGTGTGCACGCTGTGCAGCCTGGGCTGCAACACCATCCCTGGCGAACGATACGGCAAACTGCGGCGCGTCCGCAACCGGTACAACCACGCGGT
>CALBTC010000222.1 GCA_937967805.1 uncultured Anaerolineaceae bacterium
GAACGGTAGCAAACAAAAAGCCATCCCCCACGTTGCGCACAATGCCGCTGCCGCTGCTGGGCCCGGCGTATACGTTAATGTTGTCGTGCAGGCGGGCGTACGTCTGGTAAGGCAAAAAGCTGTTAGCAAAAGGCTGGGGTTTGGAGAAAACCGGCTGCGGGGGCTCGGCATCACAGACGTGGCCAATTTCATCACCCTGAATGAAACATTTGGCGGCGGCGGCCGTTTCCGGCCAGGCAAAAAATACAGTGGCGATAACCAACAAAGGGAGGCTCCAGCGGAAGAATCGGCTCATAGGGTGGTGAATGCTCCTTCTAGAAAAACTTAACGCAGAGGCGCAAAGGCACTGAGATTAACAATAATGGTCTGCGTTTGTTGGTTAATTATAGGCGATGTGGCGAAATTGGCGATACGGCCGTTCCACGATCCACCTACTGTAATAGTACAAATAGTACCATGATTTAAAAAATGGACACAAGTCCGAAACACTCCAGATCGAAACGTTTAAGATTTACTTAATTTTATGTCGTCTCCTGATTGGCGGACAGATTTAATCTTCTTCACTTATGACTACAACGAATTGGAGTAATTAACGAATTTAATTTGCCAGAGAAAAAATTCGTTAATTACTCCAATTCGTTGTAGTCTCGGTAGGTCATTTATTTTTCCCTCCAATTCCGTAGACCTGAAAAAACTCCTGCAATAAAGTTTTGAATTCGAATCCTATAGGCAATGTGGTTAGTTCTGTTTCTTCAAAGTATGCCAATGCCTGCCCTTCATTTAAAACTAACTCTGTAACGGGCCGATCAAGATAACCAACAAATACATATTGAATGATTGTGATCCCAGAAGAATGCGGCCGTTCAAAAACTTTCCAGAATTGGACGGGAACTTCAAGTTCAATTTCCTCTTCTAGCTCACGTCGGATTGCTTCTGCTGGAGTTTCTCCGAGCTCAACTGCGCCACCAAGGGTGGACCAATAACCAGGAAATGAGAGGGTAGGCTTTTTGTCGCGTTGGTAAAGTAATACCTGGCCCTGCGGATTATACAAAATGGCTGTTACACATGACACACGATTGGACATTTGTGAATTATCTCGCTCAGCACTTTGCTTCCCTAAACGAACATTATGGTGCGACCAACAAACGGCCGCATCCCCCACAGTACACTTTACGCCCTTCGTCCACCTCTTTCACCTTGTTGGCCGAGACGGTGGTTTGGCAGCCCAGGCACATATTGACCCGCAGTTTGGCCACCGCCAGGCCGTGCTTTTGCTGGCGCAGTTGGTCATATTCTTGCAATGAAGCAGCGTCTATGGCAGCCGCTTTGTTCTTGCGCGTTTGCATCAGTTTGTGCAGGCTGAGGGCCAGTTCGTTTTGTTCCTCTTTCAGGTGGGCGCTTTGCGTTTCCCATTTGGCGACGGCCGTTTCCAGTTCGCTGTCTGCGGCCGTTTTCTCTGCTTCGGCATCTTCCACCATCACCAATGCTTCCAGAACCTCATCCTCCAGCGCGGCCTTGCGCCGTCCCAGCGACTCAATCTCCTGCTGCAAATCGGCCAGCTCCTTGGGATTGGTCACCTTGCCCGAATACAGTCGATTCTCAGAATTTTTGGCTTTGGTCGTCACGCTGCTCACTTCCAGCGTCAAGTCTTGATGTTTGGCCTGCCATTTTTGCAGCTCGGCAGCGGCCGTTTCCGCCCGTTGGCGCGCCGCCAGCAGTGACGGCGGCTCTTTCTGCGCCTGAAGCACCTGGCCCAGCCGTTTTTTCTTCTCATCAATTTCCGTATCCAGTTGTTGCAGTTGAAACAGTTGGTGAATTTGTGTCATAAGTTCGTGCCCAAATTGTATGCCCAAAATGGGCAGAGGATTTGGCTGCCGATTGTAACATAAAGCCCCTTGCCAGCCATCTGCCTGATTTCCGGTATAATCGGCCCCTATGTTGGATAAACTACTTGAAATCGGCGAACAGCCGTACAGCGACGAAGATGCCGAATGGGATGAGTTTGTAGCCAACCATCCCCACGGCAGCATCCTGCAAACGACAAACTGGGCCAGGCTTAAAAACCGCTTTGGCTGGACCTCGCACCGCGTCTGGCTGCGCAAGGATGGTGAATTGGTAGCCGGAGCGCAAATTTTGTACCGTTCGGCGGCTGTGGGGCTGGTGAAGATGGCCTATATTCCGCATGGTCCACTGGTCGATTGGGACGATGAGGAGCAGGTCGCCGTTTTACTCAACCAGATCGACCACTCGGTTTATGAGCGGGGGGCCAGCATTCTGAAAATGGAACCGCTGCTTTGGCAAAGCGAAGCGATGTCGGCCAAATGGCAGGCTATCTGTGAGCAGCACAACCTGCTGCCCGATACAGACACGATTCAGCCGCCGAACACGATTTTGGTTGATTTACGGCCGTCTCCCGATGAAATTCTGGCCAACATGAAGCAAAAAACCCGCTACAACATTCGCCTGGCCGCCAAAAAAGATGTCGCCGTGCGGCAGGGCAGTCTGGACGACATTCCCGCTTTTAACAAGCTGATGCGCCAGACCGGAGAGCGGGATGAATTTGGCGTACATACCCCGATGTATTACCATGCTGCCTTTGAAATTTTTGAACCTAATAACCAGGTGGCGCTTTTTTTGGCCGAGTATGGCGGACGGCCGTTAGCCGGCGTGATGGTCTTTGTGCTGGGCGATATGGCCGCCTACCTGTACGGTGCTTCCTCCAACGAAGAACGGCAGCGCATGCCCACCTACGCTGTCCAGTGGGCGGCGATGGAATGGGCCAAAGCCCAGGGCTGCCGCTGGTACGATCTCTGGGGCGTGCCCGATGCGCCTGAAGAGGAACTGGAAGCCAGCTTCACCGAGCGGCACGACGGCCTGTGGGGCGTCTACCGCTTCAAGCGCGGCTTCGGCGGCCAGATTCAGCGCACCATCGGCGCCACCGACCGCATCTACAACAAACTCGTTTACAAACTTTACCAATGGCGCAGATCGCGGTGAACGGTATTCGGTAAACCGTATCGGTATTCAGTGAATTCGTCACCGTACGCCAAACGGTCGCAAAGCGACGTTACCGAATTACCGGCCACCGATTACCGATTACTGATCACCATTTCAACAAATGACAACAACTCAAAAAGAGCCCACCTACCGGGCTTCTACGTTTAAGCTGGAAAAATCGAAGACGGCATGGCAGCAGGCGTTGGCCCAGATGCCCAACGGACACGCGCTGCAAAGCTGGGCTTGGGCCGAGCAAAAATCACGCTGGGGCTGGACGCCCATCCCGCTAACGCTCACCATTGGCGAGAGCAGTTGGGAACCGCTGGCGACGGCAATGGTGCTCAAGCGCAGTATTCCTTACACGCCGTTTTGCATCTTATACGTGCCCAAAGGCCCGGCCCTGGATTACAAAGATGGCCCCCTGCGGCGCGTGGTATTGGCCGAACTGGAAAATATTGCCCGGCGCGAGCGGGCCATTTTTATCAAGATCGATCCTGAGGTGGTGAAAAGCTGGGGCGAGGAAGTGGAACGGCCGTCACCCCTCGGCAAAAAATTCACGCAAGAACTCAAAGACCGGGGCTGGCGCTTCTCTGACGAACAAATTCAGTTCCGCAACACCGTGGAGCTGGACCTGACCGAATCGGAAGAAAATTTGCTGGCGGCGATGAAGTCCAAAACTCGCTACAATATCCGGCTGGCGGGGCGCAAAGGCATCGTGGTGCGGTCCGGCACAGAGGCGGATTTTCCCACAATGGCCGAGATGTATGCCGAAACGGCCGCGCGAGATGGGTTTGGCATACGGCCGTCGGCCTACTATCTCGATGCCTGGCAAAGTTTTCATCAGGCGGGCATGGGCCATTTGCTCATTGCTGAATATGAAGATGATCCGATTGCGGCCGTTTATTTAGTGCGGTTTGGCGAGCGCGTGATTTACATGTACGGTGCCTCCACCGACAAAGAGCGGCAACGGATGCCCAACTATTTGCTGCAATGGGAAGCGATTCGCTGGGGCAAGGCACAGGGGTGCCAAGTGTACGACTTCTGGGGCGCACCGGATGAATTCGAGGAAAGCGACCGCCTGTGGAGCGTCTGGCGTTTCAAAGCGGGGTTCAATGGTCAGGTGGTAAGACACATCGGCGCATGGGATTTTGTAGTACGGCCGTTGCTCTACCAACTCTACACTGTCGTTCTGCCTAAATATCTCAACTTCCTACGAGGTAGAAACGAAAGCAATTGAGCAGGTATAACTGTGCTATAATGCGCCCACACTTCAAAGAATCAAAAAAGCGGAGAATTGCATGAAATTCACTCGAATAACCGTGAATCCCAAGCAGATGGGCGGCGTGCCTTGTATACGAGGTTTGCGAATTCCGGTAGCCACAATCATTGGCATGATTGCCGACGGCATGTCGGACGCAGAAATTCTTTCTGCCTATCCAGATTTGGATCAGGAAGATATTCGCGAAGCATTACTCTACGCTGCCGAAGCTGTACGAGAACGTGAGCTACCACTTTTGATCCCTGCATGAAATTCTTGGTAGACAATGCATTATCGCCACAAGTGGCTACGGGCCTACAAAATGCCGGACACGATGCAGTTCATGTTCGGGATATGGGTCTTGCCACTGCTGAGGATGATGTGCTGCTTGATAAAGCAGCTGAAACAGACCGAGTAATTATTTCTGCCGATTCAGATTTTGGAACTTTGCTGGCCCTGCGCCAGAGTGCCAAGCCATCTTTCATATTGTTTTGGCGCGGAACTGAACGTCGGCCTCAACAACAATTAGCTCTGCTATTAGCAAACCTGGAAACAATTCAATCACATTTAGAAATTGGCAGCGTGGTGGTGTTTGAACAACACCGTATTCGCGTGCGTAGCTTGCCAATAGGTAAAGAATAACTGTAATCATTCATTTATGTAGGAGAAGTAATCAATTATGAACCGAACAATCGTCATTCTGGAGGGGGACCAAACCGGACAGGAACTGCTGGAGGAAGCCGTCCGCGTGTTGGAACCGGGCATTATTCGCATGGACCTCGACTTTGTCCGCTTTGATCTCAGCCTGGACAACCGGCGCGCCACCCAAAACAAGGTCGTGTACGATGCCGGCAAAGCCATTCGTAAGCACCGCCTGGCTCTGAAAGCTGCCACCATCACCCCAGAGCAAAAAGGGGACGTGGGCAGCCCCAACCGGATTTTGCGCGAAGAGATGGACGCCGAGGTCATCCTGCGCACCGGACGGCGCATCCCTGGCGTGCGTCCCATTGCCGGCGTGTACGCCCCCATCAGCGTGGTACGCATGGCCCGCGATGATGCCTACGGGGCCAAAGAGTGGCGCGAGGGCGAAGAAGGCTCCCCCGATGAGATGGCCTTCCGCACCGAGAAGGTGTCCCGTCGTGTCTGCCGCGCGGTAGCCGAGTATGCTTTCCATCACGCGCGCAACACCGGGGCCAAAGTGTTTGGCGGGCCCAAATTCACCGTCAGCCCGGTGTATGAAGGCATGTTCAAGGAAGAGATGGACGCCACCGCCAAGAAGTTCCCCAACGTACGGTACGAACCGCAGCTTATCGATGCCACCTTTGCCCTGCTGCTGGCCACCACCGGCGAGCCGCTGGTCATCCCCAGCCTGAACCGGG
>CALBTC010000223.1 GCA_937967805.1 uncultured Anaerolineaceae bacterium
TTGTTCGTGGTTTGTTTTTTCGTTCTTATTCATTCGTTGGAACGGTGGAATCCGTGTATTATTGGAAGCAGGAAATAAGCGAAGAAGCGAACGGAAAAGTTATGGCATCTACACAGACTTATCCAAAAATTTTACATGCGGATCAGGAACATGCGGGGCTGCGCACGGCCGTATTCGTCCTGCTTTTTATTTCCTTCATACTAGCCTTTTTCGGCATCCGGGCGTTGTTAACGGCTTTGAGCGATTCCGGCACGCCGGATTATGCGTTTGTGGCCTCTTGTGGCGGGGCACTGTCGCTGGCTTTGGGGCTGGTGTGGGTGGCAGAAAAGGTGATGAAGCAGTATTGGCCCAGCGGTCGGGCTGTGGTGCTTACCCGTGATGGTGTGCAGACAAAAGCAGAAGAAGCCGAGTCGGTTAAGCTAAACGACGAAAACGACGTGGAGCCGACAGCCTGGTATTTTGATATGCGCGGCTGGCAGCGCGGCGGGCGAGAGCGGCGGGTGCCGCGCACCTGGCTTTGTTTGGCCGTTGAGCTGAAGGCAGATAAGAAACAGATTTCCGTATACACCTACATGTCACCGCGGCAGGCGCGTTCCTGGCTTGAGGCGGAGAACGGCCGTATCCATTTCCACAATATTTCGCCAAAAGACGTGTACGACAGTTCTATCCGGGCCCGCATGAGTGGACCCAGCCGGCCAGAAATTCCGGCGGACGTGCTCACCGGCGATGATGGCCAATATTGGCTGGCCGAGCGCCGCCGCTGGACCGAGGGGTTTGAACTGCCGCCCAAAGAGTTTGAGCAATTTATGGACCATATTCAAACAACCTTACTGAAATTGTGAATTGTGAATGAAGTGTTCCGTTCACAATTCACCATTCACAATTCACCATTCACAATTACTCCGGAGGATTTCCCACGATGTTTGACTTTATAACCGAAGAGCACAAGATGATTCAGCAAGAAGCGCGCCGCTTTGCCCAAAATGAAGTGGCTCCCGTGGCCGAACACCACGATCAAACGGGTGAGTTTCCCATCAACACGGTACGCAAGATGGGCGAACTGGGCTTTATGGGCATTGAAGTGCCGGAAGAGTATGGCGGCATCGGCATGGATACGCTGGCTTACTCCCTGGCGCTCACCGAAATTTGTAAAGCCGATGCCAGCCACGGCACGGTGATGTCGGTCAACAATTCGCTGTACTGCCACGGCATCCTCAAGTTTGGCACCGAAGAGCAGATTCAAAAGTACGTGGTGCCGGTGGCCGGCGGCCAGAAAATTGGGGCGTACAGCCTGACAGAGCCGATGTCCGGCAGCGATGCGGGCACGATGAAGAGCCGGGCGGTGTTAAATGACGCCGGGACGCATTATGTGATAAACGGCCGTAAATCCTGGGTCACCTCTGCCCCGTTCGCCGACTACATCGTGCTGTTCACCATGACCCAGCCGGAGAAAAAGCACCAGGGCGTCACCGCCTTCCTCATCGAGACGGATCACGCCGGTTTTGAGCGGGGCAAAACGGAGCCCAAGCTGGGTATCCGCGCCAGCGCCACCAGCGAGATTATCTTCGATAACTACGAATGTCCGGTAGAAAATCGGCTGGGCAAAGAGGGTGAAGGTTTCAAAATTGCCATGACGGTGCTGGATGCCGGGCGCATCGGCATCGCGTCGCAGGCGTTGGGCATTGCCGAGGCGGCGCTGGAGGCCAGCATAAAATATGCCCAGGAGCGCGAAGCGTTTGGCCAGAAGATTGGCCAGTTCCAGATGATTCAGCAAAAGCTGGCCGACATGAAGTGCCGCGTCGATGCCAGCCGCCTGCTCATTTACCAGGCGTGCCTGGCCAAAAAAGCAGCTAAGGCAACGGGGGAACGGTACTCGCTAGAAGCCAGCATGGCCAAGCTGTACGCCAGCGAAACGGCGATGTATGTCACCACCGAAGCGATTCAAATTCATGGGGGGATGGGATACAGCAAGGAGATGCCGCTGGAACGCTACTTCCGCGATGCCAAAATTACAGAAATATACGAAGGCACCAGCGAGATTCAGCGGCTGGTGATTGCCCGCAGTTTGACGGGGCTGAGGTAGCAAGTTTGCAGGTCTGCAAGTGGCAGTGGCAAACTTACAGACTTGCTACTTGCAGACTTTTTAAGCCAGTCCAATCAAAATATTGATTAAAACTCTACGGAGCAAATCCAGGCCGATTAAAACGACAATCGGCGTGAAGTCCAGGCCGCCCATAGAGGGCATAATGCGGCGCACGGGCTCCATGATAGGCTCCGTGGCCTGGAAGATGAAGCGCAAAATGGGGCCCCAGGTTGGATGGTATGGGTCTACCCGAATCCAGGAAAAAATGACGCGGGCAAAGATCAAAATGGTGTAAACCTGGAACAAAATGTTAATGGCGTTTGCTAAAGCGATGATCATAAAAAAATCCTTGTGTATTAGTGTGTTTGCCGTTCGCCAAAAATGGCGCGGCCGATGCGCACATGGGTGGCACCTTCGGCGATGGCCAGTTGGTAGTCGTTGGTCATGCCCATAGAAAGGGCTAACGGCCGTTCCAACCCCATCTCCTCTTGCAGCCACTCGGCCAGCCGGCGGGTGCGCTTAAAAACAGTGCGAATAAAGTCTGGCTCTGCTTCCCACGGAGCCATTGTCATCACTCCCTGGAGGGATAAACCGGGCAGCCGGGCCACCGTTTCCCCAAAAGTACGGATTTCCTGGCGCTGCGTTGCACTGTTTTCCCAATCCGTGGCATTCACTCCTGATTTACTAATCTCGCCGGAGACGTTTATTTCCAAGAATGTGGGTAAGCGACGGCCGTTCTCCTCCAACCGTTTCGAGAGCCGATTGGCAATCTTCAGCCGGTCCAGGGCGTGAAATGTGTCGGCAAAGTCGGCCACCAGGCTGGTTTTGCGGCTTTGCAGCGTGCCGATGAAGTGCCAGACGATGCCGCTGTCTGCGCCCAGTTCTGCTTCGACGAGCGGCCGTTTCTCTTCTAGCTCTTCGGCCCGGTTCTCACCAAAATGGCGCATCCCAGCAGCGTACGCTTCCAGGATGGTTTCCACCGGCCACGTTTTGGTCACGGCGACCAGGGTAATGTCGTCTGGGTTGCGCTTGGCTTGCTGGGCGGTTTGTTGAATAGATTGTAAAACGGCGTGATAGCGAGTTTCTAGTGTGCTCATGGGCAGATTATAGCAGGGGAACGGCCGTACGGCAGAAAAAGCAGCGATCTATTCGCCCGGTTCTAACATGAACATCTGCCCATTCCACCGATAAATTTCTTCCCACAAATCCAGCTCATTCCACCAGCAAAATTCGGTCGGGTCGGGGTAAATGTCATCATAAATTTTGCAGTCCGTTCCTTCTGTCTGGTATCCACGTCCGGCGAGAATTTCAAACTGGCCATCTTCGTCAATATCATCCAACCGAACACCGAATAAATCTGAGCGAATAATATCTCCCACAACATTTGCAATTTGGGTGACTTCTTGTTCCTCAACCTCAAATGCTAACAACTGCTGAATTCCTAACCCTGTAGCAAGAACAACCAATTCTGTTCTCCCATCGCTTGTGATGTCTTGCCAAAAAACCTTTGTGAAATCTGGTAGGCACTCAAAAGCTTCGCCTGTTGGTTCATCATTGAGGTTGAGTGTGCAACGAAAAATAGGGCGATAACTATCAGACTCATCGAGTTCTGATGTGATTGTTGCCGTGCCGTTTGTTTGACTGCTTGCAGATAACACCGAGTCAGATGTGACTGTATACTCTGGCTCAAGCACATTTTCAGAGATTTTTTCAAAAAAAGTGCCATTCCAAGTGTAGGTTTTCATTGTGGAGGTAAAGACACGTTGGGAAGACGAAATATGCCCATATCCTTTTACATCTGGAGCATAAAATGATTTATTGATAACTACGAAGCCTGGGTTATTTTCCTCATCAAGACTTCTTTCAGTGATAGTTGTAACTAGGCCGATGCTGGTGTAATTAGAAAGTTGTCCGGTAATTCCCCACCACGCGACATTGCAAGTAGTCTCGCAATGGATCATGTAACGTGTCCAGGTAGTTTCAAGAAACCCAGTGCCACCTGTGTCACTTTTAAAATCAAAAATCACTTCAGAATTGGCATCGTTTGTCCAATCTTCAAATGTCACTCGTAACCCTGGTGAATATTTTGCACCGTCCATGATAACAAGCGGAGTACCGTATTGCTCACCATCCCACAGGCTGACCACAATAAAACCGTTGCTCCAAAGAAAAGGGAACATGTCAGCCAAGATTAAATCGCTTTCTCCATCTCCGTTGGCATCCTCGTAAAATATTTGTGCATATTCGGTTAGATCGTTCTCCATGAAGTAGTCATTTAGAGAGATAAGTTCCAAGCCTCGATCTGGGTAGAAAAACAAGACTGGAGACAACGACAAGAAGTCCTCAATTTCTGCAAGAGTTGGTTCCCTCTTTGTCAATAAAAAAGAAGGAATGGGAACTGCCGTTGCGGTATCTGTCGCGGCTGGCGGAACTGTTTGTGCTAACGTTGCTGTTATTGCGGGGGAGGGTTCAGGGGTGTTTGTAGGGGGAACGGCCGTTTCCATCATCAATTCAACTTGTGGCGTGGAAACGGCCGTTTCTGTAGGTTCAACAATCGACGGAGCAAACTGGCAGCTAACAAGCAATCCCCAAAAAAGAATCAGGAAAGTGGTTGCAGCTGCCAGTTTCTGCTTCATTGACGTCATCCCGTGTAGCTAATTTGGAAAATGATCCCCGTCGCCCAATCGGCCACGTACAGGCTGCCGTCGGGGCCGGTGACCACGTCGATGGGGGCGGCAAAGCCGGTGGCAAAGTTAACCGGGGCCGACGAGCCGCCTGCGCCGATGTGCATGATTTTTTGCGCGCCAGGGAAGGCGCTCCACAAGGCGACAAAAATGGCATTGTTGTAGCCAGGGAACTGGCTGCCGTTATAGACGGCCACGCCGGTGGGGGCAGAACTGGGCGTAAATTGGGCCAATGGCGGGATGACGGTGACGCCTTCGGGCGGGCTAAAGCAAACGTCGCAGTCGTAGTACGGGTAGCCGTGAATGGCGCCGGGCACGACGCGGTGCAGCCGTTCCGGTGGATCGTAGTCGGGCGTGTTGTCGGTGGCCCAAAGCTGGCCAAAACCGTCCCAGGCGATGTCGTACGGGTTGCGGAAGCCGGTGGCGTAGACCGAGACTTCACCCGTGTCCGGGTGAAAGCGCAAGATAGCGGCTTCGTAAGGGTGCATTTCATGCTGCTGCCCGGCGTTGGGGCCTTCTGAAATCTCACCATGATCAGCTCTGGC
>CALBTC010000224.1 GCA_937967805.1 uncultured Anaerolineaceae bacterium
CTCGGACCAGAGTCTTGGCCATGAGAACCTTATCTTGAATTACCGAATGCTCTCGTTTTCATTGTCCTATCTCCTTTCAATGCAATGTTGCATTCTGGATTGGTTCAGCCCTGAAGATGGAACCAACCTACAGTTCTTTAGCCGTTCCTTTAACGAATCAAATCATTAGTTACCTCCTTTACGGTTTGAAGACGGTAATCGCCGTACCGTTGCTGTCGCCGTCTGGATCGGTGTTGGCTGCAGCGTCATAAGTGAGGGTGGCGTGTGTAACACCGTCAACTGTAAGCGTGACGCTGCTATTCCGCTTGGGAATCCCCCCTTCGCTGACGCTGCACAGGCCGCTGCTGTTGGTAAAGCAGGAAGCCGTACCGGAAGCCCCGCTGCTCCAGGAGCCGCTGACGGTAGCATTGGCCACCGGACTGCCGCTGCCGTCCACCACCAGAACGGTGACAACGGCCGTCCACGTACTACCGTTGTTTTGGCTGCTGCCGTCCAGGTCACCAACGTGCATCGTGCTGCTGCCGCCGCCGCCGTTGTCCACGGTAACGGTCACCGGGCTGGCATTGGTTGTGTTGGCGGCGCTGTCGGTGGCACGGGCGTCAATGGTGTGGCTGCCGTCGGATACGGCCGTTGTGTCCCACACCATCTCGTAAGTGCCGCTGCCGCTGTTGTACGTGGTCCCCTGCCATGTGCCGCCATCAATGGCTACTTCCACCGTGAGCGTTCCGGCTGTATCTTCCGTGTCCGTTGCATCGACCTGAATGGTCACGCTGCCGGAGACAGTGCTGCCGTCTGCCGGATTGACGATGGCAGCGCTGGGGGGATTGTCCACGCCGCCCGTGCCGGAAAAGTCGTAAGCCACCAGCAGGAAGTCGTGATCCGAGGAGCGGAACATGCTGCTGTCGTTCAGGTAGCTGCCCGGCCAGTCGGCATTCAGGTGGCGCGGCGAGACGGTGCGCGGCAGCGCGTTCAGCGCATCCGAAACCAGCGCGTGGTCTAACGTTTGTGAAACCCCATTGAAGATGTAGCTGTAGCGGGCAATTGTGCCCTGGCCGCTGGACGGCGGTCCCTGCAAATCGCCCCAGACGTTGGTCAACACCCCATTCGTTTTGTCCAGTTCGTCCAGCGGCTGGGAGTTATAATAATCGTTCAGATCGCCCATCACGATGACGTAAGCGTTGGGGGCTCCGGCCAGAATGCCGTCCACCAGGCTGTCTACGTGCTGCGCTTGTTCGATGCGACGGTCGGTGCAGTCTACGGTAGAGCATGAAGAACTGCTCAGCTTGGATTTGAAGTGGTTGTTGATAACGTGAACCGTTTGCGTTGCACCACCTAGCGTGATTTGCGCTTCCAAATGAAGCGGCGGCCGGTTGAACAGGTAGTAAGGCGTGCTGCCATCGCACGTCACGTCTGGCGGATGGTCGCTGTTTTCGTAATCGATGCTCCAGTTAGTGGATGAGCAGCCTTGACGGTCGTTGACGGCAACGGCCGTTACCATGTCTGCCCGCGTCAAAAAGGCCACTTCAATGCTGCGGTCATCCGGCCCGGCCAGCGTATGAACGTTATAGGCAACGCCGCAGGTGGCAAAAATATCATCTGTCAGCTTTTGCAGCACGGTGTCATTTTCCACCTCTTGCAAACCGATAATCGTGGGCAGATTCAACCCGTCCACATTGCAAATCGCCGCCGCCCGCTTCAGCGACTTCAGATCATACTCCGCCTGCGTGGGCACATCGTCGCTCTTTTCCGGATCATCGCTGGTGTCAAAAAAGTTCCAGGCGTTGAGACTGGCCACCGTCAGCGTGTTGGCGTCGGCCGCCGGCGCAGGATTGTCAGCCGGATCGTACGAACTGTCGTCACCGGCGGTAAAGCCGATGCAGTGGGTATCATCATCCTGCTGCACCTTGTAGCTGTTGAAGTTGTAGTTGAGCGGCCCATAGATGGCGCTGCCGCCGCCTGGATTGTATGGTATGGTGTCAAACGTTTTGATAGCGCCAAATCCATCCTGGCCACAGTTCGCCGCGGCCACACCGTCGCCATCCACCACAATGCGGTGCCCTTTGCCGCTGTCTTCCTGGTGCAGCCGGTCCTGCCCCGTGCCGCGCAGCACAATAAATTCATTGTACTGATTGTTGGGCGCGATTGTCGTGCTGTCTACCGTCACCTGCACCAACATCCCCTCGCGCGCCTCGTTGTAAGCTTCGGCGCTGGCATCGTCGGTGGGCGGATTGTATTCTTCAGCAGCGGGAAGGCCGTAGCCGCTTTGCACCGTGCTCACACTGCAGCCGCTGCGGCATTCCAGTTCGGTAAGGGTCTTGTCCCAGATGAAGGATGAAGGTCCCTGGTATTCCACCACGCGACCGCCGTCAATTTCCACCAGATCGCCAACGCTGATATTTTGGGCGGAGGAACCTGTGTAAACAAACAGGCCGTCTGAAGTGGCGGCGTCACAGTCTGTCTCGTGGGCCTGGATGAAAAAGCCCCACGGCTCAAAGGGGCCGCCAGTGCCGTTTTGGAAATCGGCCGTGACGATGCCGCGCACGTTATTTACCGATTGTCCATCATAAGGAGAGGTATCCCCATTGCCCTGAATCTCCCACACGGCCAGGTAGGTGCTGGTTTTACCGCAGCCCGGTTCGCTGGTGGGCGTGGGGGTGGGCGTGGGCATAGGATCGCCGCCGCCGGTGGTGACGCTGCCGGGGTTGGGGCTGGCCTGGTCGATCCAGTCGCCGGCCGAATCGGTATCGACATCAGCCGGATTCCGCTCCAGCGAGTGTCCGCCGCTGACGTCTGGCGCTGATGGGTTAAAAGCCCAGGTTGAGCTGCCCCAAGAAACGGCGTCCACCAGCCCGTCGCTGCCGTCGAGCAGCAGCAGTTCGTCGCCGCTGTTGGAGAGGGCAATGCTGCCGCCGGCCCAACTGCTGTACTGGAGCAGATCGGGCACGCCGGCGTCGGTGTCGTTGATTTCGTAATCGGGGTTGAAGCCGTAGCTGGCGGCAAAGGCGGTGGCCCGGTTGGCGATGACGATGACCTGGCCGGGGGCGATTGAGGCGCTGCCGGGGAACTGTTTCATCCCTTCACCACCACCTTGGGTCTCTTCGTCCCCGATTTTGTAGCTGCTAAGGTCAATCGTAGAACCCGACAAATTGTACAATTCAAACCACTCATTATCAGGTTCCGGGCCGCTTGGGTCGTAGAGTACCTCGCTGATGACCAGTGTGGACGAGGCAGCACGCACATTGACACTGGTGAGTGAAATAATAAATATGGTGAGAAGTAAGAGGGAAAGCCAAAGGAAAACGGCCGTTTCTCGTCTACTTTTAAAAGAGCGCAATTGTGACATCTATCTCCTCCTGAAGAGTTGGGGATTCGGTAATTGTGTAATAATGAAAGAAACGGCCATTCCTCGCGTGAGAAACGGCCGTTTCCAGACAATTGCATCACTTTGTCGTCAGACAAAGCCGTAGTACGTCGCGTCTACCAGCTAACGCTGACGCTGTTCGAGCACGTACTCGTGCCCTCCTCGCACACCTGGTACGTCGCTGAACCGCCGCCCTTACGACCAAGGTTGTCAGTGTACGCACCATCATTGGCTGTGGTAGCGATCAGGCTGCCATCACGGTAAACGTCAACGTTGGTTGACGTAGCCCCGCTCCAGGTCAGGTCGGCGTGCTGAACACCTTTTACTTTATAAGCCGTAACGCTCAGCGTAAAGTCACCGCCACCCGGATCGCCGCCGCCACCGCCAGGAATGAGAACAGGGTTGAACAGGGTCGTATTGCTCACATCCAGGAGCGGTTCCTTGATGCCATCACCGGAGTCGTCTGTCCAGTCAAAGTTACCGGCGTTAATCACCTGGTCGTACAGGTTGAAAACGTCGGTGGCGTTGCTGGGGTTATTGGCACTGGCCAGCAGGGCTAGCGCACCAGCCGCATGCGGGCTGGCCATGGAGGTGCCGCTGATGGTGCCGTACTCACCCTGCTCGATGGGGAATGTGGAGAGAATGCAAACACCGGGCGCGGCAATCTGTACCGCATTACCCCAGTTGCTGAAGTCCGCCAACGTGTCATCCTGGTCGGTGCGGCAGGTAGGGCTGCCGTTGCCGCCGGGCGCGCCGTCAAAGTCGGCCAGGGCGCTGACGGTCAGCACGTTGTCGAATGCGGCAGGGCTGTAATTGTTGGCGTCATCATCACTGTTACCGGCAGCCACCGCATAGGCAACACCGGCCTCAATAGATCCCTGTATAGCATCGTATTCCGCCTGGTTAAAGCCACTACCGCCGAGGCTCATGTTGGCCACTTCAATAGTAGCCGCATTAGCCGTTACCCAGTCAATGCCGGCCACAATCCAGGAGGTATAGCCGCTGCCCTGTGAGTTCAGCACTTTCACAGCCCAAATACGGGCGCCGGGAGCAACACCAACCACGCCAACGCCATCATCAATAGCAGCGATAGAACCAGCCACGTGGGTTCCATGATAATGGTCATCATCGCCGCCTGCGCTGCATGTGCTATTGAACGGGCCGCCGCCGCTGCAGTCCACGCCGCCAACCACGTTCAGGTCGTAATGTTCAAAATCAACGCCGGTATCAATCACCGCCACGTCTACATCAACGCGATAATCATCAGTAGCGTCAATATCAAGGTTGGCGTTGCCGTCGGCAAAGATACGCTGGATGCCGGTGGGCGTGGTTTGCGCGTCAATGGAGCGCACCATGTCTTCTACCACGTAAGCAACACGGGGATCGTTTTGCAGGGCGTTCAAACGGCCGTCTGGTACATGCGCCGAAAAGCCTTTGATCGCGTGGCTATAGACATAGCCTAATCCCAATCCATGCGCCTTGGCCATGTCGTTGGCTGCCGCAGACGCATTTACATTATCTTTCAGAACAACAATGTATTGGCCGGGGACAGCACTGCCGTTTGCCAGAACAGCGGGGGCTGAATTGCCTAAGATCAGGACAAACAAGAGAATCAGGGGAACAGCGATAATCAAACGAGATTTGTAGGTCATAGTACGTGTATTCCTTCCTTATTGGTTAATTTTTTGTCATGCCAGGGAAAATAATGGATTCTGTTTCAACTACTACATAGTGTCTCCCTCCATTTTTCTTGTAATGAACAAACAGTTGATAAGAAAGTCTTATTAAACTATTGCATTTAAGGGGACCAAAAAAGACAGCAATATTCAGATTCGGCGCAAATCGGGTTTTCATTTCTCTTACTCAAACGGCACAGTACAAACGAGCCACGCCTGAACTTCGCGATTCTGAACAGCCGTTCAACCAGCTTTTAACTTATGTTCAGACCAGAGTTAACAAACGTCAATTCTAGAATTAACGATGTCTGTAGATTTACGGCAGAGCCTCTGTTATCAATGTTAGCGATCCGTCTTATTTTTTCAGGAAGTAGTCCTGCATAAGCAAGCCACAAGAAACCTTGCTTTCTATTTCAAAAATTTTTCTGTGATTGCTTCACAACTGGTTTGAGGCAGAGGCAATATTCAAATGACACGAGCAGCGGCCGTTTCCAAAAATAAATCCCGCCTCATTGGCGCAACAGCCTTGTTGCCGGTGGGCTTGCTGGTTGCGGCTGTCTTGCTTGTTGTTGGTCTGGCCGTCAGCGTCACCATGGGCGCAGCTGAAATTGAGGTCCGCACGGTGTACGAAGCCATATTTCGCTATGACGCTGCGGTGTACGAGCATCTCATCATTCGCACCGTTCGCCTGCCGCGTGTGGTCGCCGGGCTCATTGTTGGAGTGGGGCTGGCTGTGGCCGGAGCCATTATGCAGGGGTTGACAGCCAACCCGCTGGCTTCACCGGGCATCTTAGGAATCAACGCCGGTGCAGCTTTTGCTGTGGTTTTTGGGGTTTATCTCCTTGGGGATCCACCCTTTCTGGTGTACGGTTTTTTGGCAATTGGCGGGGCCGCGGCTGCGGCCGTTATTGTTTATGTTCTGGGGTCGTTAGGACGCGGCGGGGCAACACCGGTAACGTTAACGCTGGCCGGTGTCATCTTTGCCATGTTTACCACGGCATTTACCACTGCTCTGCTGGTGCAGAACCGCAATACCTTTGACCAGATTCGCTTTTGGACAGTCGGCTCTCTGACGGGACGGGATTGGGAATTACTGTTGTGGATGGGACCATTTGTGGCGATAGGTCTCTTGGGAGCCATGTTGTTGAGTCGCCAGATTACAACGATCAGCCTGGGACATGATATTGCCAAAGGGCTGGGGCAAAATACGGCCGTTATCAAAGCCCTCGCGGCCATCACGGTCATTTTGTTGGCGGGTGGCTCGGTGGCTATTGCCGGACCGGTTGGTTTTGTCGGACTGGTAATTCCACACATGGTGCGGGCCGTGTGCGGCGTGGATTATCGCTGGATTATCCCTTATGCGGCCGTGGCCGGTGCCATGCTGGTCACACTCGCCGACAGTGTAGGCCGGGTCATCCAACGGCCGCAGGAGATTCCTGTTGGCGTGATGCTGGCTTTTGTCGGTGCACCCTTTTTCATCTACCTGGCCCGTTGGAGAGTGCGATAATGTCGGCCAAAGAGTTCCCGCCCCCAGGCTGGATTACGCTGCGTTCTTATCGCTTGCCTGTGTCAGCCAGGCTGGACCGCCGTGCACCGGCCGTTTTGCTGGCGCTTCTGGCCGCCTTGCTGCTGGCGCTGGTTGTCAGCGTCAGTTATGGCGAGTACAACATTGCACCGCTTGATGTCCTGCGGGCAGTCATCGGCATGGAAACGAGCGACGCCAACCACCTGCTGGTCGTACGCAGCTTTCGCCTGCCACGCATTTTGCTGTCGCTGCTCATCGGGGCGGCGCTGGCAGCTTCCGGCGCTGTTATACAAGGCATCACCCGCAATGATCTAGCCGACCCCGGCCTGCTGGGAATTAACAGCGGCGCCGGCGTGCTGGTTGTGGGTTATCTCACGTTTGCGGCCGTGCCCAATCCAGCCTTGCTGCCCTGGTTGGCGTTTGCAGGAGCACTGGGCGCATCGGCCGTTATCTACACCCTGGCCTGGAAAGGCGGCAGTTCCTCCCTGCGCCTCATCTTAATTGGTGTGGGGCTGGCCTCATTGGGCAGCGCTCTCATCAGCTACTTTCTGACCAGATTGACGCTGGATAACGCCCAGCAGGCCTACATCTGGCTAACGGGCAGCGTTTATGGCAGCACCTGGTCGGAGGTGCGCCTAATGCTGCTGTGGCTGGCGATACTGCTACCGCTCACTTTCTTGTTGGCGCGACAGTTGAATGCCTTGAACCTGGGTGATGATCTGGCCATAAGCCTGGGCGCGCGTGTGGAGCAGCACCGCCTGATTTTCATTGGCCTGAGTGCGGGGCTGGCCGCCATTACGGTAACCGTCGCGGGGACGATTGGGTTTGTCGGTTTTGTCTCGCCGCACATAGCCCGCCGCCTGGTTGGCCCTTCTCATGAGGGGCTGCTGCTGTGCACGGTGCTCGTCGGCGGGCTGCTGCTGGTGCTGGCCGATCTGGCTTCACGTTGGGTGATTGCGCCTGGTCAACTGCCGCTGGGAGTGACAACGGCCGTTATCGGCGCGCCCTATTTTGCTTATCTGCTTTATAAACGAGGACGGTAACTGGATGGAAGGAATGCAAACAAAGCGCCTGTCATTGGCCTATGATAGGGAAATGATTATCAAACAACTCAGCCTGTCCATCGTCACCGGTGAGATCACAACGCTGGTGGGTCCAAACGGCTGTGGCAAATCGACACTGCTGCGCGGGCTGGCACGCCTGCTCCGGCCCCAAACAGGCGAAGTGCTGCTGGACGGCAAAGTTATTCACATGATGCCCACGAAGCAGCTGGCAAAACAGCTAGGCATTCTGCCCCAGGGCCCCTCTGCACCAGAAGGCCTGACGGTATATGAACTGGTAGCGCAGGGGCGCTATCCGCATCAAGGTTTTTTCCAGCAGTGGCGTGTGGAGGATGAAGCGGCGACCCGGGAAGCAATTGCGATTACCAATATGGTGGAATTTGCCGATCGGCCGTTGGACACGCTCTCTGGCGGGCAGCGGCAGCGAGCCTGGATTGCCATGACGCTGGCGCAAAACACGCCGATTCTGCTGTTGGATGAGCCGACCACCTTTCTGGACATTGGCTACCAGTTGGAAGTGATGGAACTGATTGAGCGCCTGAACCGGGAGCGGCAGATGACCATTTTGCTGGTGCTGCATGACCTCAACCAGGCGGCGCGCTATAGCGACCGCATCATTGTGATGCGGGAAGGAATGATTTATGCCGATGGGTCGCCACAAATGATATTGACCCGGTCGCTGTTGGCCGAGGTTTTCCACGTGCAGGCCAATATTTTGCTCGATCCGATCAGTGGTGCACCGGTTTGTGTGCCGCAGGGCACAGTACAGGCCAGGCTAAACGAGAAAGCGCAACAAAACGGGCAGGTTAAAACAGCGCATCCATTCACGCAAGAAAGACAGTTTGATAAGGAGCAGGTGTGATAGAGACAGTTGGCACCGGGACCAAACTCCCTTTGCAGGAAACAATCAGGCGAGCCAGAGCATTGCATGAAGTCATCAATGTGCAGCTGGGCAGGCCGAACGGAGCAGGGTGGACTACAGCGGCTGATCTGGCTGCGCCCGCTTCCGCTGATCTGGAGGCGCTCATTGCCACAGCCCGGCAGCAGCTGTGCACAAAAACACCCAACGTGGTGGGCAGTGCTGTGCTGCAAACGGTGCAATGGCCGTTGATTGTCACGGCCGTTTCCTGTTACCTCCTGGACCAGCGCGTGCCTGACCTGGCGCTGACCAATGTTCGGCTGCGTTTTACTGCGGAATGGCGAGCTGTGGGGCTTGCTTTGGGCAGGGGGCGATTTACGGCCGTATCCGGTGACAGCGCCGCCAACCAGCCCGACGTAGCCATTGTGCCGGACCGGGATGCCCTGCGCACCATTTTGCTCACCAGTCTGGAAACGCAACTAGGGTTCCTTATCGCCCAGCTTTGCCAGCGCCTGGGCTGCCATGCCAAAGGATTGTGGCTGGCCGTAGCCGACCGGCTGGCCGGGACCGTGCTCTGGTTAATGCCGCTGATAGATACGGCCGTCAGCCCAGCGCAAATCGAGCAAGAAGTTGCAGCGCTGATCCGGGTGCCCGGTTCGCCGCTGAATCATCGCAAGGTGGGCGTGTTTACCTTAACCTGCGCCGGACGCACACAGGCGTTTCTCAATCGGGCGACGTGCTGCTATTGGTACAAAATGGAAGATGGCGGTTACTGTGCTACGTGTCCAGGCCGTTCCAGAAAAGAGCGAAACAGATTGCTTTTGCAGCAAATGGTTGAATGAAAGTAGCTATAAAAACTAACTTTACAGGTCTTTCTGGCTGTGGCCGGCGTCTGGCGCATGTATGCGCAGCCGTGCCACCAGGCGGCACGGTCTGGAGGCAGGCCACAGCACTTGTATAGTTACAATTTTTTTGATCAAAGGAGAAAACAATGAGAGATTTTCGAAGCAAAATAGGAGATACGAGTGGCCGCTCGCATCTCCTGGAAGTAAAACTTGCCCGTCAGACAAATTTTACAGAGAGAAAGTGTAACCCAACCGCCAGGTGGCTCAAAATCGCCGGGCTGCTGGTGATGCTGCTGTTGGTGGCGTGTGGTGGGGAAACGGCCGTCACTCCCACGCCGTTGCCCATTTCCGAACCAGACGCTCCGGCCGCTGAACCAACCGGCGAGCCAGTAACAGAATCCGAAACAACAGGTGCCACCTTTCCCGTCACGATTGAACACAAGTTTGGCAGCACGACTATCCCTGACGAACCACAGAGAGTCGTGACCATCGGCTTTAGCGAGCAAGACCCGGTGCTGGCGCTGGGGGTTGTGCCTGTCGCCATACGCGACTGGTTTGGCGACCAGCCTTACGGCGTGTGGCCGTGGGCACAAGATGAGCTGGGCAGCGCCACACCGGAACTGCTGCAAATGCCTTTTGGAGAACTGAACTATGAGCTGATCACTTCTCTAGATCCTGACCTGTTGGTAGCTACCCATTCCGGAATTACAGAAGAAGAGTACAGTTTGCTGTCGCAAATTGCGCCTACACTGGCCCAACCTGCCGAATATCCTGATTTCGGCGTGCCCTGGCAGGTGCAAACGCAGCTAATCGGTCGGGCGCTGGGCAAAGAAGTGCTGGCTACTGAGCTGATTGCAACCGTGGAAGCACAGATAACGGCCGCTAACGAAGCCAACAACAGCTTTGACGGCGCCACTGTAGCCTGGGTCACCCCGGCAGCCGAAGCGGGCCAGTTCTGGGTGGTGGGTGAAAACACACCGCCGCTGCGCTTCCTCACAGGGCTGGGTCTAACTTATGATCCGGCGCTCTCCGAAGTAGTGGGCGACCTGGATTCGGCGCAAATCAGCAGCGAGCGATTGGACTTGCTGGATGTGGATGTGTTGATCGTACGAGCAGGCACAGCAGAGGAAATAGCAGCCATTGAAAACGATCCGCTCTTTTCACAGTTAGCGGTGGCGCGTGACGGCCGTATTATCTTCTTCGTTGGTGCCGATCCGGTGTACGGTGCGTTAAGCTTCAGCACGGTTTTGAGCTTACCCTTCGCTGTAGATGAATTGGTGCCGCAAATAGCAACGGCCGTTAACCCATAGGCGATCTTATTGGACAGGATAGATGAGATAGTTTCTTTTTATCCTGTCCAATCTACAGGCTGTTTCGATACGTCAATCGAGTGAGGTTAGGCCAAAGATAAAGCGTAAATTCTGCTAATCGCATCCTGCCAGCGGGTTAATTGACGTATTTGGCAAGGTATTGTTTGCCAAGTAGGCCATACTGTTTTGCACGTCTATCAATCCAGCGCCCAGCAGCCCGGCATAGTCAGGATTGGCATTATCGAGCGATACGGCCGTTCCGCCAATAAACTGCCCAACTTCCGCCAGCGTCAATGAAGAAGAATAACTGCGAATGAGGGCCGCCTGGCCAGCAACGAAGGGGGCAGCCATAGAGGTTCCGTTCCACCAGGCAAACGTGCCGCCGGGATAGGTGCTGTAAATTCGCTCACCGGGTGTGGCCAGATCGACCCACGCCCCGTAATTAGCGTACTCAGCTTTGACACGTCCGGGGCCAACGGCCGTAACCGCCAGGGCGCAGGGAGCCGCAGCCGGATATTGTGGCGTGTCCTCGCTTAAGTTTCCTGCCGCCGCAACAACGACAACGCCTTCGGCCGTCACCTGCCCTACGACGTCGAGCAAAAATTGCGATTGGCGGGTTGTGCCCAGGCTGAGATTCATCACGTCGGCCCCATTTTCCATGGCATACAACATAGCCTCGGCAATGACAAATGAGTTCCCCTGTCCATCTGAATCCAGCACGCGCAAGGGCATAATTTGGGCCGCGGGAGCCACCAGATGAACGATCCCGGCTACATGTGTGCCGTGGCCGGCTGCTTCATCTACGAAACCGTCACCATCATCGTCCAGATTGTTGAATTCGTCCTCAGGTAGGGGATCATCATCTATAAAATCGTAGCCGTTGCCGGTGATGCTGTTACTCAAGAGCGGATGATCGCGGTCTATGCCCGTATCCAAAACGGCAACCACGACGCCTTCACCCTGGCTAAACGACTGGTTTAATTTGATCTGGTGAACGGCCGGCTGTTCGTAATAATGGGCGCTGTCTGACCCACTCAGTTCCCATTCGAAAAGCAAACGCGGGTCCGCTTCTAGCTGCTGTTCGTTCCCCTCAGGCCAGCCATAAATATCGCGCCCATTGGCTTCCGGCGCTGAAGCAATCAGGTTTAACTCCGCATACTGTATCGCTGGATCAGATTTCATGGCAGTAACAATTTGGGCAGCATCGGCGGCTGACGCTGCCTGCAACAGGTAAATATCGGCCGTGTTTAAAAGCGGCCGTACCGTACTGGTGCTGTAACTGTTGTTAATCGCATCAATATCGGCTGCGGGCATTATTTTGACGACGATCTGATCGCTATCATAATTAACAGGCGGCTCTTCAGCCCGCATAGGCATCGCGCCCGTGGCTGTTATTAGAAACACAAAAAATAGCCACCAAAACAGGCTGCGAATATAACGTGTCATTCGTTCCATTTTCATTATTCCTCCTCAATTTTCTTTCACGGTTGAGATCGTCAAAAAAATAATGGCCCTTAATGTGACGATACACTCTCTAGCTTACATTCCTGTTTGCCAGGCGTCGGGGCAACATCTGTTCATCTTTGTCCAATAAGCACGTAGGGTGCCCAGTAGTAAGGGTGAGGATATTGCGCTTTGAGCTTAAGTTGGGCCGCACGCAGCGCTGCCGCCAGGTTTGGCTGTATTTGCCGGGTTAATTCCTGGTACCAATCGGACATAATGACAGCGGCCGTATCATCTTGAACAACCCACAGGCTAACAACCAGTGAGGCAGCGCCCGCACCGATGAAAGCACGGGCCAAACCGATGAGCTCATCGCCGGCCTGCACCTGGCTTTGTCCGGATTCACACGCACTCAGGGTAACCAGGCAGTTGTTCAGGTCAATTTGCAGGATGTCGGCCGCAGTTAGCCAATCATCATGTAGTTTTAAAGCAGAAAACATGGGGTTGTCGGCGCGGAAAAAACCGTGACAGGCTAAATGAATGAGGCTGGCTTTTTTAGCCTCGGTACGGAAAGACGCTGTTGTTGCTTCCCCATTTGTTTTTACCGTGGCGTTCACAAACTGTTGGCCAATCGCCTCAACCTCTGCGGTGACGGCGGGTATGTTTGGATCGGACACACCAACGATCAAGGCATGGTCGAAGTGTGGGCGTGGCTGCTGTTGGCACAGCGTGAACAGGGTGGCGCTGGGTGCATAAGAGAGTTCATAATGGTCGAGTAGATAGTGACGGCCGTCATACAAGGCATGAAAAGGAACCTGATGCAGCAAGCCGTGGGGAATGATAAGCAACTTGATGGGTGAAGTGGTACTTTTTGGGGTGGGCAGAAGCGTGGCCAATGGCCGTATCAATTCCTCATATAATGAGAGCAGCACTTGCTGGACGGACTTTTCCAGGCGGGCCATGTGGCGGCGAGCAAATTCAGCGCCGATGCGAAAGCGGTTCCACTCTAAAGAGAGCTGGTCAAGGAAAGGTCGAACGGCCGTTAACGTGCTCACTTTCCTTACCACGCGAATCTCATCCTCTTTGACGATAAAAACCATGATTTGATCGCCAATAACATGGTAGGCTAGCAGCCATATATCTTGGGAAAGCTGCGCCTGTATGGTTTCAGGAGACAGAGCGGTTGTCTGGGCAACGTCGGTGTAGGCCAACCTTGCCTGCTGCTGGAGATGGTTGATTTTCTGTTCAAGCGTTTGTGCCTGGGCCAGTAGTTCCAGACGCGAAAGCCCCGGTCCATCTGTACCGGGGTGGGCCAAAAAATTATTATAGACAGCGTTGAGATCGGCCCGTAAGGTGTGCAGTTGCGCGGTCAGTTGGGGATCATCCGGTATGGCAGGATCCGTATCAATGATGCCGGATACCAGGTCTACCAGAGCTCGTGACTTAAATTGCTCGGCCAAAGCAAAGGCACGCCGATGGTCTGGAGCGTTATCATGGGAAAGGTAGAGCTGTAGCAAATCCTGGTAAGCGGCCAGTTTGTCGTGCATGAAGGAGATGCGCATCGCTTCGTGGGTAACGGTGCCGCGCAGTTGTTCAAGCGTGTTTACGGCCGTTTCCAACCAGGATTGTGCCTCTTCCAGATGCCCTTGCCGCCAGCGTAAGTGCCCCAGTCGTTGTTGGATACGGTAATGTAAATGGGGCAGCAGAAGTTTTTGAGAAAGCTGCTGTGCCGCCATTAGATGTTGCTCCGCAACGGCCATATTTGGCAGCAAGTCCGCCAGGCGCAGATGAGCGTACAGTGCCTGCACCGGCCATTCTTCTTTAGCCACCCGGTCAAAGGCCTGCTGAGCTGCTGCCAGACCAGCTATTGGTTTGCCCTGAGCCGCAAACAGCGCCGCCTGTTCCAGCTTTACTTCACACCACATAGGAACATTGTTTGCTTTGGTAAACAACGCCTCTGCTTGCGCCAGCGCTGCTGTGGCTTCATCATATCTGGTCAACATGGTGAGGGCTGCCCCCTGGCCCCACAAGGCATGAGCTTGATAGTGAACCATGCCCGCAGCCCGGCAAGCTCGCTCGGCTTCATGGTAGGCACTGATGGCTTCAGGGTACAAATTTAAGGCCAGATAAACATTGCCTCGTTGCAGCAGCAGCGTATATTCGTCAGCTAATATGTCCAGAGAGTGCAACAAGCGGTGGGCTTCAGCCAACGCCTTGAGACTGTGCGCATATTGTCCGAGCAGCAGATGCGCATCACCAATGTTGATGAGCGATCGCGCGTAAAGCAGCGTGTGCCCGGCCTCTTGCAATGCGTTAGCGGCCATTTCAAAGTCAGTAAGCGCTTCATTGACACGCCCCAAATGCAGCAAAATAATGCCGCGATTATTATAAATATCGGCCAGGCGTTCGGTAATCCCCGCTTGTTGGAATCCCGCTTCCGCAGAAGTATAAGCCTGGAGCGCTTCTTCATACCGTCCCATCATACGATAGCAAATGCCCTGATTTTGGTAAGCAATCGCCTCAATCATCTGCGCTTCTGCCTGCGCTGCCTCGGGCAGGTCGGCGAGCTGGCCCAGACGATCGAGCAGCTCTTGAGAGACAGCAATGGCTTCCTGATGATAGCCAAGTTCATTCAAAACGTGAATCCGGCCCAGATTTGTGCGTAAGGCAGGCAGTTCCGCCTTAAGCGCCATATAGTCATCATGGGCAGAACGGATGAGCTGCAATGCCTCATCGAGCTGCCCCATCACGGCATGGGTTTGGGCATTGACGTAGGTAGCCTTTGGCAATAATAGAGGCTCCTGTACGTGACCGGCTAACTTACCACAAATATGGCTCAATCGGCGCGCCTGCATCGGATCGGTGCGTACGAGATGAGCGGCCGTATCCAGCAGTTGGGATAAACGCTCCCGATTTAGAAGATTGGCAGCCGACAGTAACGCGATCTGCTCCTCTGTTTTCGTTTCTTGTAGAAGCTGTTCGAGTATCGTGTTTGTAATCAGGCTATCAGCAGGTGATGGCATAACTCAAAAACGTAGTTCCACGCCAGTTATGGCAATCTCATTTTGCTCACCGCTCACAATAATGTCGTATGTATCGGGCACCAACGAAGGGAAAGCGAATTTACCTAGATCATCGGTTGGGGCCATTTTCACCGTCTTTGAGTTGCTTTGCAGCTCCACCACATAAATTGTTTCATCTGCACCGTCTAGAGGAAAGAGTTGCCCGTTGACATGAACGCGCTTCTCCTGAGCATCCCATTGTAAATCGATGGCTATCTCGGCCAAGTCGGTGCTGTACACAAACTGTCGCTCTAATTTGGAGGCAGCAGGTGTGCGCACACCTGCCGCCGTAAGGTGCTGGTAGCTATCAAAGGTTAAGGTCGCCATCATCTGCTGAAAGAAGCCGGCGTGGGGTTCTGTCTTGGAGTGCCTTGTGAAGATGTTGTAAAGTGGCTCATCTAGACTTTCTGGAGGGGAGACCAGCACATAACTCTGGCTCAGGCGTTGAAACTCTTGTAACCATTCAATTAACGTTCGTGTGCTGTCGTCGGTCATATCTAATTGACCTTCTAGCTCTTTGGCTTCTGCAGCTGATAAGCGACCCTCGACCCAATTTAACAGATGTTCAAAATCGTGTTCATCTTTTTTCTTCATAACAGTCATCCCATTTCAATCCTTCTTGTACGAGTTCCTATAAAACTATTGCTGCAAATAGGCCAAAAAAGTACAGGCAGTTGGTCTAATTAGTACCTTATTCCCGGCGTGTTGGGGGTATTACGGCCGTTTGCCCAAGATTTTTTTCAACCGTTTAAGACAACGCGCTCGGATGGGACTAACGCTGCTCGTCGGCATATCCATTTTGGAGGCCACCTCTGCATAAGTTGGTTGTTCCGGACTGAAATAAAGTTGCAGCAAGAGTTTCTGGCACCTTTTGTCTAGCTGCGCAAATTTCCGGTCGAGCCATTCCAGCGTTTCCCAGCTTTCCATTGCTTCTTTGCTGGACAGATCGATCATGGCGGTCAGGCTTTGGCTAAGATCCTCGTCCTCCTTTGTGCTCTCCCGCCGGTATCGCGCCAATAACCGCCAGGAATGTCGTCGTGCCACAGTCGCCAGCCAGGGGGCCAGGTGTGTGCCTGTGTAAAATTGGTCCAGGCTCTCAAACATAATAGTGAACGTTATCTGGCCTATATCGGCCGCATCTTCTTGGGAAAGTCCATAATTTAGTGGAATGGAAAAGACAAGCCGTTTGTATTTGTTTACTATCGCTTGCCAGGCACGAGCGTCGCCTCGGCGGCAAGCCTGGATAAGGTCATCGTCAGATTTGTCACTTATCTCTTTATTCGAAATTTTGCTACTATTTATTAAAGGCATAAGGTTAACACGATGACAAAATCCATCGATACCTACCAAACAATACGGGTTATCGGTTTTCTAACTTCAGGTTGATTTGTGGACAAATGCAGCTATCAGTTTAGATAATTCAGTAAACTTCACAATAAATTATGACGTAAATCCCGCTCAACAACAAAAAAGGTGGATAATTAAAAAGTGTCTGGGTAAAAGAAAGCGTGTGGCCATCAATCTTTTCTGAAAAGCGTTGAATGCTGTGGAGTGACAAAAGATGACAATTGAGACAATCAACCGCTGCGCCTGGTGCGGCGATGATCCGTTATATGTTAGCTATCACGATGAAGAATGGGGCGTGCCGGAATACGATGACCAGCGCCTTTTTGCCAAGCTCATTTTGGATGGGGCGCAGGCCGGTTTGAGCTGGATCATTATTTTGCGCAAGCGAGACAGCTACTGGCAGGCGTTTGACAACTTCGATCCGGAGAAGATCGCCCGCTACGACGAAGACAAAATCGCGGAGCTATTGCAAAATCCGGGAATTGTGCGCAATCGCTTGAAAATAGAGTCGGCGGTGAAAAATGCGCGGGGTTACCTGGAGATCATGGAGAAGGAAGGTTCGTTTAGCCGCTTTTTGTGGGATTTTGTAGACGGCCGTCCCATCCAAAACAGTTGGCGCAGTATGGAGGAAGTTCCGACGGAAACGGCCGAATCCCGGGCTATGTCCAAAGCCCTCAAACAATACGGCTTCAGCTTTGTTGGTCCCACCATCGTCTATGCCTTCGTACAGGCTGTAGGCATGGTAAATGACCATGTCGTAAGCTGTTTTCGCTACGAAGAATGTAAAAAGTTGGCAAATGGATAACCGTGTTTCTCCGCCAGACCGCTTTAGGTAAAGAGCCGATACAGAACATCACCCGCTTTTTCAGTAATGCTATCCGGCACCGATTCATCCACAAACAGATCGGTCAGTTGGGGTAAAATCTGGCGCAGCTGCTTCTCCGTTGAAGATGGGGAGCCGTCTGGCATGTAACGCAGCATCGAAATCGTTTTTTCCTCTGTAGCAAACTTGCGCTTATATTGCAGCAGCCCCTCCTGGTCCCAATCACTAAGGCCAAAATCCAGAAAGCTGAGCCCCCGACTCTGCCCGTAGCGAATACCCTCCCATACCACCAGATCGTTGGGGCGCAGGGCAATGGCGTCGGGGTTCGAGGCATTAAATTTGTAGTAAAGTCCATCTTGCCACTCCAGAAACAGCACCCCACCAATAACTTCCTCTTCATGAACAGCCAGGATCAGGGTGCCTTTGCCTGGCGCAATGAACTGCTGCCAAATATTCTCAAAAAAGCGGTACGGTTGGGCCAATAACTTGTACTTATACTTGCGCACGCCCAAATGGAGATCAAAGAAAGCACGCAAATCATCTTTCTCCTGGGAAATCCGCACTGTAACGTCGCTGCGCTGCGCCTTTTTGATGGCTCGTCGGGCAGAACCGTGCAGTCCTTGCCAGATGTCGTCCTCATCCCGCTGCAAATCCACGCAATGCCATTTGGCCCGGCCGGCCAGGGTAAATCGTTTGTCTTCCAGCGGCACCTGGTTGTGCAGGCAGCGCAGGCTGATGCGTTGGCGGCTATCCAGAAGCCTGTCCACCAGGCAGCGCCACTCATCCAGGTTGGCCACCAACGGATCGCAAAAATCGGAAAATGGCAGGCTGGCCATGCGCGGGTCCATCATATCGTTGATGGTGCAGTAGGCGACGCCAGACCTGGGTTGGTTTGCCTCATCAAGGAGAATGTGGGCGTGAATGCCAAACCCGTAGGTTTCATGCAGCACCCGCATCCATTCAGGTGAGTGAAACACGGTGCTGCGGTGCTGCTCGGTTAGCTGCTGCCAGAGAGGGTTGTTCAAGGGATTAACGGTTGCTATGTTCATTTTTGGCCGCCTTTATGTTGTATGTTGATTGTAATAGCCGTACCGCAGCCGCAAGGGCCACGTTAAAGCGGATACGGCCAGTTTTTGCCGCAGGTCCATGTTGGTGCGCCAGCGATTATCCAGGCGCAGCGTGACCGGCCCTTTTTGGAAGCGAACTTCATTACCGAAGACGGAGTGATTGGTTTGGTTAAGATCAACGACATGGCTGGCAAGTAACGGCAGCGCACGGCCGCTTTCGCCCACCATCTCCAGAATAGAGGCCAGCGACGCCTGCGGATTTTCTATGAAATCCTCGTAACGGAGCCGTAAAAATTGTTTTGCCTGCGGGCGCATGAAAAGTTCGGCCGTTAAATTTCTGGCGTTCCACTGCATGGCGCTGCTGATTGGCTTTTTACGGACCATATAGATGCCCGGTTGGAACTCTTTCTTTTTTGACCATGAGTAGGCAACGGCGGGCGAGTCTCGCATGTAATGCAGCACATAAAGCTCAATTTCCGGGATAAAGCGGAGCAAATAACCGTAAGACGGGTTCTTGGAAGAATCGACAATGACGCGGCTGCCGGAGATGGCCTGGATGGCCTGGTACAGTTTGGTGAGCTCGTTGAGATACGGCCGTAATCTCTCTATCTCCTTTTTGCGCCAGCCGGGTAAATAGGTAAACGGCAAATGCGGAATGCGAAAGCTCTCCGTTAACCTGTACATTTCTTGCACATCGATAGCGTCTGGACCGCCATAGGCGGTTGTCAGCACCTGCCGCCAAAAGGCGCAATCATGAAACGGATTGCCGCAGCCGCACAAGTAGTTTTTTATCGCGCCCCGCAGCCAAATTTCGCGCAGTTCACCCAGGGCACAAAAGCCATCTATTTGGCCCAGAATATTGTGCAGAATGGTGCTGCCGCTGCGGCCGTTGCCCGCAATGAATAAAACCTTCACCTTTTCATCGTTCATCATCAAACCTCACTAGTGCGTTCGAATCCACTTCCGCATGCGTTTGAATACGCGCCGGTTTTGTACTTTGGGAAACATCTCCGTGTAAATCCAACGGAAAAACGGATTGTAAAGATAATCATAAGCTTCAGAAAAAATAACCGCCTGACCCCCAAACCCCAATTTAAACGAGGTGACCGTCTGCTTTATCGCCTCGGGGATGGGCTCGTTGTTGAGCAAGGCTGTGGCAGCGGCCAGCTTGATGCCTTCAAAATCATAAAATCGGTACCCATGTTCTTTGGCCCACTTTATGGCCGCCCACTGTAGCGCTTCGTTGGGCCGCCGCTTGCCATGACGGCCGTTCCACACGCTCATCTTGTTGATCACCGTATCGCCAAACGGAACAGCAAATTGGCCGGAAACCATCTCACCCTTATATTCAGCAACAAACAACTGCGCGTGGCCATACGGCCGTAAAATCCGCCACATCTCCTTAAAATATGCTTTTGGATACGGAGCAAAGCCCTTCCTTTTGCCAGTGGCCGTCAGAATTTGGTGATAAACATCAAGGTCTTGTTCTGTACCTTCACGAACCGTAATGCCTTTGCGGCCGCTCAGCCTGATGTTGTATCGCGTCTTGCGGCTCATTCCAGCCATAATGGTTTCAATGTCCGGGGACAGGTCCAGCACCAGCGTAGCTCGGGGAGCAACCTCCAGTGACGACGGTCGAAATCCTTTTTTCAGCAAGCATTGGGTCAACTCGTTGTCTCCCGTGCCAGGTTGGACAATTAGATGCTGAACGCGATGTTTGCGGGCAAGCCGCTGTAACTCGGTGATCATTAGCATTGTCAGCTCCGGGTCTTTAACCGAAAACAACGGCCCCTTGGCAACAAAACCAACCTTGCCAATAACGGGCAGCGAACGTAACAAAATTTGCGCGCCAGCTATAATATGATTTTCCTGCATGGCCACCAGGCGCATGGGTTGCCACCCCATCATTTCCTTTAACTGTGCCCATAAGCCGGTCTGAACATGGTGGCCGCCTGGCGTTGCCGCCAGAAAGGCATCCCAGACATCGGCTTCTACTGCCTGTGAGATGCGCAGCCAGTACCCCTGGTCTGCACCTGGGGCTGATCTTATTGCTATCATCTTGATAAAACTCCAATCATCCCGGCTTACAAGGAGCGTTGTTAGCTCAATCGTAGTCGGGTGATAAGTTTCTTGGTGATTGGCCAGCGGGCCAACTTGGGGAACAGTGACGTATAAACATAACGAAAAGCGGGATTGTAAAGGTAAACGGCCGCTTCAGGAAAAAGCAGAGGCTGACCACCAAACCCCAGCTTAAAATAACTGGCCGACTTTTTAACCGATTCCGGTATGGGTTGATCATTGGCCAATGCTTCGGCCGCTTCCCATTTCACCCCATCATGGTCAAACCAATGGTACCCTTGGGATTTGCCCCATTGCATCACCGCCCAGATCAAGCCTTCATTGGGTGACCGCTTGCGCTGTGCACCCGACCAGCCAAACCGCTTGCCCCATACAACTTTGCCAAAGCCCACCGCCAACATTGCCGAGACGGGTTCATCTTCGTATTCACTTATGAGCAGTACGCCCTGGCCCGATGGGGCAAAAAGCCGCCACATGTGGGCATAATATTCTTCCGAGGCGGTGGAGAAACCCTGCCGCTCGCTGCTGGCGGCGTGAAGCTGCATAAAAATGCCCAAATCGGCTTCGCTGCCTTGTCGTACAACCATGCCTTTGCGCTCGCTGCGGCGCACGCTGGCGCGCGTGCTGCTGCGCATTTGCGCTAAAATCTCATCTTCGCTGGGCCGCAGATCAATCCGCATCGTGCTCCGCGGAGCTATTTTTACCTGCGTGGGCTGAAACTGGCTGGCGGGCAGGCGCTGGGCTACTGCTTCACGTTGCTCTGGCGGCTGCACGATCAGCAGCTGCAACCGCTGGGCACGGGCCACGGCTTGCAATTTTTCCAAAACCAATTGGACTAACCCCGGATCGTCGGACGACAAGAGTGGGCCGCGCGGCACGTAGGCTATTTTGCCCAGGGGGAATGGCAAGGCACGTAAAAGCAGTTGTGCACCGGCCACGATACGGCCGTCTCGCTCTACCACCAAACGTCGCACCTGCCAGCCTGCTTTTTGCTTTAACTCGGCCCACCTGCTGCTCTGCAACAAATCGCCCGCTTCCGTCCGCGTTAAAAATGCGTCCCACGCCTCATCTTTCGTGGTAGATGAAAGCCGCGTTTGGTAAGCACCAGCGTGGCCTATAGAAGAATTTGACTGTTTGGGTAATGTGATGATTTCTTCCATTTTTACCTCGTTTCCTGAATTTCCCCGGAAACTTTCAGGTAGGCACACCGCCTCGAATGTGTTTCCGGGCAAATGGTGACTAATCTACATTCTGTTGATCAATAAGCGCCACATAATTCGCCGCCACATTCTCCCAACTGTACTGCTCATTAAACCGGTCAGCGTTTTGGGACAACGCTTCAAGTCGGGCCTTGTCCTGGCCAAGTTCGAGAATGCAGCGCGTCAGGTCATCCACATCGTTTGGTGTGAAGAACTGCACCATCTGGTCATCAAAGTAGGTGGTGATGGTTGGCGTGCGGGCGGCAATGACCGGCGTGCCCACGGCGACGTACTCCATCAGCTTGGTTGGCAGCAGGCCATCGGTGAAGATGTTGCTGCGATTGGGCACAATGCCCACATCAGCTTTTTGCAGCAGCGACGGCAGTTCATTAGCGGGCAGCAGCGTGGGGCTGATTTCGACGTGCTCCGCCAGGTCGAGCTCTGCGGCAAGCTGCACCAGTTCATCCCGGTATTCGCCGCCGCCAAGCAGGGTGGCGTGTATGTTGGGTAGAGACGGCCGTACCCGTTCCACCGCCCGCAAAATCAAATCAACCCCATACCGGTGAGCAAACGTGCCGTGGTAAATGAGGTGTAAGCCGTGGCCGTTTGTGGGGGGAGACGGCCGTTTCCCATTCCGCTTAAAAATGCGCGGGTCGGCCACGTTCATGACGACACTTACTTTTTCGGCGGGAACGCCACGCTCAATCAACGTCTGCCGCCAGCTTTCTGTCACCGTAATAACATGGTCGGCAAACCAGCACGAGATCCGCTCCTGCCAGAAAACCAGCCGCACCGGCCAGCTTTGCATCCTGCTGTCGAACCTGGAGGCAAAAAATTCCGGCATCAAATCATGCAAATCCAAAACCAACCGTGCGCCGGTCAGCTTGGGCACCAGCCCGGCAAAAACCAGAAAATCGGGCAAATTGTGAATCTGAACCGTGCCATACTGCCGGCGCAGGTGCAAAACAGTCACCCGCACCGCCGCCAGAATCAAAAACGCCAAATATTCCAAAAGCTGCACCAACAGGCCAACCCCTTTGTGCCGCCGCACCGGCAGCCGGTAAATCTGCACGCCGTCTTCTACGGCCCTAGGGGCTTCACCCTGTTCTCGCAGACAAATCACGTCTACGGCATACCCGGCATCGATCAGTGCCAGCGCCTCCCGCTGCACGCGCGTTTCGCCCACGGGGTAGTAGGCATGCACAATCATGCAGTGTCGTTTTTGCCTGTTTTTGGTACTCATAACCTGCCTCCTTAAAACAAAAAGCGGAACACAGAGCCGCACAGAGAAGTCACAGAGTGACACAGAGGAAAGGGAGTAAAATAATCTGCGAAATCTGCGAAATCTGTGGCTATTTCTTTTACCAGCAGATGCCGTTGTACTGGCCGTTTAACCGGTCGGTATTCTCGCCAATTCGTATCAGGTCGATGACAATTTGCTCCGGCTGCACCTGGTCCAGCGCCTGCCGGAATTCGGGCGCGCCGTTGCCTATCACCACCACATCACAATCAGCCAGCACCTCCTCAATGGAATCGCACATCAGCGAGGCGATGTGGGGAATTTCTTTCTCGATGTAAGCGCGATTAGCCCCTTGCAGATTGGCCAGCGACACGTTCCGGTCGTAGACGCGCAGGTTGTACCCCTTGCCAATCAGCCGCTCCACCAGCTCCACCATCGGGCTTTCGCGCAGATCGTCGGTGCCCGCCTTGAAGCTGAAGCCCAGCACCCCAACCCGCTTTTGCCGGGTGCGCCGGATGAGCTGATATGCTTTGTCGATTTGCTGCCGGTTGCTGCGCAAAACGGAGTGCAGCACCGGCGGTTCCTGGTCTAGCTGGCGGGCATGGTACAGCAGCGCCCGCAAATCCTTGGGCAGGCAGGAACCGCCAAAGGCAAAGCCAGGCTTCAAATAGTAGGGAGAAATGTTGAGCTTGGTGTCCTGGCAAAAAATATCCATCACCTGGTGGCTGTCGATGTTTTGCTGCTTGCAAATGTTGCCAATCTCGTTGGCAAAGGTGACCTTGAGCGCATGGAAGGCGTTGCAGGCGTATTTGACCATCTCGGCGACCTTGATAGGTACGGTAAGCAGCGGCGCATCGATCATAGTGTACAGGTCGCTGGCGGCGGCGGCAGCACGCTCGTCATCGCTGCCAATCACGGTAAACGGCGGATCGTAAAAATCGTTGATGGAACTGCCCTCGCGCAAGAACTCCGGGTTGAAGCAGACGCCAAAGTCACGCCCGGCCTGTTTGCCCGACGCTGCTTCAAGTATGGGAATGACCAGATCTTCGGTGCTGCCGGGCAGCATGGTGCTGCGGGCGATAACGACGTGGTAGGCAGTTTTGTCCGCCAGCGCCGCGCCAATTTGCCGGCAAACGCGCTGCACGTAGCCCAGGTTCAGGCTGCCGTTGGGGTGACTCGGGGTACCCACGCAAATGATGGAGAGGTCGGTGTCGAAAACGGCCGTACGCCCATCCACCGTCGCGCAAATCTGCCCGGCCTCTACCCCTTTCTGCATCAATTCCGGCAAACCAGCCTCGATGATAGGGCTGCGCCCCGCGTTGATCATCTCTACCTTTGTGGGATTCACGTCCACGCCGATGACCCGGTGCCCGTTATCTGCCAGCGTCGCGGCGGAAACCGCCCCGACGTAGCCTAAGCCAAAAATGCTGATGTTTGCCATGTTACATTTCTCCTTTGAGAATGGGACACAGATTTACGCAGATAAACACAGATTAATATTTTATCTGTATCCATCTGTGTTTATCTGTGTCCTTTTCTGTGATGCGTCCAGTCCTTAAGTTTTCTGGCTAATGGTTAGCTTAACGATTGTTGAATCAATTTTGTGAGCAGCGTGATTTTGTTGTGCCACTCTTGCTGCTGCTCGGCCTGTAGCTGCTTGATGCCGGTTTGGTAACGGCCGTATTCCTCCATCATCTCCTGTACGCCCTGGCCAATGCCTGTCGTGGTGTTATCAACATGCACCGTGCCCTTGTTGAAGTAGGTGCGCAGCAGCGGCCAGTCCGAGGTGATGATCGGTTTGCCCAGCGACAGCGCCTCGCAGGCGCCACGCTGCATCGTGTGGTTGCGCGTCGTCAGGCACATCACCGCCTGACTGCCGTCCAGCATGGCGTAATATTCTTCGTTAGGCAGAAAGCCGGTGAAGTGAACGTTCGGCGGCACCGGGCCGGGGATGGGCTGATCGTCACTGCGCTTTTTGCCGGTGACGTAAAAATGCACCTCTTCCAGCCCGGCGGCGGCGGCCAGTACTTCGGCCAGCGGTTCGTCGGCGGCAAAGGTATTGACGACTACCACGTTAAAGTCGCCGTTGAAGGCATATGCTCCGGACTTAGGAAACGTGGTGGGAATGTCGCGCAGGACAAAGGCGTGGCCGCCCCAACGGTTAATTTGCGCCTGAAAATGCTCATTGGTAACGATGGTGGTCACCGCCTGGCGGGCCAAAAAGCGGTACAGCCATTGCGGGCGCGTCCAGTACGGTGCCTGCATCGCGTCGCTGTGGGCGTCTACGACAAAACGGCCGTTCATCACCAGGCAGTACAAATAGACAAAAAAGACGGCAAAGCTGGGCGGACTCTGCACAAACACGATCTTGGGCCGCTGCCGGAACAGCAGCCAGAGCGTTTTGATTGCCTGGTAACTGTATTTGTAGGGTGCCGCCAGCAGGCCGCGCCGCTTGGTGGCGTGGACAAAGTGCAGCGCGTCAATGCCCAGCTTGCGGGCAAAAACCTGGCTGCGCGGGCCGTGGCTGGGCGGTCCCCAAACCAAAAATAGGGCCTGTTCGCTAAGGGGTGCAAATTGTTCAACTGTTTGAGCTAGCATAATTAATCCATAAATTGTGTCAGTAAACGTTCTACATTTTTCTCGACTGAAAATGATTCGATAACGGTTTGGCGGCCGCGTTGGCCTAGCTGGCGACGGCCGTTCCCATCCTCCAACAATTTTGCCAAAGCCTGGGCCAATGCCGTGTCATCGGCCGGCGGCACCAACAGGCCGTTCACGCCATCCGCAACCACCTCGGGAATGCCGGAGTGGCGCGTGGACACGACGGGCAGTTCCATGGCCATCGCCTCCAAAATCACGTTGGGGATACCGTCCCGGTCGCCATCCTGGCCAGTGACGCAGGGCAGCACGAAAATGTCCGCCTCTTTGTACTTGTTGATGACGTCCTGGTGCGGCAGCGCCCCGCATAGTTCCACCGTTTCACCCAAGCCAAGCTGCTGAATCTGGCGAGTGAGCGCCTGCCGGTCCGGCCCTTCGCCCACGATGCGACATTGAAAGTCGTATCCCTGGTCTTTCAAAAGGCGGCAGGCACGGAGCAGATGAGCAAACCCTTTCTTTTCTTTGAGCTGACCGACAGCGAGTAACAGTGGCGGTTTGAAGGCTCGTCTCTGCTCCGGCGGCTGGTATTGATCAATGTCTAAACCGTGATAAATGCAGTGCAGCTTCTTCCCCACACCGTTGCCGTTCAGGCTGGCCAGGTGCGTTTCGTTGTACCGGGTGCAGGTGGCCACAAATTTCGCTTCGGCCATTTTCTCCGGCAGCAAAACCGGATCGACGTAAATGTCGTTGGCGTGGGCGGTGACACTGTACGGCCGATTCAACAGGCGGCTCATGACGATGGCCGCCGTGGCCGCCCGGTCCACAAAGTGGGCATGGAGATGGTGCCCCGGCTGACGGCGCAGCAAAAAGGCGGCGTACACGCCGGTGCCAACGTGCAGGATCGTTTTAAGACGCGCCTTAAAGTCAGGATGCGGCCGGGTGAGCAGGTAGAAAAGGATGCGCCAGGTGGTGAACGACCGTAACACCCCAGCCCACAAAAAAGCAGCGACCAGTTTAACCGGCGAAACGGGCAGCAAATAAAGCACGTCCTTTGCCAGCGTCTCCTGCTCCGGCGAAAGCGGCCGTTTCGGACGACGGATCGACACCACCTGCACCGGCACGCCCCGCTGCCGCAGCAGCCTGATCTCACGATCGATGAAGGTCGTCGTGAGCAGCGGATAGGTACCAATGAGGTAGGTCAGTTTGAAGTTGCGTGTGCTGCTTTTACCCAATTCTGCACGCATCAATGTTGTACTCCTTTAGAAACAAACCGCGGAGAGCGTGGAGGGCGCAGAGTAAAGAAAGAGAATCTGCGTAATGGTTCGGCTGCGCTCAACATCGTTGAGCAGCTCACCGCCAGCCTGTGCAATCTGCGGATGATATATTTTCGGATGTTTCCTCCGTCTTGCTCACGGGCAAAGCGGCCTGGCTTGTGCCCGCACTGGCTGCCATTTTAAAAATCAGCGGCAGGTATTGGCGTTCGTCAAGGGTGATGGTGCCAAATTCAAAAGCCCCCATGTCGGCAACAACGCCGCGGTAGTTGCCGAGAATATCGTCTACTGGGGCAAAGGCGGGGTCTGCCTGGCCGATGGCGGGACTGGTGCTGGGGAGACGGCCGTATAAATCCACCAGCCGCTCAAACTCCTGCCGCACAGTGGTATTGCCACTGGTAAACTGCGTACCTTCCCAACGGGGTAAAATAACCCCCGACTGGTCCGTGTTTAGTTCAGGATCGGCTACCACGCGCCGGTCATCATCCGTTGGACTGATCGGATCGCCTGGTGGAATAGCGACACCCCCGTTCCAGTACAGGTTGTTGTCCAAGATCAGGTTATTGGTGATGCCGGCATCGCCACTGGCAAACTCATTGTCATCCCCGGAACTGCTGGCCCCCATCGTGCCTGTGGGGTCAGCCCAAATGTTGTTGTAAAAGGCGATGTTCTGGTTCAGCGGATTGGCCCCGGTGATGTTGATCCAGAGAGCATACGCTTCGGTTGGTAAATCGCCCACGATACTGTTGTTAGCAAAGGTCACATCCTTCGCCCCGCGCACGCCAAAGGCAGCGTTGGCCACGTTGTCAGAATTGCCGATCATTAGATTATTCACCACCCACACCATTTCTGCCTCGTGGTACGATTTGCCATCATTGCCGATTTGCACAAATGTTTCTTCCTCACCTTCCCAATTGAGAAAAATGTTGCGCTGGATGGTGATTCGTTCGGCACCTTCCAGCCCATCGGCACCTTCGTTGCTGTCTTTCACGACGATGAAATGTTTGGTGTTGCTGTTATCAGTACGGCCGCTGCCGGCAAAGTCATTAAAAAAGATGTTGTCTTGAATGACAACGTCGGTGACGCTGTTCACATCCATATGCTGGTCCGAATCGCCCTGGTTATAAAAAATGTTATTTTCCACCGTCACAAACCGGGATCCATTATGGATTTTGAACAGATCGTTGTTGTAAGAATCGTGGAAAATGTTGTTACGGAAGGTTACATATTCTGACCAGATGACATCATCACGGCGATCCATGATCACCACGTAATCCGTCGCACCAGGACCGGTATGGCGCAGCCGAAAGCCTTCAAAAATCATGTTGCGCACGCCGTCCAGTTCAATGACCAGCCCATTATTTTCCATAATGGCAAGATAAGGATTGGCTGCTTTAAAAGTCGTTGTCGTTGAAAATCGTCTTTCTAAACTGTTCCGGCCATTGTATGTGCCATCTTTGAACCAGACCGTGCAGTCGCTGTCCGGCACGTTTGCCGCGGCATATTCCATCGTGGCCCACGGTTCGTCAAAAGTGCCTGAATTGCCGTTGCTGCCATCGGGGGCAACCCAATATTCACACCCACCAGCGGGGGCAGCCGGTTGAATCCCATGTGTACCAGACCAAAAGACAAGGAGCAGCACCACCGCCAACAAGAGGCCCAGCCCGATGCTGTTATGCTTCGGTAAAAATTTGTTCACCATTCTTGACTGCTCCTAACAGAATATTGGCAATTTCGGGACGCATAAACCAGCCAGGTGGCTTTTGGCCACCCTGAATCATGCGCCTGGCTTCTGATCCGCTAATCGTTAACTTGTCATTGGCAACAGAGGCGTGGCTGCCATTCGGCATATGCACGTACTGTCGCTGCGACTGTGAGTAAAAAACTTCGCCAAATTTGACCGGCTTGATACCCAGTTCCGGGAATCGGTCAAAGATGCGATGGGACGCGTCAGGGGCGTAAAAGTTGCCCCCGCCGGTGTGATCGCGGCGTACCACAAAATGGCTGCACCCAAAATTTTGGCGACACAAGGCGGTAAACAGCGCCTCGCGCGGCCCGGCATAGCGGGAATAGGTGGAGAAGGTAGCAAACACGACGCGGTTGCGCGGATAAAAGCGTTCCAGCATTTTCTCGTAGCTTTGGATGATGTATGGCGGGTTAAAATCACCCGGCTTTTTCTGGCCGATGACCGGATGTACCAGCAGCCCATCGCAGTTTTCCTGTTCCATCGCCTGCATTTGAATGTATTCGTGGCCGCGATGGATGACGTTGCGTGTGTGGAAGCCCAGCACCCGTGACCAGCCGCGCTCGTCAAACAGGCGGCGCAGCTGTTTGGGCGTCAACTCGTACGCTTTGGTAGCCGAGTCGCGCCGCCGAATCAGGTCGATTTTGCCGCCCAGCAGAACGGGTTTCATTTGCCGGCTCAGGCGCACGCCGGGGTGGTCGCTGTTTGTGGTGCCGTAGAGGCTTACGGCCGTTTCCGCCGCATCAAATTCATACATCTCCTCCAAATACAGGAGGGCCATCACCTCACCCCGGTCATCAGTCAGTGCCACCGGGTTGCCAATGGTGAGCTTTGCGGCCGTCTCCCGGCTCACGTCCAGCACAATGGGGATGGGCCAGACGGTGCCGCTGGCCAGCCGCATTTCGGCCAAAACCGCATGAAAGTCTGCCTGACCCATAAACCCTTCCAGCGGGCTGTAAGTGCCAAAAGCAATCTGCTCCACCTCCATCTGCTTGTTCACGTCCAGCCCCACTTGAGGCATGGCCGCCAGCGCCGCTTCCTCCGGCGGCTGCTTGCACACCCGGCTCACCAGCCGGCCGCCATGCGGGGCAACTAGCGAAGATGAAATGTTGAAATCCAGCAGGTAATCCGACGCTTCCAGCGCTTTGATGAAGCCGTTTTGATGCCGTCTCAGCTGGTAGCCGTCCACCGTCAGCTCGGCGTGTTCGATCAGCTTGTTGAGCATGTTGATGCATTCCATGGGGTGTTTGCCGACGGCCGTTTCCGCCGAAAGCGTCAAGCCCACTGCCCCATCGACAATGGTGGTGATGACGTCATGCACTTCGGCGCGGGTGGGTTTGCGTTTTTCCACCATCGTTTCCAACAGGTTGGTGGCCACAAAAACGCCGGTGTCGTACCGTTTGGCCTTGTCGATGAGCACTTTTTGCGTGAACGGAATCTTCTCGATAGGAATCTCTTTGCTCAGGTCGCCACGGTCGATGAGGATGAAGTCTGACTTTTGAATGATTTCGTCGGCTTGCTCCAGGGCATCGACGCACTCAATTTTGGAGATGATTTTCATTTTGTTTTGGGCAGCGCGGCGGGCTTCATCTACGGCCGTTCCTGACCGCACAAACGACACCGCCAGATACTCAATCCCCTCCTGCAAACCGAGGGCAATGGATTGAAAATCCTTTTCTGACAGGGCAGGCAAATCGAACCGCTTCTCCAGCACCGGATCAATCACCACCGCCTTGTTCTTGCCAATGTAGCCACCGGTGATCGCTTTGGTTGTCACTACTCCATCCGCTGCCTGGGACACATCGGTGACACGCAGGATAAGCGTGTCAAAATCTACGTGGATCAGATCCCCTTCTTCCAGTTGTTCAAACACCGACGGTGGTCGCAGGCACAGCTCGCGCCTGTTACCCACGATTGGGTCTGCCCGCAAAATGATCTCGTCGTTCTCGTCAAACTGAATGACGTCCTGCTCTAAATCGCCGGTGCGCACCTGCGATCCTTCGGTGTCGATGATGAAGGGGATGCCCACATTCTTTGCCATCTTGATGAAACGTTCCAGGTCTTGCAGGCTGGAGTGGGACATATTGATGCGCACAAAATCCACGCCTTTATCGGCAATTTTGCGCAGGTCGCCCTCCGTGGAGGTTGACGGTCCTAAGGTGGTGATGATTTTTACGGTTCGTTCGGTCATAGATTTTTGCTCCTTGCGTACAGACCCTAAGGGTTTGCACCTGGATCATTCAACTTTTGAGAAACCAAACCCTTAGGGTTCAACTTCCCAGATGCGGACGGTGTTGTCGTCGGAACTGGTGGCCAGAAAGTAACTGTCACCTGACCAATCCACCCCGCGCACATAATCGGTATGTCCGACCAGCGTGCGCCACGGCTGCCCACTGCCGGCATCCCAAATGATTATTGTGAAGTCGTCCGATCCGGATGCCAGAAAACGGCCGTCCGCCGACCAGCTCACACCGCGCACCAAATCTGTGTGTCCGCGGAATGTAAACAACAGCTTGCCGTCGGCGGCATTCCAAACACGCACCGTCTTGTCCGCAGACCCAGAGGCCAGGAAACGACCGTCAGGCGACCAGTCCACGCTGCGCACAGCGGCCGTATGCCCTCTGAAGGTATGCACCAGCTTCCCAGCCGCATCCCAGATACGCACCGTGCCATCATTAGAAGCAGAGGCGACGAAGCGGCCATCCGGTGACCAAACCACACTGCGCACCGCCGCGTTGTGCCCCTTGATCGTGTGCAACAACTCGCCGCTGGCCGCATCCCAAACCAGGACGGGGCTGTTTTTGTCAAAAATGAAGAATTGACCCTCGTTGACACCGGCGGCCAGGAAACGGCCGTCCGGTGACCAACTCACGCTCGTGATAGGCTGGCCCGTGCCGGCCAGCGTGTGCATTAGCTCGCCGCTGGCCGCATCCCACAGGCGCACCGTGCCGTCGTCGGCGCTGGAGGCAATCTGGCGGCCATCGGGGGACCAACGGCCGTCGGTCACGTCATCGGTATGGCCCACCAGCGTTTGCACCAGTTCCCCAGCGGCCGTCCAGATGCGCAGCCGGTCATCGCCCAGGCTGCCCAAAAGGAAACGGCCGTCTGGTGACCAGGCCACCGTGCGCACGTTTTCAAAATAATGCTGGCCGATTGTGTGCAGCAGTTGGCCATCGGCTATGGACCACAGGCGCACGGTGTCATCGTCGGCGGTGGTGGCCAACTGTTGGCCGTTCGGCGACCAGGCGAAGCTGGTGATTGTGTCCGAGTGGCCGGTTAAGGTTTGTTGAATAATCCCTGTAGCTACGTCCTGAATGGCAATGGTCTGTTCATCTTCAGCAGTGGTGGCCAGTAAACGGCCGTCTGGCGACTGGCTCTCAACGGCTGGCATCATCTGCTCTGACGTCACTTCCTCCGATTGCAAAAGCTGCTCTTTGGCGACATTCCAAACGTGCATCTGGCTGTCGGCCGTGAGGGAAGTTAGCTGTTGGCCATTGGCCGACCAGGTGATCTGGCTGACGGGAGCGGTATGACGCAGGAAGTGACCGTCATCCAGCGAGTCCAACGGGTACAGCCAGACACCAATGTTGGCGGCCACGGCCAGCGTCTGCCCATCTGGGGCAAAGGCAGCCCCCGTGGGCAGCCCGCGCCCAATAAGCATCGTTTCCGACTCACCCACTACTGCCGGTGGAAAAGGGATTGACAATGCCTGCGTTGGGGTACTGCTGGTGCTTGTAATGAGGATGAGGCCGAGAACGGCCGTTACCACCAGCCACCGAATGTTCAACAACTCACTTCTCCTAAATCAGATTGGTTCAATCTCGGAGATTGAACCAATCTCATAGTAATCATCGACGATGCGATGTTCACGCAAGGGTCTGCCCTTTAGTTCGCTGATCTTGTCCCACACCAGCCAGCGGGCCATGCGCGCCAAACCCGGCGGCAGGGCTGCCAGATACGCCAGCCGATCCTTAACCGATAGGCGGGTCGGCTCCAGCTTGTAATCAAATTCAGCCATCGTCCGCCGGCAAAAGGTTTGGATGAAGGCAATCTCCCACGAGGAAATCACCTCGCGGAAGCGCCCAATCGAGCGCGTGGAGATGACGCCTGGCTGCACCTTGCCAAAGGCGGTGTTCGCTCCTTTTTTGTGGTAGCGTGGCGCGCCGGACATCGTCAGCATCTCCTCTGTGTACGGTTCGCCGATAAAGTCACACACCTGGCGCAGCGTTTCTGTTGGGTGTTGAGCCAGCGTCTCGTAGCGCACGATGAGGACGCGGTTGGGATAGCGCGCTGCCGCCTGCCGGGCAATGCGCGCCGAAGCCAGCCATTTCACCGTGTCTACGCCGATCCGGCGGCTGGTAGCATTCAGCCGCTTCAGCACCGAGGCGTACCGGTCACGCGGGTCGCGAATGATGTGGACCAGCCTGGCCTGGGGAAATTCGCTAAAAATCTGGTCGGCATATTCTTCGTTATGCAGCGATTTGTCGCCCCAGCGCGTTTTGCCATCCCGTTCGGCGTGGTGTTGGTGGATGAGGGCGAAGAGACGGCCGTAACTGGCCTCACCTTCGCCAAACTCACGACGAATGCGTTCCGGGTCCGGCTTCAGGTTGACGATTCGTTTGTAGGAGAGCATTGCTTTCAGACAGCGTTCAAAGTTCTCCGGCCGGCTCAGATCGCCAAACTGTCCGTAAAAGTAGCGCCACATGTCGCTGCGGCGCACCATCGACAGGTTCGGGTGCGTGGCCAGCAGGGCATACATCAACGTGGTGCCGCTGCGATTGGTGCCGCTGACAAAAACCGGTTTTGGTTCACTCATCATCAAACTCCCTTAAAAAAATTTAACGCAGAGGCGCGGAGGCGCAGAGAAAAGAAAATTGCGAAATCTGCGGATATTTCATGGTTTTATTAAATCCCGGTACAGGTCGATGTATTGGTCAGCGACGGCGCTGAGGCTGTAGCGGCACTCAACGGTTTGGCGTGCCCGGCAGCCCAGCCGCTGGCGCAGGTTCGCGTTGGTCAGCAGGATGGCCAGGTTGTCGGCCAAAGAATCGGGATCATCGACCGTGAAGCGCAGGCCGTTTTGATTGTGGTCAATCACGTCCACATTGCCGGGAATGGACGATACAACCACCGGCAGGCCACAGCTCATCGCCTCCAGCAAGGCATTGGAAAGACCTTCGGCACGAGAGGGCAACACAAACAGATCGGCTTCTTGCAAATGGGCCAACACAGCGTCGGTTTGGCCATGAAACTGCACCTGGTCGGTGATGCCCAACTGTTCGGTTAGGGCCAGGAGTTCCGCTTTGAGCGGGCCGTCGCCCAGCAAATGCAGGCAAACGTCGTGGTGCTTGGCCAACCGGCGCATGGCGTGCAGCAGCGTGTCGATCCCTTTTTGTGGATGCAGCCGCCCGACAAAGATGAGACGGGCGGGTGTGTGCAGAGCATAGCTGGTTTTGGCGGGGATGGCGTCGGTTTCTACTCCGTTGGGCAGTTCGATAATGTGGGAATTGGGGATGTGAACGGCCGTTAACTCATCCACCACCTTTTCATTTAGCGCCACAAACCGGTCACATTTCAGTGCCGTGGGCAGCATGAAGCGGGCCAGCGCCAACTGCCGCTCTTCGCGCATCTTGTTGATGTCGCTGGCGTGGCCGCTGTTGGCCAGCTTGCTGATTACCTTTTTGTTTAGCAAGCGACCGGCGAGTACGGCCGTAAACGTATGGTAATTCAGGCCGTGCACGTGAATCACGTCATAATTAGCCCGCCGCCGCCACAAATGCCACAGCAGCGTGAGGATGTACAGGTAACCGCCAAATTTGCGCAGCCCCTTGATGCCCAGGAACTCCCACAAGGTGAAGTTGCGCTGCACCGGAATGCCGTCCAGCACTTCCTGGGCCGGCGAGCCGCGGAACCACCAGCCGGTGACCAGTTCTACCGCCACCTGCTTTTCCAGCAGCTTGCGCGCCAGTTTGTGCGCCTGTCGCTCGGTGCCGCCAATCCAGGGATAAAAAAGCCGGACTACCATCATCACCCGCG
>CALBTC010000225.1 GCA_937967805.1 uncultured Anaerolineaceae bacterium
ACCCCGGCCAGGAGGGAGAACCGGGGTCGAACACTTCTTTTGGCGACTTCTGATTGTGAGAATACCTTTCTTACTTAAACCAAACCTGAGATAAAGTTAAATAGTTCATAAGTGATGATCTGCATAGAGGATACAAGCTCCCCTCTTTTTTTCTCTGTGCCCACTGTGGCTAAAATCAGCCGGCGAGTTGGAAGATGGTTTGCAGCTCGCCAATTTGCAGCACGTCGCCGTCGTTGAGGGTGCGGGCACCGCAGATGGATTGCCCATTGAGCAGCGCCGGGAAAGCGTTGTCGAGGCGCTCCAGATAGTAGCGTACCCGCGCCCGCCGGATGACAACGTTGCCAATGGTAATTTCGCCCGTTGACGGTAACTGTTGAGAGTCACGACGGCCGTCTGGCCATAAAAACGCCAGGCTGGGGCAAGGCTGAACGGGCTGCGGCGGAGAAGGAGCGACCGCCCGTCGTGGCTCCACCTGTGGCGCGCGTTTCTGTTTCTGGCTGCCCATCCATCCTGCCAGCGCCAGCATCAAGCTGCCAATGACGCCCAGCAGAAGCGGCTGGACATTACCGGCCACAAATCGGGGCAGCCAACGCAGCGTGTCAAAATGCCAGCGGTCGTTAAACGCTTTAGCCTGCCCGTATTGCTGCTCAAAATTGTCCAGCCAGGCAACGTCGGCATCAATTTGCTGCCCGGTGGCCCTCATATTAGCGGGCAGGCCTTGCCAGGATTCAATGCTCTGGTAAATAAAATCGGCAAGCTGGGCAAATTCATTGGCAGCTTCAGGAGGTATCGCCCAGGATAAAAGGCCAGCGTCCCCGGCGGCAATGCTGGTTGCCGTAGCGCCGGCATCAACCAGCTCCTGTTGAATTGTCTCCAGTGCGGGCAGCTTCGTCACGGCAGAAACGGCCGTCGCCACCTCATCCAGCCCCTCACTTACATCTGCCAGGCTGCGGGAAACAGGCCGACTCTGCTCATACAAATTTGCCAGAACCACATCACCCCGATCCAGATCATAGAAACGGAGCCGAGCTAAATCACCCGACAATGTTTCTGCCGCGGCAATCGATTCCAGATCGGCATCAAAGGCAGCAATTTTGTGCACGGCCGTATCCACTCCGGCCACCGCAAATTTCACAGGGGCACGCAGTGGAACCCAGTCGAGCAGCCTTGTCACATTTGTGCGATCCAACCAATTGGCAAAAGCGGCCGCCTCTTCGGTGTGCAGCGTTTGGCGGTACTGCACCGCAAGGCTGCCATATGAATTCAGGCGCACAGCTCGCTGCGGCTCAGCCGCGATTTGCTGTATGAGATCTTCTGTGACAATGCGATACGGATCAAATAAATGGATAAGTTTGGCTCCCATGAATAAAGCCAAAAGAGCAGCCCCCAACAATAACCCGACACGATACGCCCAACGGAACATGTTATCCTCCCGGCTCCCCTGCCAAAACCGGCCCGATAAACTGATTTGTACCCGGCAGTATAAATAAAAAACCTGGCCGATAACGGCCAGGTCCCTAACAGCAAACTGACAATTTTATTACAGCAGGTGCGCGGGATTTACATCGGGCGTACCTGGGCCAAGATGTTGAGGATGTGGTCGCGCATGGAGGCGCTGTGCCACATGGCTGAAATGTGGCTGGCGGGGATGGTGACTAACGGCCGTTCCGCAAAAAGTTCTGCATGATTTTCCAGCCGAAAGAAGAGATCATTCTCACCTAACAGCGGAAAAACGCGATCCGCGGCACATTGTTCATAGTACGCTGTAAAGTCTAAATATTGACGCAGTTCCTCCTGCGTTAGCTGCATGGGTCGGTTAAACAAGTCAGAAATATCCCAAATGACCTGGGCCAGATTGGGGGAGGACAGCATGGGAATGACGGCCCGTGTTTGCTGCAGCAGTCCCTCGTACAGCAAGCTGGTAATGCCACCCCAGCTCACGCCGGCAGCCACGGTGTAAGCCGCGCCTTCTGCCTCAAACTGGCGCTGCACCAGCGCCATGATCCGCAGCGAACCGGCAAAAATCTGGTAAACGTTCTGCACCGAGGCAAAACCGATTTGCGTGGGGTCTTGCCAGTTGTCATGGAAGGGGGCCTGGACGCAAACGGTGTGTACCGGCAGAGAAACGGCCGTTGGGAAAAGCCGCCGCCAACTGTTGGTGTACGGGTACTCATTAAAGCCGTGATGAAACAGCAGCAGCGGGGCCGCCGGATCAACCGTCGGGCGCACCTGCACCCGGCAAACAATTTCGCCCGATGCCGTTTGCAAGGTGACAGCGTGTTCGCCAGGAGCAGTTAAATGGTAAACGGCCGTTTTCTGCATATCTACCCTGGTTTGGGCCAGCACTTCTTCGAATGAAGGGGCGTCTGCTACACTGGTTTCTAACGAATCTGGTACGCGATAGTTCAGGCCGTACAAAACCGCCTTATCCAGCTGCTGTACCATATGTTGTCGTAAATTGAAATTAAGTGAAAACATGGACCAACCTTAACATCGTGCCGCACAATCGCCAACAAAATGGAACGCCTAAAAAAATTCACTCATCTTTCACTCTGTAACGGCCGTTTGTTATCGCTTATGTCAGATGTTCACCACATCCTGTGGTTGTTGCGGAATTTCTCACTTGTTAGAATATGACTAAGGAACGACCGTTCTTTTAGGCAGATTGTCTATAATTTACGTATCGACGCTTGTTCGCATGCCTGATGTAATAAAGAGGCACCTGATGAAACTTTTTACCACAGCAAAACTAGATTGGTTCGACGATGGCTGCTGCGACGTAAAATATTTAGACGTCTGGAACAAGTCACCGCTGTCTTACAAACCAGGCCAGCCGATCGATGAAGGCTGGCATGTGGATACGTATGAACTTTCATTAGGGGTGGATGAAGACGGCCGTCTCTTCCGCAAAGCCGCCGACCTCCTCATGCGCAACCAGTTTTATCCCCACGATGTGCTCAGCCACACCAGCGACTTCAGCCTGTGGAACCGCTGGGCCTAGGTGTGCGATCGCATCGTGCAGCGCATTCACCTCTTTAAGCTTTTCGGTAAACCAATCATTGACGTGATCACCATGAACGAAGTGCGCCAGGTCATCACCGAACCACGCCGTTACGGCCTTACCTACGTCACCGTAGGCCACCACGTAGAGCAAGGCGAATGGTCCGCCTGCCTGGAATGGCACGATAACACCGAACTGGTACTCACCATTCACTCAATTTCCCGCCCTGTTCCCGAAGAGCCGGCCCGCAATTACAGCTTCATGCGCGCCAAACAAAAATCCGCCCACCAGCGTGGTTTGCAACATTTCAAACAAGCGGTCCTCACCTAAAAGCAAACCACAAGAGTTTATCTATCATTCCCGCACAGGCGGGAATCCACAGGCCTAAACATTCGTTTTATTCGTCCATTCGTCAAATTCGTGATTCGCATTTCCCATTCTGCCAAAACCGGTACAATGGCTGCATGACAAAACTTTACTCCTGGAACGTCAATGGCCTGCGAGCCGCCTACAAAAAAGGGGTCCTGGATTGGCTGCACCAGACCCAGCCTGACATCCTGAGCCTGCAAGAAACCAAGTGCCACCCCGATCAGCTTCCTGACAAACTGCGCCAGCCGGATGGCTACCATACCTACTGGGCATGGGCCGAGAAAAAAGGGTACAGCGGCGTGGCCCTCTACAGCAAAACGGAGCCCAACACCGTGCAAATTGGCCTGGGCATTGAGGAATATGACCGCGAAGGCCGCACCATCGTAGCTGAGTACGACGACTTTGTCTTCATCGGGGCGTACTTCCCCAACGGCAGCCGCGACCACAGCCGGGTGCCGTTTAAGATGGCCTACAAGGCGGCGTTTTTGAAGTTCTGCAATGAGCTAATTGCCTCAGGCAAGTCGGTTATTTTTTGCGGGGATGTGAACACGGCCCACAAAGAGATTGACCTGGCACGGCCGAAACAAAACCGTAAAACGACAGGCTTTTTGCCGGAAGAGTGCGCCTGGCTGGATGAAATTGTGGACCAAGGCTACATCGACAGCTTCCGACATCTTTACCCGGAGCAAACGGGGGCGTACTCCTGGTGGACCTACATTGGCGGGGCACGCCAGCGTAACGTGGGTTGGCGGCTGGATTACTTCTTCACCAGCCCCGATTTAGCCCCACGCATCACCCAAGCCGCTATTCACACCGACGTGATGGGGTCGGACCATTGTCCGGTGAGTTTGACTTTGCAGATGTGACAAAGTGACAGGGTGAGGGGGTGAGGGGGTGATTACACTTTGGTGAGGGGGGAACGGCCGAACACTTCCACCACCTCCGCCAACACCCTTTTTGCCAATTCTCCCAGCAGCTCTCCAGTTTCAGGATGCGGGAAATCAGGCAGCAAGTCGGCCACGGGCACGGCGACGTGGGCAAACTTGCTTAAATCAGGATCAGGGACAGGGCGTGAACGGCCGTCATCACCGTTATACTCAAACACCCCATCGTTAAACAGGACAATATCGGCATCAATGGTGCGCGGCGCGTTTTTGTCCGCCTGGCGTACCCGCTTCAGCTTCGTTTCGATGGAACCGATAATTTGCTGCTTGATTTCGCCGGCTGTGAGATCTGTCTGGATGAGAACGGCCGCATTCCAAAAATTGGGCTGGTTCAGCAGGCCAACCGGTTCTGTTTCGTAAATGGGGGAAACGGCCGTCACCACACACATCTCCCGCAGCAGCGCAATTGCCCGCGGCAAATTCCGCTCCTTCTCAATATTCGACCCCAACGCAATAACCACTTGATTCATTCGTTTATTAGAATGAACCGCAAAGCGCGCAAAGATCGCAAAGGAAATTTTGAAAAATCTTTGCGCACTTTGCATCCTTTGCGGTGAAAATTTTTAGGCAAAGTCGGCGCGGGTGCGCTCAATTTCGATACCGACGGATTCGGCAAAGCGCAGGGCGCCCGGCTTTTCCACGCGCACCATCACCCGCTCCACGCCAAACTCGGTGATGACGATGCGAGCCAGGTCCGTCACCAGCTTCTCCACCAAAAAATCGGACGACGCTTCCACATGCTGGATCACCCGCTTGGTGATCGATTTGTAATCGACGGCGTCTTCGATGGCGTCGCTGGACGCCGCCTGGCGAATGTCGGCCCAGATGACCATGTTGATAAGAATATCTTGCAGCTTCACGCGCTCATCGGGATTAATGCCGATAATGCCCCGCAGCAGCAAATCGCGAATAATGATTTTGTCCATAATCTGCTCTTTTTTCATTGTCATACCCGCGCAGGCGGGAATCCATACCGTACCGTGCGTTGATAAAGTGGATGCCCATTTTTATGGGCATGACGGGTTTATAAATGTGCCTCCAACCAATCTTCAATATCAGCAATGACCTGCTCGCGGTGGATGTCGTTGTGCGATTCGTGCACGCCGCCTTCGTACACAATCAGCTTTTTGTCTTCATGCGGCACTTTGGCAAAAAAGTTGCGGCTGGCCAAGACGTTGACAATGTTGTCGCTGTCGCCGTGAATCATGAGCAGCGGCGGTTTGAACTCAGCGGCGTGGGCCATGGCCCATTCGGCCGCGGCCGGGAATTCGACGCCAAAGCGAGGCGTGGCGAAGTCTTGCACGAGGGGATCGTCCCCGTAAGCCTGGGCTTCGACCGGATCGCGCGAAATGTCGCTGAGTTCCAGACTGGTTTTCACCTGCATCGCCGGGGCCAATCGGGATAAGATTTTGCTGATAAAGGCCAAAATGGGCGGCACGTCCAGCTTGCCCACGGCCGGAGCCGAGGCAATGATGCCATTGTACCCATCGGGATGGCGCAGGACGTAGTTGAGCATAATGTTGCCGCCCATGCTGTGCCCGTACAGAAAAAACGGCTGTCCCGCCCACCGCTCCTTAACGAGTTTAATAAACCTACCCAAATCATCCAGATATTCTGACCATTTATTCACAAACATGCGCTTGCCCGGCGAACGGCCGTGTCCCCGATGATCCGCCGCGTAAATCGCATATCCCAACGGCACCAGCGCATCTACCACGTGCGGATAGCGTCCGCCATACTCCCCCATGCCGTGCACAATGACAATCACCGCCTTCGGCTCGCCCGCCGGCAGCCAGTTCTGGAAATACAGTTCCAGGCCATCGGCACTTTTGAAGGTTCCTTCTTCGTGTCTCATCTTCTTTCCCTTTTTTCAGTGAAAAGCGAAAAGTTAAAAGTGATAAGTGCCCCCTTCTTTTTGACTTTTCACTTACCACGTTTTCACTTATTACTGGTTTAGGTATTATGCGCTGCCAACCGCTCCACAAGCAAATATCTGACAACTCTAAGCCAATCCTCTATAATTTTGGCAATGAGTGGCCATTCTGCTCCAAACCGTCCCCGCAGCGTAACTATTACTTTTTGGAGTGTTATTTTTTTAGGAACATGGAATCTTGGGCGAGCCATCGCCATTGGCCAACAGCTCAATTTACAAAACGTTCTTGACCTTCAGCCAGACCCGCGCCTGCGTTTGGCAGCGGCGATAATTTTTACATTGTTATTTTTTGGCCTGGCGTGGCAGTTGAGGCGGAAACGGCCGTTTACCATCAACGCCATTCCGCTCACCATCGCCGGGTACACGGTTTATGAAACGGCCGTGTGGCTGCTCTTTGCCCGGCCGCCGCGCAACTGGTCTTTGTGGCTGGTCACCAGCCTCATTTTAATCGGCAGCATTCTATTTACACGGTGGGCGCTCCGGCGCGCCACTCACACCTACTTTCATTCATTATGAGCGATAAACTAGAGAAACTTCAGCAGCTTAGACACGAATCACAGCAAGGCGGCGGGCCAGAGCGCATTGCCCGCCACAAAGAAAAGGGGAAGATGACCGCCCGCGAGCGGATCGAGCTCTTGCTGGACAAAGGCTCCTTCCGCGAGATCGACGCCTTTGTCACCCATCGCGAACGCAACTTCGGCATGGACAAGCAAAAATTCCTGGGCGACAGTGTGGTGACGGGGTGGGGGACAGTGGACGGCCGTCTCGTCTACGTCTTTAGCCAGGATTTCACCGTCTTTGGCGGCAGCCTCAGCCAGGTCCACGCCGAAAAGATTTGCAAAATCATGGACATGGCCATGCGCAACGGCGCGCCCGTCATCGGCCTCAACGACTCCGGCGGAGCCCGCATTCAGGAAGGCGTCGTGAGCCTGGGCGGCTACGCCGACATCTTCCTGCGCAACACGCTGGCCTCGGGCGTCATTCCGCAAATCAGTGCCATCATGGGGCCGTGTGCCGGTGGCGCAGTTTATTCGCCAGCCCTCACCGACTTCATCTACATGGTCAAAGAGAGCAGCTATATGTTCATCACCGGGCCGGACGTGGTCAAAGCGGTCACCGGTGAAGAAGTCTCCTTTGAAGAGCTGGGCGGGGCGATGACCCACAACGAGAAAAGTGGCGTGGCTCACATGGCCGCCGAAACGGAGGCCGATGCCCTCTATCTCATCCGCGAATTGATGGGCTACCTGCCGTCCAACAATATGGAAGACCCGCCCTTCGTCCCCACAAAAGACGACAGCCTGCGCACGGAATCGGCGCTCAACACCCTCGTCCCCGACAATCCCAACAAGCCGTACGACATCAAAGATGCCATTCACCTCATCATGGACGATGGCGTTTTTTATGAAATTCAGGAGCATTTTGCCCAAAATATTGTCGTCGGCTTTGCTCGATTGGGCGGCTTTTCCGTGGGCATCGTGGCCAACCAGCCGATGGTACTGGCCGGCGTGCTGGACATCGCCGCCAGCGAGAAGGCGGGCCGCTTTGTTCGCTTCTGCGACAGCTTCAACATTCCTCTAATTGTATTTGAAGATGTGCCCGGCTTCTTGCCCGGCGTCAACCAGGAGCATGGCGGGATTATTCGCCACGGGGCCAAGCTGCTTTACGCCTTCTGCGAAGCCACCGTGCCCAAAATCACCGTTGTCACCCGCAAGGCGTATGGCGGCGCCTACTGCGTGATGAACAGCAAGCACATACGCGCCGACCTGAACCTGGCCTGGCCCACGGCCGAAGTGGCCGTGATGGGGCCGGATGGGGCGGTTAACATCATCTTCCGCCGCGAGCTGAACGGGGCAAATGATCCTGCTGCCCGCAAAGCGGAACTCGTGGAAGATTACCGCGAACAGTTCGCCAATCCATACGAAGCGGCCCGACGCGGCTACATTGACGACGTCATCGAACCCAGCCAGACCCGCCCCCGGCTGATCAACGCCCTGAACATGCTGCAAAACAAGCGGGACCATAACCCGCCGAAAAAGCACGGGAATATTCCCCTTTAACCGTAATCAGTAATCCGTAAACGGTAATCGGTTAGCTTTTACTGATTACCGATCACCGTTTACGGATTACCGATCACCGATTACCAAAACAATGGCTACAGACAGTTTATTACCCAAACGATTCAACAAATTACTCATCGCCAACCGGGGCGAAATAGCGATGCGCATTTTGCGCGCCTGCCATGAGCTGGGCATCAGCACCGTGGCGGTTTATTCCGATGCGGACCGCAACGCGCTGCACGTGCGCTACGCCAACGAGGCGTATCACATCGGCCCGTCGCCGGCGCGCGACAGCTACCTGCGCATGGAGAAAATCATCGACGTGGCGAAACGGTCTGGCGCAGAGGCGATCCATCCGGGCTACGGCTTTTTGTCGGAGCGGGCGGCGTTTGCCCAGATGTGTGTGGACAACGAGCTGGTCTTTGTCGGTCCGCCGCCGGAAGCGATTGAAATTATGGGGGACAAACAGACGGCGCGCGAAACGGCCGTTGCCGCCGGTGTTCCTGTAGTGCCTGGCGCCTCTGCCGGAACAGACGAAGAGCTGATCGAAGCCGCCAAAAGCGTCGGCTTCCCGCTGCTGGTGAAAGCGTCGGCCGGCGGGGGTGGCAAGGGAATGCGCCCGGTCTACAAAGCGCGCGATTTGCCGGATGCCCTGTCGTCAGCGCGTCGTGAGGCAGCAGCCGCATTTGGCGATGACACCGTTTACCTGGAGAAATTGATTGAAAACGGCCGTCACATCGAAATTCAGGTCCTGGCCGACATGCACGGCAACGTCATCCACCTGGGTGAGCGCGAATGTTCCCTGCAGCGCCGCCACCAAAAAGTGATCGAAGAAAGCCCCAGCTTTGTGGTCGATGAAGAGCTGCGCCAAAAGATGGGCGCTGTGGCCGTCGCTGCCGCCCAAGCCGTTGATTATGTCAGCGCCGGCACCATAGAATTTTTGCTGGACCGAGACAAAAATTTCTACTTCCTGGAGATGAACACGCGCGTCCAGGTGGAGCACCCTATCACCGAACTGGTCACTGGCGTAGACATCGTGCAGGAGCAGCTGCGCATTGCCCGCGGTCGGCGGCTGCGCTTTAAGCAAGAAGATATCAAAATGAAGGGGTGGGCCATCGAATGCCGCATCAACGCCGAGGATCCATACAACAACTACCTCCCCTCCACCGGCATGATCACCGTCAGCCGTTTGCCCACCGGCCCCGGCGTGCGCATTGACACCGGCGTTTTTCCCGGCTACGAAATCACCCCTTACTACGACTCGATGATCAGCAAGCTCATCTGCTACGGCGAGACGCGCGGCGAGGCCATCTTGCGCATGCGCCGCGCCCTGGAGGAGTATCGCATCATGGGGGTAAAAACCAACATCCCCTTCCACCAGCACATGATGGACAGCCATCGCTTTTTAACCGGCCAGTTCGACACCCACTTTGTAGAGGAGCGGTTTAAGATGAGCGACCGCGAAGCGCCGCTAACGATGGAAGCGGCCATTGTAGCCACGCTCATGGCCCACCAGCAGGGCCAGCAAGCCAGCCAGATTGTGGCTCCCGGCGAGCGGGACGTGAGCAACTGGAAATGGTACAGTCGCTGGGAGCGGCTGAGGAAGTAATTACTCAATTACTTAATTACCTAATTACAAATCGTAATTGAGTAATTAAGTAATTGGGCAATTAAAAAGCCCATGAAATACATAACAACGGTAAAAGACGAAGAATTTATCATTGAAATTGAGCATAACAACCAGATTTTGGTCAATGGCGAGCGGTATGAGATCGATTTTCAGCATTTGCCTGAGGCCGATGCCTTATCGCTGCTGCTGAATAATCAGTCACTGGAGGCAGTGGTAGAGGCACGCGATGATGTTTGGGAAGTGCTGACTAAAGGTGAACTGTACACCGTTAAGGTGCAAGATGAGCGCGCCTATCGGCTGGCCAAAGCCCGCGGCGTCGCCGGCGATGTGGCCGGGGAAGTGCAGCTCAAATCCCCCATGCCCGGCCTGATTGTGGCCGTACCGGTGGCCGAAGGAGAGTATGTCCAGAAAGGGGACAAGGTCATCATCCTGGAATCCATGAAAATGGAAAATGAACTGCGCGCGCCGAAGGATGGGATCGTGGCTCGGGTGAATGTGACACAAGGGGCCAGCGTGGAAAAGGACCAGGTGCTGGCAGTGATTATTGATGATAACGAAGATGCACTGGTTTCAGGGGAACAGTAGCCGGTACTCGGTGGTATGTAATCAGTGAAAAAGTCTAAGCAGGATATTTGGAAGGCGTGGCTGTTAGAACGACGTTTTGGCGGCGATCAGACGCTATTGGAACGGACGTTGCAGGAGTTTCTTTATCCGGTTCGCGACAAAATATTGGACAGGGCCAATCTGCAAGGGAACGAAACGGTGCTGGATGTAGGCTGTGGCGATGGGCTGGTGGCCTTTGGCGCTTTAGATCGATTAAAGTCGGGGCGGGTTATTTTTTCTGATATTTCGCAAGAGCTGTTGGATCATTCGGCGCAGCTGGCACAGCAAATGGGTGTGGCGGATCGCTGTGAGTTTGTGCAGGCATCGGCCGAGGATTTGGCAACAGTTCCTGATGGTTCGGTAGACGTAGTGACAACGCGGTCGGTGCTGATTTATGTGGCGGACAAGGCGAAGGCGTTTCGGGAATTTTACCGGGTGTTGCGGGGAAACGGCCGTATCTCTCTCTTCGAACCGATCAACAGCTTTAGCTACCCGGAACCCCGTCACATTTTTGGTGGCTCCGATGTGACACCCGTCATGGAGATAGCCGATAAAATCAAGGCCGTTTATCTGGCCTTGCAGCCACCAGAAACAGACCCGATGCTTAATTTTGATGAGCGCGATCTCTTTTCCCTGGCAGAAGCGGCCGATTTTGCCGAAATTAATTTGGAGCTGAAACTGGAATTGGGCCCGTCACCAGAAAGATTAACCTGGGACAGCTTCCTAAATAGAGCCCCTAATCCCAAAGTCCCTTCTTTGGCAGAGGTAATGGCAGACGTTTTGACCGACAATGAAGCGAAACAGCTCATCTCCTGTCTGCGCCCTCAAGTTGAAGAGGGAAAAGGAACGATAAGAAGAGCCCTGGCTTACTTATGCGCGAAAAAAATCTAGAAATCGAGGTAAAGTTTTTGGTGCCGGACCTGGCAGCATTTCGCGAGCGGCTGCTGGCGGCAGGGGCAGAGCTGACAAAGCCGCGCATTTATGAGCGGAACTTGCGTTTTGATACGGCCGATGAGCGCCTGCTGAAGAAAGAATCGTTGCTGAGGCTCCGGGAAGATACGGCCGTCACCCTCACCTACAAAGGCACTCCAGAGAATCTCCCCAAAAGCGAAGCCAAAGTGCGCGAAGAGTTGGAAGTACAGGTCACCGACTTTGACACATTGTCCTTGATTTTCCAGCGGCTGGGCTTTGCCCCGGTGCAGGTGTATGAAAAGTACCGCGAAACGTTTGAATGGCAGGACGTGGAAATTGTGCTGGATGAGCTGCCGTACGGAAATTTTATTGAGTTGGAGGGGGAAGAAGCGGGGATTAAGACGGCCGTTGCCCACCTAAACCTCAATTGGCAAGACCGCATCGTAGACAACTACCTGGGGCTGATGGCCCAACTCAAAGCCCACCACAACCTGCCCTTCAACGACCTCACCTTCGCCAACTTCACCAACTTGGATGTCTTCATTGCTGACATTTTGCGTTAACCCCACACAGACCAATTCCTGACAAATTTTTGCTTGATTGCCTACAAAGCTTCTGCTATAGTCCGGTAATGGAATCCAATGCTTTTTCTGCCAAGATAGATAAAACGGCATTCTCCGTCACAACTCTGGAAAATGACACAGATGACGATGTCTATTGGCAACAAAAGACCCTACAGGAGCGCCTTGCTGCGCTCGAACTAATGCGACAAATTGTTTATGGCTACGATCCAGCTATCTGCCGACTTCAAAGAGTTCTTACAGTTACTCAACTCTCAGAACTGTGACATCAAATAGCTTGTTATAGTGTCAGGAAAGTTAAAGTTGAGATTCGCTTATCCTACATATTATCCCTTAGAAAGACTTCGCCAAATTCTAGAAACTGCTCTGCTCGTTCAATCTGTTGGGAAGCTTTTCGGCTGGAAAGGGTGGGCATTGGATCGTAGTCACCTATCAAACGACTATCTTGAGCCTCGATCAAATACCGGTGAAAGTGTGCAGGAGCACGGCCAGTTTTTACAAAATGACGACCAAACGCAGCAATCACGGCCGAATGTTTTGAGAAGTTTAACGAATCCTCCAACAAAATCGCCTCAGCTACATAAAACATGGCATAGTAAGCACGGGAGACAGCAAAATCAAAGAATTCCTCGCTTTCTAGCAGCTTTGCCGCGTTGATGCTGCTCTGGGCTTTCTGCAAAAGAGCTTCCTGTTCAGAGTTCATACTGCAATACCGTCGCGACGAATATTTAATAGAAGGGGGCTGTTTTCTTGAGTATATCGTTCCTCAGAGACATAGACACAGGAAATCACTATATCGTGTTCAAGAGATAGAGCGGCCGTAATTGGCGAAACCCGCTCAATTTCAGTCGCCGGATCGACCGGCCCAGCCAAAACAACGAGCACATCCACATCTGAACCGGGCATTGCATCACCACGCGCCTGCGAACCATACAACAGCAAACGAACTAATCGCGATCCATAAAGTTTATTAAGCTGGCTGCGCAGCTCAGCTAAAACATAATTCAGCTTCTCTGAGGACAGTTTTTGCAATTCCATAAATCACATTGTACATGACAAGCAGGTGAAAATGTAAAGAGTAATTCGTTGTCGGTCTTTACGGCCGTTCATCCGCACCATCAAAAGATTATTTTTCCCAGGGTAACGGAGCATTGAAGTTTTCACAGGCATTTTCCCTAAAAATCGAACCATCTGGTAAACGTGTGCATTCCAGATCTGCGCGATTTAATTGCGCTTGAGAAACAATTGCTCCTAACAAGTCAGCACCACCCAGATCAGCATTTCTCAAATCTGCATTCGTCAAATCTGCTTCAAGAAAGATTGCTCTATAAAGATCTGCGTCTCGGAAATTTGCACCTACTAAATTTGAATTCGTAAAATTTGCATCGAATAAAATAGCATCTTTGAGTAAGGCATTCTGAAGTTTCGCATTTGTGAAATTTGCGCCACTTAAATAAGCGCGATTCATGTCATAACCCGAATAGTCTTGCCCGGCACCATCCAAAGTTGTTAACAAGTCAATAATTTGCGCCCATTTTTCATCTAATTTAGCATTTTCAACATTAGCATCTTCTAGCCAGGCAAGATCTAAATCTGCACCGGTAAGATCTGAATCACTTAGATCAGTATTGTATAGAGATGCACCTGTGAAGTCTGCGTCTTGAAGATTTTTTCCAGACAAATCCAAATCATTTAATGCACAATAGCTGAAATTTTTCCCAGGAAGATCTGTTTCTGATAATCCTTCATAGCACCACGAAGGATTATCACAAGCCAAAGCTGGTAGAAAAAGAAAAGCGATAAATATTGCCCACTGGAACCCAACATACTGAAACTTTTTCATAGCATCCCCCTTTGTTGCTGGCTAAAATATACCGTAACATTCTAACACACTCCCCTCCTCAATTAGCCAAACCCACAATTCATATTGCCGATTCCGCCTTCCCTCTCTATGATCAGGGCAGCAACAGCGAATTTGAGTAAGCAACGAATGAAAAATTCGTTGCTTACTCAAATTCGTTGTCGTCACCAAAGAAACGAACGGGAGAATTTATGGACCTGGAACGCCCTGATTTAAGCAACGTTAGCCCCGATGTGCGGGCCTACATCGAAGCGCTGGAAGCTGAGCTGAAAAGCGCCCAATCGAGCCAGACCCGCCGGCACAGCGCCGACAGTGAACCCGCCGAACCGCCTACCACGCAGCAAGTCATCACCATCAGCCAGCGGGGGGTGGCCAAAAGGACGGCACGGCATTTATACGGCCGTCAGCGCCGCAGCGGTATCGGTGTGTTTGATCTGGATGTGGACGAGCATGACTACCCGGCTCATCTGGCCGTAGCCGATGAGAGCGCGCGCCTGCTGCTGTTTAGCAATTTGGGCCGCGTTTTTCCGCTGTCTGTGGCCGACATCCACCAAACCGAAGAGCTGCGCGCCCCTGGCGAAAGCATCGTCAGCCGCTTTCCCTTCCACGGCAATGAACACATCATCGGTGCCATTCCCGCAGAGGCAGGCCAGTACGTCATTTTGGCCAGCCAGCGCGGCTGGGTGCAGCGGGTGGCCGCCAGCTACTTTGGCAGGAGCCTCATCCCCGGTATGTCGTTTCATGACGTGAAGCAAGGCGGGCAGATTACGGCCGTTTGCTGGAGCAACGGCCGTGACGAAATTTTCCTGGCCACCCAGCAGGCACAAGGTATTCGCTTCCGCGAGACGCAGGTGCCGGCACGCGGCGGCTGCCTGGGGCTGCGCGTCGATCCCAGCGATGAGGTGGTGGCCGTGGCCAGCGTGACGGAGCGCAGCGGCGTTTTTGTGGTGGGGCACGACGGCAAAGGCACCATCCGCCAGATGAGCGGCTTTCGTATGAACAAAGCCCCGGGCGCAGGCGGCAAAACCATTTTCAAGAGCGATCAGCTCATCGGTGCCGTGACGGTGCAAGAAGATGATGACATCTTCATTTTGGCCCAGGATGGCAAAATCATTCGCTTCCGAGCCGATGAAGTGCCGCCCAAAACAGGAGTGGTGCAGGGAGTCAATTGCATGGAAGTGCGCAATGATGTGGTAACGGCCGTTGCCGTCGCCACCCTGGAGAATTGATGACTGTTTTTGAAGATGGTGCAGAATATGGTGCCGATTTTCGCGGCGCACGCAATTATGCCATCGCTGCTGATCTGAACACGCTCAAGCAAGCCAAATTTTCGCTGCCCGAAGCAGTGGCGCTGCTGCACGGGCTGGACATCATTTTGGAGGACCAGTGTAGACCCCAGGACTGGCAGTCCTGAATTAAGAAATGTTGCAGTAAATTAAGAGTCAGGACTGCCAGTCCTCGACTCAATACATCAAAAAAGGACCCAACATGTTAGACAAAGCCAATGCATTACACGATGAACTCATCCGGCTGCGGCGTGACATCCACGCCCATCCCGAACTGGGATTTCAGGAATTCAGAACGGCCGCACTCGTGGCCGATACCCTCACTGAATTGGGTATCGACGTCAAAACCGGCGTCGGACGCACCGGCGTGGTGGGCCAGATTGGCACGGGCGACGGCCCTACCATTGCCATTCGCGCCGACATGGACGCCCTGCCCATCCTGCAAAAGTCCGATGCGCCATATAAATCGCAAAACGAGGGCGTGATGCACGCCTGCGGCCATGATTCGCACACCGCCATGCTGCTGGGGGCAGCCCACCTGCTCAAGCAAAGCCTGGCCGACGGCGGCTGGCAGGGCAACGTGCGCTTCCTCTTCCAGCCTTCTGAAGAAGCATTTGACGAGAACGGCATTAGCGGGGCTACCGCCATGATCGCCGATGGCGCGCTGGAGGACGTCGATGCCGTCATTGCCCTGCACGTCATCTCCAACCAGCCGGCCGGCCAGCTGCGCTTTCAGGACGGCTGCTCAATGGCCAATGTAGATTCATTTCAGGCCTGGGTACGCGGCGACGGCGGCCACGGCGCATACCCGCATACCGGCAGCGACCCGCTGCACATGCTCAGCCTGATTTTGCCGGCCATCTATGCCATTCCTTCGCGGCGTATCGATCCGCTGCGCGGCTGCGTGGTGAGTTTGGGCGAGATCAGCGGCGGGGCTGCCCCGAACGTGATTCCCAATGAAGTGTACATCCAGGGCACGATCCGCTCTTTCCACGACGAAGTGCGCAAGCAGTTGTGGGCCGAGGTGGAGAATGCCTTTAAACTCAGCCAGCAGATGGGCGGCAGCTATGAGTTCAAGCTCAGCAAAGGGTATCCGGCGCTGTACAACGACGCCCAGGTGAATGGCTGGCTGCGGGATGTGGCTCAGGAGATTGCCGGGGAAACGGCCGTAACCGACACCGAATTTGGCATGGGGGCCGAAGATTTTGCCTACATGACACGCGAAGCAAAAGGGGCTATGTTTATGCTGGGCGCGGCCATCGACGACGGCGTGCTGCGCCACCACCACACCGATATTTTTGACATCGACGAAAACGTTTTGCCCCTGGGTACGGCGATTCTAGCTGAAACCGCTCACCGTTTTGTTACTGGCAAAGTGCGCTAAAAAGTTTGACACAACGCCACAAATGTGCAGAATTTGTCACAAAAGCGGCAAGCGCGTGTGAAGAATCTACGGATGTATTATAATAGCGCCGTCCTATTGAGAATTGAGAAGTTCTGGCTTTCTGTAAGAGCGGGAAACGCTTTGAAATTAAAAATCCTTATGCACCCGCTTTTACCCCCATTTTCATTCATGTCGTTGGAGGTTAGTTATGGCAGGTCCTGCAAATGAAGATAAGTTTTACCCAAACCGGTGGGTACGCATCATTTTAATTGCTACAGAAGAAATTGTAGGCAAGAATGGTGTGAACGCCTTACTCAACATGGGTCGCCTATCTCACTACATCGACAATTATCCGCCTGACAATATGAAAAAAGAGGTCCCGTTTGCCCACGTAGGCCAGCTTCAGGAGGCGTTCTGGGATATGTATGGGGCTCGTGGTGCTCGGGCTTTTGCTGTACGCGCCGGCAAGAAAACCTTCAACGACGGCCTGGACAGTTTTGGCTCTGTGGCTACGGCCGCGCGCGCCGCCATGAAGATTGGTTCACTAGAACGACGCATTGGGCTTGGATTACAATTTTTTGCCAAATTTTTTAACCAGGTAAGTGACCAGGAAGTGTCGCTGACAGATGATGACAAATCGTGGTACTGGAACATTCTGGTTTGCCCCATGTGCACCAATCGCGACACCGACTCGCCGGTTTGCCATTTGGCCGTCGGCGTGCTGCAAGGCGCACTGGAAAACTTTGTCGATTCAGACAAACGCTTCAACGTTTCGCCAACCCAGTGTATTGGCCAGGGGGATGAGTTTGGCATTGTGGCTATCGACAAAGAACCCCTGTAAACCCTACAAATTCCGTACAGGTTTGCGACAAAAGCGCCCCCTACAGGAGGCGCTTTTTTTGTTGGTACTCGTTCGGAACGGCCGTTCTATAGATATTTTCCCTCATTCTTATGTATAATGCCTTCACCGTATTGTCCGATTTGTTTCCTTATAAGAAGCAGGAGGGATTGGCGGCTTCGACCCAATTGCACGTGTCCTATAAGTATCATCTGATCAGTCTGCGGCTTTTGTCCTGGAAGAGCGGTCTTGTCACTTGCACCCCTGCATCATTTCCGAAGGAGGTTTTAATGTTTCATCATAAATTATCTTTGGCAGCATTCGGCCGTTTCTGGCGAAATAAAGCCGGGGCTTTGGCGCTGCTTCTACTCGCTTTATTATTTGGCGCCGGCACGGCTGCTTCCAGTTCGTTGGCCATCCCGACGATTAGCATCACCAGCGTGAAGGCAGGCGAATCTGTGACCATCCAGACGCACAACTTTCCTGCCGGGCAAACGTTCACCGTGCGCATGAACAAGATGGGCACGCTGGGCGCTGGCGGTACTATTGTCGGCACGCTGGATTCTGGCGCAGGGGGGTCCCTGTCTGCCACCTATACCATCCCCGATGGCCTAAAAGGGGATGCCCAGGTGGCCATTCGCCTGGACAGCGCCCAGGGATATTACAGCTACAACTGGTTTTACAACAATACAGCACCCGGACCTGGCCCAGCACCTGGACCGATTTACACCGGCATTCCCACCTTTAAGGTGACCAGCGTAACTGCCGGCGAAAGCGTCACGATCCAAACCAACAACTTCCCGGCCAACATGACCTTTTACGTGACAATGGGCAAGATGTATACGCGGGGTATCGGCGGCATCAACGTCGGCTCGCTGAATTCCGGCGCCGGCGGCACGCTCACGGCGACATTTGATATTCCCGAAGCTTTAGCCAACGATGCGCGCATCTCTATCCGGGCTCAAACGGCCCACGCCAATCCATTCTACGCCTATAACTGGTTCCACAACGCCACAGGCGGCGACGGTGGCCCCATTGGCGGCGGCGACCCGATTTACACCGGTATTCCCACCTTCACCGTTTGCAGCGTCACCAGGGATGGTGATGTCACCATCTTGACCAAAAACTTCCCCAAGAACCAGACCTTTGCTGTGACGATGGGCCCAATGTACACGCGCGGTATTGGCGGCACATCGGTAGGTACGCTGGCGTCTGGAGATAACAGCAGCGCCCGCTACACGTTCAACATTCCCGACGGACTAGACGGATCTGCGCGCATCTCCATCCGGGCCCAAACGGCTCACGCCAATCAGTTCTATGCTTACAACTGGTTCTACAACACAACCACAACGACGGATTTTTGTCCCTGATTTTTTAGTGGACGGTTCTCACCTTTAACTGGCAAAACTTTAGATCAATCCCTGGAAACGGCCGTTTCCAGGGATTGTTTTGAGCGTTCTCACCAATCCCTGCTAAACTTAAGCTCCATGATTGAGCTAACCCAACTGCAAAAAGTGGTGCAGCAAAACACCCTCATTAACATTCCCAGCCTCATGGTGGCAGCAGGGGAAATCACGGCCGTTTCCGGTTTAGCAGCCGTGCACAAAGATACCTTCATCCAACTCATCACCGGGCTGACGCCGCCCACCGCCGGGCAAATTCGGCTGGCAGATATCGATCCCTATGAACACCGCACCCTTTTTGCCCAAAAAGTGGGCATTCTACCGGCGGAAAATGGCCTGTATGAACGCCTCACTGCCCGGCAAAACCTGGAATTTTACTGTCGCCTTTATGGAGTGCCGCTCAACAGAGCCGTTGAAATGCTCACCCTGGTCGGCCTCCAAGACCAAACCCAGGTCCGGGTACAGCATCTGGCACCAGAGCTGGCTCGCCGTTTGGCACTGGGGCGTGCCCTTTTGCACCGACCACATATTCTCCTTCTTGTTGACCCATTTAATAAGAGTTCGCCTGCGTCCATATCGCTCATCAGCCAGGTGCTGCGCCAGCAGGCGGCTGATGGCACGGCCGTTTTGCTGATTGCTGACGAGAGTGCGGCGGTGACGGCCGTTTGCCAAACGATCATCATTATGAACCAGGGGCGACTCAGCCACAGCTACACCCCCGGCGACCAGCCCACCCCGCAAAAATCCACCCTTTAACAGCCGTGCCCGTTGGCAACTTAACTTATCGATTGCTCGTATGGATACCGTCTCCATACTGAATCATCCTTACCAAATGAAGGCGTCCACATTCAAGTCAAGGAAAGAACAATGATCGAGATTAGAAATTTGAGAAAATATTACGGTGAAGACAACAGTATTAAAGCAGTTGACGACATCTCTTTTGTTTGCCCGGATGGGCAAATCACCGGCCTGCTCGGCCCCAATGGAGCGGGCAAAACGACCACGCTGCGCATGATCTCCGGTCTTATCAAGCCAATGGGCGGCAACGTCATTGTGGATAACCACGACGTGATCAACGACCCGCGCGCCGTGCGCCAGGCATTGGGCGTGCAGGCAGATATGAACGGCGTGTATCCCCGGCTGTCGCCGCGTGAACAGTTTCGTTATTACGGCCGTTTCTACGGTCTCAAAGGTCAGAAGTTGGAATCCCGCATCCAGGCCATTATCGATGAGCTAAAAATGGATGAAATTGCCGACCGCCGCGCTGAAGGGTTTAGCCGGGGCCAGCGGCAAAAAGTTGTGCTGGGGCGCGCCCTGGTGCACAACCCGCCCAACATCATTATGGATGAGCCCACCAACGGCCTGGACGTGATGGCTGTGCGCGACACCCGCAACACCATTCGCGACATGCGCGACCAGGGGCGCTGCGTCCTGTTTAGCACCCACTACATGGACGAAGCGGAACGACTCTGCGACAACATCGCCATCATTGTGAATGGCAAAATTATCGCTTTTGGCACGCCCATCGACCTCATGCAAAGGACCGGCAAGGACAATTTGGAAGATGCTTTTGTGTCGCTGGCCGGTCAGGTTGGGTTGGAACGGAGTGAATACGGCCGTCAGCAAATCAATGGTTAGTGGTTGGTGGCTAGTGGCTGGTACAACTCATGAACCAACCACCAACAAACCATCAACTAGCAACCTAAAAACAGGAAAACATCATGTTAAACAACATCTTAAACATCTGGCAAAAAGAACTGATGGACATCGTGCGTGACCGCAAAGGGTTGCGCCAGACGCTGGTCGTGCCGCTCGTTTTGGGCATTTTTTACGCCGTGCTCAATCCATTACTGGGCAGCTTGGTCGATTCCCGCCAGGAAGACACGCTGGTGCTTCCGGTACAGGGATTGGAGTTTGCCGGCGACGAATTTATCGAAACCTTTGCCCAGTTCGGCATTGAGCTGGAACCGTTCAGCGGCGATCTGGAGGCAACCGTGGCGAGTGCCGAAGAAGCTGCCGGCCTCATCTTTACGCCCGGCTTTAGTGAAAACGTGGCCGAGGAACAGGAAGCCACCTTGATTGTGCGAACAAACAACACCGCCGGTGGCCTGTTTGGCGGGGGCATTTCGTTGGGTCGGCTGGAGCTGGCGCTGAATGCTTACAACCAGCAAATTACGGTGCAGCGGTTAACCGAACGCAACGTCGATTTGTCGGTGCTGGCTCCTGTGACGCTGGATATGGAAGATTTGGCCTCGCCGGCGCAGCGGGCCGGAGCCGCAGCCGCCTTCTTCCTGCCCATCTTGGTGGCGATTTCGGCCGTACAGGGTGGCATGTTTATCGCCATCGACGTGACCGCCGGCGAGAAAGAGCGGGGCACGCTGGAATCTTTGCTGGTTACGCCCAGCAGCGATGTAGAGATTTTTGTAGGTAAGCTGGCATCCGTGTTTACGGTGACGGCCGTACCCATTGCCCTGACCCTCTTTGGTTTTTGGATTGCCAGTACGCTGCTGCCTGAATCCATGACCGAAGGCGCCGGCGCGCTGCCCGTGGCCGTGATTTTGCAGGCCATCCTGGTTTCTTTGCCGCTGGCCCTGTTTGCCAACGTCATCCTGATGATCATCAGCATTCGCACCAAGACGTTTAAAGATGCCCAATCTGCCTTAACCCCGGTTGTGTTTGTCGTGCTCTTTGTGGCCATGGCTGCCGCCTTTGTTCCACCTACAGGTGCCAGTCTGACCTACTTGATCCCCGTGTACGGCACTTCGGCCGTCGTTGGCGTGCTGACGTTGGGTGGAATCGTTCCGGCAAACGCCGTCTTGTTTAGCATCATCGGCAATGTCGCGGGCACGGCGATTGGGGTTATATTCGCCATGCAAATCTTCAACCGCGAGCGACTACTTTACAGTATGTAATGCGGCCTTATATGGACCGCGCCTCATAGCTTTAAAGAACAAATGATGCCGGGAGAGTTTTGATGAGAAGCCTGGCAGGGCTTGATTACAACCTTTTTGCTTAAGCCCTGTCAGGTCTTTTAGGTTACACCACTATTTGTGTGTTGTTCGCATTCACCGTTTCCAGAATTTTATCTTCACCCTAAATCCCCTTATCCCCTTATTTTGGGAGTTGACAACAACCGGGCGTTTTGTATATGCTTCAAGCGCTCACTTTTGTGCCAAAAAGAGCAATTTTTTTTCTCACAATACAAATGTAGTTCTCGTAGTTCCAGTCTTACTCTCGGAGGTCAAACTCATGGATGATTTTTTTGCTTCTGCATTTGGCTTAATGCTTTGCTTTGGCATTCCCGCCATCCTAATAGCAGCATTAGCCTTTCTTGTTAACAAAACCAGAGAACAAGAAAAAAGAACTCAATTGGAGATCCAAAAGCTTGTGAATTCCTTGCCGGATGCAAGCCGTTCATCATTTTTGATTCAGTATAATGCTGAAAAGAAAAATCCTACAACGGCCGTTGTGCTTGCCTTGCTTTTAGGTGGGATCGGCGGCCATCAATTTTACCTTGGCAATACTGTGCTCGGTATTTTGTACCTTGTGTTTTCCTGGACATTTATACCGGCGTTTATTGCCTTTATCGAAGCTTTTACAATCTCCCACACTGTGCATAAAATGAATCAAGATGTAGCCAGAAAAGCATCTGCATTACTTACAGGAGATGTGAGTGCAGTGCTGTAGTAAAGGCAGAATTTACACAATCCTAACCGGTTTTCTCCAGGAGAGATTGCCTAAGTCCGGGACAAAAGAGGGTAACGGCCGTTTCCTCCTAAAAAAAGTGGCGGTATCATTTGGCTTATGATCCTGCTGCGTACCTTCATATTCTTCGTTGGGTTCTTTTTGGCGGCCTACACCTTTATTTCTGCTACTCGTACCTTTGTGCTGCCCCGCAGTGCTTCAGTTAAGCTAACACGGATAGTATTTCTTTCAGTTCGCAGCTTGTTCAACCTGGTCATGAAACTGCTGCCCACCTACGAACAGCGGGACAGCTTGATGGCAATCTATGCACCCATCAGCCTGCTGTTAATGGTCCCAACCTGGTTGTTCATCACCACCGTCGGCTTTGCCTGCATGTTTTGGGCCTTGGGCACTACCCCCTGGTCGGAAGCATTTCTGCTGAGTGGCTCGTCCATCCTCACGCTTGGTTTTGCCACAGCCGACACGATGGCCCAGACCGTTTTGGCCTTTATTGAAGCCACGGTAGGCCTGATTCTAGTGGCGATGTTGATCTCCTATTTGCCCACGATGTATTCTGCTTTTTCCCAGCGAGAAGAGGCGGTCTCCTTGCTGGAAGTGCGGGCCGGCTCGCCCCCAACCGCCCCAGAGCTTGTGTGGAGACTGCATGGTCTGGGGAATTTGCCCTCGTCGCTCAATTTTTGGGATTATTGGGAGCATTGGTTTACCCAAATTGATGAAACGCATACCTCCCTGGCCGCCTTAGCCTTTTTTCGTTCACCGCGGGCGCACCAAAGCTGGGTGGTGGCTGCTGGTGCCGTGCTTGATGGCGCGGCGCTCTTTCTTAGCGCCATCAAGCGGCCGGAAAACGAACCGCCCACACACGCCCTGGTTATTCGCGCTGGCAACATTGCCCTGCGCCACATTGCCGACATATTTTTGGTGCCGTACAATGACGATCCACACTTTCCGGACGATCCCATTAACGTCACGCAGGCTGAATTTAATGAGGCATACGACCGCCTGCTAAGCCAGGGTGTGCCCATGCAGCCGGATCGTGAAGCGGCCTGGCGGCACTTTGCCGGGTGGCGGGTAAATTATGACAGCGTCCTGGTCGCCCTGGCCCGCCTGACAATGGCGCCGGAAACGCCATGGCTGTCTGACTTCACTTTTGTGCCGGCAAAGACGGAACTGGGGGAGACAAGCGGCCGTTTGCAAAAAGTTCGGTGAACGGTAATCAGTAGGTCAGTTATCAGTATTCAGTGAGTCAGTAATCGGTTGTCTGTTTACCGATCACCGATTACCAATTACGGATCACCGAAAAGGCACGCTGAATGTAGGTAGCCAGCTTTTGCTCACCTTTCTGCTGCCAGTTTGGATCGCGCGGTGCGAGGCGTTCATCCTGGCCACGCGGGATTTCGTACAGGGCGCGGGCCAAACGTGCCCCCCACCAAATGAGCATGAGCGGATAGTAGGTTTGGATGCGGGTGACGGCCGTTTCATCCCCACTCAATTCGGCATACAACCTCATCACCCAATCCCATCGCGCTGGCAGCACCGTGGCAAATTGAGGATGGGTCATCATGTCTGCCATCTCGAACGCCAGGTCGCCCCAACCGCTGTTCTCCCAGTCCACCGAGGCCCAGGTGCCAGGACGCCGAATGAAATTGAGCGTGTTGGCATCCACCCGGCAGAGCGCAAGTAGTGCAGGCGGCAAATTTGCTGGTAGGCGTTGGGCGGCCTGAACCAGTTCTCTGAGTGCTTTTGGCTGAGCTTCCAGTGGCATGGCAGCACATTGCTGTCGAATGTGGGTCAATCCGCAGGCGACGCGGTTGAAGTTGAGCACGGCCGTTTCCAGCTCAACCTCCGTATTCCGTGGCGTAATTTTGGACAGAGTGGCATAGTGGGCAACCAACTGCCGCCACTCGGCATCACGTTGAGGCGGAACGGCCGTTACCTTTCCATCCAGCCACCTTTGCACAACTACCGGCTGCGGATAGCTGTCTTCGTCCAACAAAATCGGCTCAGGTGCGATGGCCAAACCGTGCGCTTGCAGCGCCGTCAGCGCCTGAAACTCGCGCCAGGCCCGGCGACGGCCGTCCCGCAGGGTAAACTTCACGGCAAAAGTGCCATCTTTCCCTGAGACTTTGTACAAAATGTTGTTGGCCCCGCCGCCGATTTTTTGATAGGTGTGGGATTGGAAACGGCCGTTTCCCGGCCAGGCAGCTAAATGAGCGAGTAATTGGTCCATGATGAAAAAGTAACAAATCTCGTTATAATGAACCAACGCGATTTAGCGACGGGTTGCCAACGGAGCAAATGAATTGATGGAACATGAGATGATCTGGCTGGGCTGCGTAAGCGCAAGCCAAACGGCCGCACCCTACAACACCGACGTCGAAAAAGAGCAAATCACCCACCAGGAAGAAGACCTCGAACCACTCTGGAAGGTGATTGCCCACGACGATCCCATCACCACGATGGAGTTTGTGGTGCGCATCATGGTGCAAATCTTCAAAAAGCCGCTTATCTTTGCCGAAGCGATCATGTGGCAGGTGCACAATGAAGGGCTGTCGGTGGTAGACACGCTGCCCAAAGCCGAAGCTGAACGGCGCGTCAAGATGGCCACGATGGCCGCCCGCCTGGAAGGCTTCCCCTTCCGCTTCACCCTCGAACCCGCCGATTAACCTTTTGCCAAAAACCGCATATAATTCCGGCCAAGGAGCGATCGCGTTCATTTGGTAACCAGACGCCCCTGCCTACAGACCCTAAGGGTTTTGCCTTACATCAAGCAAGCCTTGATACGACCAAACCCTTAGGGTCTCTTCCGTAGCACATAAATATTTTTGCTTGCTGGAGAGTCTCATGATTGCCAAACGTCGGGCGCGGCGTCCTATCGGGCCGGCCACCATTGGGGGCGCTTACTACGGTTTTTTCTGGCCAATGGTGGCTATGTATGCCCCTTATTTCAACGTCTATCTGCTGGAACTGGGCTTTAGCGGCACGCAGATCGGGGTGCTGGCGGCCGTTTTCCCCTTGTTTGCCCTGGTTGTTGCTCCAGCGCTTTCTGCTTTGGCCGACCGGCGCGGCTGGCGGCTGTGGCTGCTGCAAATCAGCCTGGTGGGCTGGGCAGCAGTGCTGCTCGTGTATCCGTTCGCCACCGCTTTTGCCACCTTTCTGCTGCTGGTCATTGTGGAATCTGCCATGCGCAGCCCCAGTCTCCCCATCGCCGACGGCGTCATTGCCCGCATGGCCGCGCGCCACCGGCTCAATTATGGCGATATGCGGCTATGGGGATCGTTTGGTTTTGCGGCCGTTTCCATTTTGAGCGGCATGGCCTGGCAGCAGGTTGGGTACCGCACCATGTTCCTGGCGGCGGCGCTGGCCGTGCTGCCGGCGCTGTTTGTTGCCCGCAAGCTGGAAGAGGGTGAATTGGCGGTGACAAACGGCCGTCGCTCCATTCTCTTTTTAGCCCAGGACAAAGGGTTGGTGATTTTGTATGTCAGCGCCTTCCTGCTGGGCATGGCCTTGTTTAGCACCTTCATCTTTGGCGGCGTTTTCATTAGCCAGCTAGGTGGCAGCGAAACAGATATCGGTCTCCTATTTGGCCTCTCTGCCTTGGCGGAGGTGCCGATCATGCGCCACAGTGGGGCAATCATCCGGCGGCTGCAGGGTCCCCAGGCGCTGCTGCTGGCCATGTTTTTCCTGGCAATTGGCCTGCTGGGTTTCGCGCTGGCCTGGTCGCCTATCGTCTTAATCATCGCCGGGGCTGTCAAAGGGGTTGGCTACGGCCTGTTGTTTGTGGTGATGGTGCAGTTGCTGAACGAGCGCGCCCCCGAAGGCTGGAACTCAACCGCACAATCTGTGTTTCAGGCTGCCTTCCTGGGGTTGGCCCCTTTGCTTACCTCGGCCTTGAGCGGCTACATTTATGATGTGTGGGGTGCCAATTTGCTCTTCGGCTTGATGACGGCCGTCATCGGCCTGAGCATCATTTTGCTGCTGTTTGCTTTACGCCAGAATTGGTTCATCCCACACGATTGGAAATTTGAAGAAAGTTGATCCTGGATTTCGAGGGGGTTTTCGTGATGTGTGAAACGTGATTTACCACGGGTCACTCATAACGAGCCTATCAACATCCAAATATGTTTTCATCTCATTGCGCATCACGTATGGCTGCGCTAAACTCGCCACTTTTACAGGAACAGTTGTTGTTTTAGGGAGAGAACCATTTGCTGTTACCCTTACTAAAAACGATGCGTCCCCGGCAGTGGACAAAAAACGGGTTTGTTTTTGTCGCTCTCTTTTTTGACGGCAAGCTGCTGGAAGTGGAATATCTACTGCCCACGATAGGCGCATTCATTTTGCTGTGTCTCATGTCCAGCGCCGTTTATATCATGAATGACCTGGCGGATATTGAAAGTGACCGCCAGCATCCTGTTAAGAAGAAACGGCCGTTACCTGCCGGAACCCTCAATCCCCAAATTGCGCTCATTGCCGCTATCCTCTTTGCTTTGGGCAGCCTGGCGGCCGGACTGCTGCTCAATTTATATTTTGGCCTGGTGCTGCTGGCCTACCTGTTGAGCCAGATCGCTTACTCCTTCTGGCTGAAGCACGTGGTACTGCTTGATATTTCTATTGTGACCGCCGGGTTTGTCCTGCGCATTGCTGCGGGGGTCACCGTTATTGACGTGCAGCGCTTTTCTCCCTGGCTTTACCTGTTTGGCGGTTTTTTGGCCCTGTTTATGGTGCTGGGCAAGCGGCGGCACGAGCTGACTCTGCTAGGCAATAATGCCGGCAGCCACCGCGCTATCCTCAAGGAATACAACCTGGACCTGATTGACCGGCTTCTGGGCATTGTGACCACCAGCGCCGTTGTTTCTTACAGTTTGTACACCTTTCTGTCCGAGGGGCTACCGGAAAACCATTTAATGATGCTGACCATTCCCTTTGTGCTGTATGCCATCTTCCGCTACCTTTATTTGATTCACGTGCGCGAAATGGGCGGCGCACCGGAAGAGATTTTGCTGCGGGACCGTTCGCTGCAGGTGACGCTGGCCTGCTTTGCCCTGGTGGTTTTCCTTACGCTCTACATATTTGGATCATGAACGAATTGAGTGCTGTGACGGAGGCCACAGCTCCGGGCAAGATTATTTTGTTTGGCGAACATGCGGTGGTGTACGGCCGTCCCGCCATCGCCGCCCCCGTGTCCCAACTGCGGGCCAAAGCCACAGTTACCCCTTCACCCAGCAACTGCACCCTCATCGCCCCCGATTTAGGCCGGCACGACCGGCTGCAAGACGTGGCCGAAGACGATGCCCTGGCCATGGCCGCCCGGCTGGTGCTGAAAGCAGCCCAGATCGAAACCATTCCCAACGTGATGATTCACGTCAAGAGCCAGATTCCCATCGCCAGCGGCATGGGCAGCGGCGCGGCGATTACGGCGGCCATCATTCGCGCCCTGGCGCAGCATCTCAACCGGCCCGACCTGCAAAGCAACGAGATGGTTTCCGCCCTCACTTACGAGGTGGAAAAAATTCACCACGGCACGCCCAGCGGCATCGACAACACGGTGGTGGCCTACGAGCAGCCAATTTATTTTGTGCGTCAGTCGCCACAAAACCAGATTGAGCCGTTTAGCGTGGCCGCACCGCTGCGCTTTGTGGTGGCCGATACGGGTGTGCGCAGCAGCACCAGGCTGGCCGTGGGCGATGTGCGCCGCCAATATAATCAGCAGCCGGCCCAGTTCGCCCGCATTTTCGATATGTGCGGCCGTATCGCCCAGGCCGCCCGTCAAGCTATCGAAACGGGTGATACCATACTGGTAGGCCAACTCATGACAGAAAACCACGCCTGGCTGCAAAAAATGACCGTCTCATCACCGGAACTAGACAAGTTTGTAAACGCCGCTTTGCAAGCCGGGGCGTTGGGGGCCAAGCTGAGCGGCGCCGGCCGCGGCGGCAATATGATTGCTCTGGTAGCGGATGAAGGGATGGAAACGGCCGTCTGTCAGGCTCTTCAACAAGCCGGCGCCATCTCAACGCTTACGACCGTTCTGGAATCATTTTAACCTATGCAAAAAATTCCCGTTCACATCTGGCTGATCGTTTTCGGTTTGACCCTGCTTGTCAGCGTCGCTGCAACCACCCTGCTGTTCACGCTGGGGCTTGTTTTGATTGAGTTTCTACTGTACCCGCTGGCTCTGGGAATTGCAGCGTTGTTGGCGGGGTTAACGGCCGTCTGGCTCAGCAATCGACTCAGCAGTGACAACTTACAAACGCCGGTTGCTGCTGTAGTGAGATGGTGTGAGGGAACGGCCGTTCTCCTGGCATTCCTCCTGATACTGGCAAACGCACTGGGTTGGCTGCCCTTTCTCCCTATTTTTGTTAGCGGTGGAACGGCCATCATTCTGGCTCTGGTTGCTACCTTCTCCGCCGCGCGGCTGCGTCAGGCGGCCCCAGCAGCCCAAACCCCAATGCGCCGCATCGTCACCTGGCTCATCATTGCTTTTCTGGCGATTCCACTGGTAATTTTTGTAGCATCGCTATTTGGCTGGGCTGGAGCCTAGATGCCTTCCTAACAGGTTATGATACAATTGCAGCTTCAGGCCAATGCCAAACCAATTTTCTAACGAAACCGTCTCTTATGGCATTGGCAGATCTGCTGAAACAGTTCAGGAGTGACCATGAGTGCAAATGAATTGGCTCAACAAAAAGGAACCCTTGGCGTGATAGATATTTCAACAACGGCCGTTACCACCATCGCCAATCAGGCCGTCAACCAATGTTATGGTGTCGTTGGCATGGCCAACAAAAATTTGGCCAACGGCATCGCCAACCTGCTCTCCCGCGACAGCAAAAAAGGGATCGACGTGCGCATTGAAAACGATCAGATCAGCGTCGATGTCTACGTGATTGTAGAATACGGCGTCCGCATTCGGGCCGTGGCTGAGAGCATTCAACACACCGTGAAGTTCCACGTCGAAAAAGCATTAGGCATGACCGTCAGCGAAGTGAATGTTTTTGTCCAGGGACTGCGCATGGGGAAAGAGAACAGCTAATTACCAAATTACCCAATTACTCAATTACAGAAAGGTAATTAGGTAGTTGGGTAATTGCGTAATTCGCCTTTTGGAGAATTATTTCGTGACACAAACCCACACAAGCGAAGCCACGCAAACGGCTCCACCACCCAAATGGCTGCAATGTAACGGCCAGCAGCTAAAAAAATTGGCCCAGGCCGCGCTCGCCTGGCTGGAGCACAACCACCAACACGTCAACGCGCTAAACGTTTTCCCCGTACCGGACGGCGATACGGGGACCAACATGCTGCTGACGATGCGCTCAGCCTATGACCGCATTAAAAACAGCGACGAAGAGCACGTCGGCAAAGTCGCTGAACAGTTGGCCCATGGCGCGCTCATGGGGGCACGGGGCAACTCCGGCGTCATCCTCAGCCAGATTTGGCGCGGATTAGCCAAGGGGCTCAAGGGCAATGAAACATTCGACGCACAAGACCTGGCCGAAGCATTTCAGGTTGCCTCCGACACCGCATACGGCGGGGTAATGAAGCCGGTGGAAGGCACCATCCTCACCATTATTCGCGAAGGAGCCAGCGAAGCCGCCGATGCCGCCAAGAAAAGCCGCGACCTGCGCTTTTTGCTGGAGCGCGTGCTGGAACGAAGCAGCCAGGCCCTGGAGCGCACGCCGGACCAGTTGGCCATCCTCAAGCAGGCAGGCGTGGTTGATTCTGGCGGGCAGGGGCTGGTTTACATTTTTGAAGGAATGCTGCGCTATGTTCACGGCAAGATGAACGAACTCAAGCTGGCGGCCACGATGGGCAGCAACAACGTAGGCCCGCAACACAAAATCACCGCCCAGGAATTGGCCATGCCCGATGGGGGCGAGATCGAAAATCCGTATGACGTGCAGTTCATTTTGATGGGTGAAAATCTCAACGTAAACGAGGTGCGCAGCCGCATCGACGCCATGGGTGATTCCACCGTGGTCGTGGGAGATGAAACCACCATCAAGGTCCACATCCATGTAAAAGACCCCGGCGTGCCGATTTCCTACGGCATCAGCCTGGGCAAGATCACCGATGTGGTGGTAGAAAACATGCAGATGCAAATGGAAGAGATTGTGCACGTGCCGGACACACAAACGGCGGCGCAAACGGCGCAAATGGGCATTCCCAACCCATCCGTCATCAAACCAACCGTGCAGCCAGGGCAAATCGGCGTGGTGGCCGTGGCCGCTGGCGACGGATTGGCCGAAATTTTCCGCAGCATGAACGCATCCTTTGTCGTCAGCGGCGGCCAGACCAACAATCCCAGCATTGAAGAGCTGTTCCAGGCCATTCAGGATGTGCCCACCGACAAAGTGATCATCTTGCCCAATAATAAAAACATCATCCTGGCTGCCGAAGCCGCCCGCGATTTGAGCCCCAAAAACGTGGCCGTTGTGCCCACCAAGACGGCCCCGCAGGGTCTCAGCGCCTTGCTGGCGCTTGATCCCGATGGCGATTTGGAAGAAACAACCGCCGCCATGCTCGAAGCATCACGGGAAGTGTCTACCGGGGAGATTACCCGCGCTACGCGGACCGTGACGCTGGATGGCGTGGAGGTGAATGAGGGCGAGTTCATTGGATTGGTAGACGGCCGTCTTTGCAGCTCCGGTTCAGAATTAACGGCCGTGCTGACGGCCGTTCTCGCTGCCATGAAGATGGAAGACCGCGAACTGCTCTCCCTTTACTATGGCCAGGACATTTCTGAAGAGGAAGCAGGCGAACTCGCCAGCCAAATTGAAGAACAGTACGAAGAGATAGAAATTGAATTGCTCTCGGGTGGCCAGCCATATTACTTTTATATCTTGGGGGCAGAGTAACCCCAGACGTAACCTCCCGCAGGTTCCCGCTAAAGGTTAGCTGTAGACGAAACCTGCGGGAGATTACAAGCAAACAAACGAACCTTCTCCATGACGATAAAAATCGTAACCGACAGCGCCTGCGACGTGCCGCCAGAGCTGGCCCGCCAATTTGATATTTCTGTGGTGCCTGTTTACATTAACGTGGGCGAAAAGAGCTACCTGGAAGGGGTAGAAATCAGCCGCGAGCAGTTTTATGAACGCCTGCCCACCTTTACCGATTACCCGACAACGGCCGCACCCGCCGTCGGCACCTTTACCCAGCTGTATGAGCAGCTAACGGCCGCCGGTGCCACCCAAATTTTATCCATGCACATCGCCCATGATTTAAGCGCCGTTTTCAACACGGCCCGGATCGGTGCCGCCGCCGCCAAATCGGCCCCGGTGACTTTGTTCGACACGCGGCAGATTACCCTGGGGGCCGGACTGCTGGCGCTGCTGGCGGCCGAAGCCGCCGCCGCCGGCCATACAATGGCCGAAATCGTGGCCATGCTCAATGAAAAGGTGCACCGCACCCGCGTCTTTGGCATGATCGACTCGCTGGAATCGCTGCACCGCAGCGGCCGTGTCAGTTGGGCGCAGTTTGGCATTGGCTCCCTGCTGCAGATTAAACCGATCATGATGATCACCGATGGCGTTATTTCGGCAGCGGCCAAAGTACGCACGCGCAAACGGGCTCTGGACCAGATGCTCAAAATGGTGTCTGAACTGGCGCCTTTTGAGCGATTGGCCATCATTCACGTCAACGCGCAGGAAGCGGCCGAAGAATTGTGCCAGATGTCTGGAGAGCTGTTTTCCAGCCTGTCTGAAGCCACACCGATGATTCAGGGCGTCACCCCGGCCATTGGTACCCATTTGGGCGTGGGGGCGGTGGGGTTTGCGGCCGTTTCGGCCCAACAAATTTGATTAAGCATCATCCCTTAGGATAAACTTTCTCCCATGAAAAAAGCTTTAAGCAGATTGCAACGTGTATTGGATTTAGAAACCAGCCAGGGCTACAAAAACAAAGCCGTCGTGGGCGGCATTCGGCAGTTTGCCACCTTTTGGGTAGGCCAGGCGCGGGAAGAAGCGGTTACGGAAATGGACAAGGCATTGGTGGAGCAGGTGGCCGAGGTGCTGTCTGATTATGCGCGACTGCCCGGCACCGAAGCACGCGCCAAAGCGATTGAACAGCTAAAGAGCAAGGTGCAGCAGCGTCGGGCGCAGCAGCCAACCGCAGCACCGCAGGCCAAACCAACCCCATCCCAACCAGAACAGTCGCCGCAAAAATCCGCCCCACCGCCAACACCAGATGAACCAACCGAATCGGCCGAAGAGAAACCGAAACCCACTTCCTTGAGTGAAGATGAACCAACCCCACGCGGTAAAAAAGGAACCAAATGGGACCGTCGCCCAGCCAGTCGCAAGCCGGTTGACCCCGATCCGGAAGGCCTGGCCCAATCGGTAACGGCCGTGCGCGGCATTGGTCCCAAGCTGGCCGAACATCTGGCCAAACTGGGCGTCACCACCATCGAAGACATGCTTTATCTCTTCCCCCGCCGCTTCGACGACTACACGCTGATGAAACCGATTCATAAGCTAGCCTACGGCGAAACCGTCACCGTGATTGGCACCATTTGGGAGACGCGCGCCCGGCGCACCCGCAGCAACCAGGTGTTGGTGCAATCGGTCATCAGCGACGGTACGGGTAAGGTGCAGGCCACCTGGTTCAACCAGCAGTGGCTGGTCAACAAGCTCAAGGCCGGCATGCAAATTGTTATCAGCGGCAAGGTGGAACAATATCTAGGCCGCCCCGTCTTTAACTCGCCCGAATGGGAACCGCTGGAGCTGGAGCCGCTGCGCACCCGGCGCATCGTGCCCATTTATCCGCTCACGCAAGGCCTCAGCAGCAACCGGATGCGGGACATTATGCGCAACACGGTCAACTATTGGGCGCCCCGCGTGCCGGACCCGCTGCCGGAGAGCGTGCGCCGGCGGCAAAAGCTGGAGCCGCTGCCCGAAGCCATTCAGCAGCACCACTTCCCAGACAGCCAACACGCGCTGCATGAAGCCCGCCGCCGCCTCATTTTTGACGAGCTGTTTCTGCTCCAGCTGGGTATGCAGGGCTTCCGGCGTGAGTGGCAGTCGCAACCGGGGGTGGCGATTGGGGCGGATACGGCCGTACTCGACCAGTTCCAACAAAGCCTGCCCTACACGCTCACCAACGCCCAGCAGCGCGTCATCAAAGAAATTGCCGACGACATGGCCGACAGCGTGCCGATGAACCGCTTGCTGCAAGGGGACGTGGGCGCGGGCAAGACCGTCGTCGCCGCCGCTGCGCTGCTGCTGTCGGCCAAAGCCGGCTACCAATCGGCCCTCATGGCCCCGACCGAGATTTTGGCCGAGCAGCATTTCAACGGCCTCCAGCCGCTGCTGGCGCCGCTGGGCCTGCGCATCTGCCTGCTCACCGGCAGCACCAACGACGCCGAAAAGGCCCGCATCTACGCTGATCTTGCCGCCGGCGAAATCGATCTGGCCATCGGCACCCATGCCCTCATTCAAGAAGCCGTGACATTCCAGAACCTGGCGCTGGCCATTGTCGATGAGCAGCATCGTTTCGGCGTGGACCAGCGGCAGGCGCTGCGCGACAAAGGACCATCTGGCGGCGAAACCAGCCCGCACCTGCTCACCATGAGCGCCACGCCTATTCCGCGCTCGCTGGCCCTGTCGCTTTACGGCGATTTGGACCTATCCATTTTGGACGAAATGCCGCCGGGCCGACAGGAGATCAAAACGCGCTGGATTC
>CALBTC010000226.1 GCA_937967805.1 uncultured Anaerolineaceae bacterium
ACCGTCACCGGGTCTTGAAACAAATGCTTTAGCGTTGTCGCCAATCCTTTAATGATTTCACCAATCATAAATTTCTCCGAAAATTAGAGAGATTAGGACACTGATAAACACAGATTGACACGGATTTTTTCTTATAATCTGCGTTTATCTGTGAAAATCTGTGTCCCATTATTTGTATCTTAACCTAGACCGATAAGTTGCAGCAGCGAATCAAAAATGCCTTCTTCTTGCAGCACAATGAACACAGCCACGATAATGAAGTTAAACACCGAAATTGGCAGCAGTCGCTTCCAGCCCATGCCCATTAACTGATCGTAACGGAAACGAGGCAAAGACGCACGAATCCAGATCATGATGCACAAGAAAACGAAAATCTTCAAAATCATGTACACAAAGCCAAGCCCTGGCAAAGCATCTACAAACGGGCCACGATAACCGCCAAAGAAAAGAACCACAATAATGGCGCTAAAAATGATCATCTTCATGTACTCGGCCATGAAAAACATGCCAAAGCGCATCCCGCTGTACTCAACGGAGTAGCCGGCCGACAGCTCCTGTTCTGCCTCCAGCAAATCAAACGGGGCGCGCTGCAATTCAGCCATCATGCCGATGAAAAAGACGATGGCCGCAATCGGCTGCCGCAAAACAAACCAACCGTCCGCCTGGGCCGCGACAATGTCGCCCAAATTCATAGAATCGGCCAGCATGATGGGGATCAAAATGGTCAGACCCAATGCCAGCTCGTAGCTGATCATTTGGGCCGAAGCACGGATGCCGCCAAGTACGGCATATTTACTGTTAGAGGCCCAACCCGCCAGCACCACGCCATAGACGCTAATTGAAGTAATCGCCAGCAAGAAGAGCGCGGCAACGTTCAAACCAGGCGCAATCGCAAAATAGGGCGCAAATTCCGCGCCAAAAATGTTGATTTCACCTGCCCAGGGGATGACCGCTAACAAAACAATGGCGGGTATGACTGTAAGCATCGGGGCCAGCATGTAGGTAATGCGATCCACCTTTGCAGGGGTCATGTCCTCTTTGAAAAACAGTTTCACCGCATCAGCCGCCGGCTGCATGATCCCGGCCAACAGCTTGCGCTCTGGACCACCGCCACGGCGCGGCAGCGGAATATAACCCGCCCGGTTGGGTCCAAGGCGCGCCTGCAAGCGGGCCAACAGTTTACGCTCCAGCAGCGTCGTGTAGGCAAAGCCGGTAATCACGGCCATGGAAACAATAAATCCTACAATCAAGGCACGCAGCGCTATCTGTCCTGGTGTCATACTTTTCCTCTTCGAATCTAGACTGTCACTCCCGCGTAGGTGGGAGTCCAGGTTGATGGATTCCCGCCTACGCGGGAATGACAAGCAAAGGTCATAGTGATTAGGTTGGTTTTTAGCCTGTAAACCGACCTCGTCACTTTAATAAAAGTTTACTCGGCAACCTTACTCAACTTTAGCTCGGCAAGGCCGGCCTGGTAGGGCACGCCGCGTAGTAGCGCAACACCTTCGGGTGTACGGCCGTTCACATCCACCTTAACCTCTATCTCCCTACCATTCACCTCAATTGAGACCGTTTCGGCACCGGCCAACTGCTGTGCCGCGGCATCATTTTTATTTATGGTTAATGTCGGCTGGGCCATGCGTGGCTTGAGCAGTTCTGTGTGGTTGATGAGCGTGCCGGGCGTGTACAATGCGGCCGTTCGCACTACAGCCACTCCCGCAGGCACATTGCCATTCACCTGGTCCACATCAAAATGCTCCACGGAGCCAGACTCCGCTTCAACCGCCCACTGCATACCCAGGCCAACCCGGTTTTCGTAAGCGTTGCCGCCATAGTACAGGTCATCACCGCCCACGTCGGGCCACTGCTTCTCCACTTTGGCCAGGGCACGATAATCCATCTCTTTGTACTGCGGCACTGATTTGGCCAGGTCGCGGAACACCAGGCTGGCGGCAAAGGCCGGTTTTTCCAGGCCAACGCGCTCGCCAATCTGGGCCAAAATTTGCCAGTCAGGCCGGGCTTCGCCAATAGGCTGGATGGCGGGGTAGTAACGCTGCACGCGGCGCTCGCCGCTGGTGAAGGTACCTTCACGCTCGGCCCAGCTTTGCGCCGGTAAAACGACATCGGCCTGTGCGGCCGTTTCCGTCAGAAACAGCTCCTGCACCACCAAAAAGTCCAGCTTGCCCCGGTCGGCCATCAGGCCATCCCCAATGGGATCGGCCGCCAGCACAAACAGTGCTTTGAGGTCGCCGCTCTGCACCGCATCGTAAATTTCGGCAGCAGACATGCCGGGATTAGCGGCTTTTTTGTAACCTGGCTCCAGTGCCGGATGGATGCCCATATCCCAGGCACCCTGCGTGTTGTTGTGCGGCCACACCGGGATTAAGCCGTTATTCGGCCGTCCGGCGTGGGCTTCTTCATTTTTAATCAGCAGCAGGTTGGCCAGCAGTTTGGCCACGGCATCGGTTTCTTCGTAAGTGAGTCCTTCTGCACCGTAAAAGGCTACCACGTTGTTGGCCTGCATAATCATGTCAGACGCCGCTTTGATGGGGCTGTTGTCGGCATCGGCGGCGGCAACTTTAGCGTTGTTGACCAATTGGCGCACGGTGGCAACGGCCGTTCCCGGCCGGTAATGAATCACGCAGGCAGCATTCTTGTCCAGACGGGTCGGGCGCACATTAAGCACTACCACAGCCGCACCCCGTTCCGCCGCCTGCTTCACCCGCAGCCACCAGACCGGCACCTCTTCGTGCAAATCGGCAGCGACGACCAAAATAGCATCCCCCCGCCCCAGATTGAGCAGGTTGCTGCCCTGGCTGATGCCCACTTTGGCCACCACGTCCCCGCCGGCCAGTCGCCGGTTGGCCAGGTCAATGTGATCGCTGCCCAGCCCTTTGCGGATGAGCTTTTGGAAGAGGAACATATCTTCATTGCTGATGCGGTCGCCGCTGAGCCCGGCAACGGCCGTTTTATGCTGCTGCAATTTTCCGGCCACGGCATCCAATGCCTCGTTCCAATCCACCTCAACCAGCTCACCATTCTGGCGCATCAGCGGCTTTTTCAGCCGGTCCGGTGCATCGGCAAAGTGATGGACAAACCTGTCTCTATCCGAAATCCAAATCTCGTTCACCTGCTCGTTTTGCCGGGGCATGATCCGCTTGATCACGGAACGGCCGCCGCTCTTGGCTTCCCGTCGCGTGCTAAACGTCATGTTTGAACCAGACGGACAGTGCGGCGAGAGGGTGGCCACCGGCGTCAATTCCCAGGGACGGGCACCAAAGCGGAAATCGGCCGTGGTTAGTGCCCCGACCGGGCAAATATCCGTCGTGTTGCCGCTCCAGTAAGAATCAAAGCCCGGCTCCGACATGGTCACGATTTCCAGGCTGCGCCCCCGGTTATGGAAATGAATCACCGGGTCCGCCACAATCTCATCCTGGAACCGCACGCAACGGCCGCATTGAATACACCGCTCACGGTCCAGATAGATCAACTCGCCCAGCGGCACATGCTTGTCCAGCTTCAATTTGAGGCTGTAATCCATGCGGCTGGTGCCCTTGCCGTGCTCCATCGTCAGGTTTTGCAACGGGCATTCGCCCCCTTTGTCACAAATGGGGCAGTCCAGCGGGTGGCTGGTGAGCAAAAACTCAATCACGTCTTCACGCGCTTCAATCACCGGCTCGGTGGTGGTACGCACCACCATGCCTTCGCTCACCTGCACGGTGCAGGCGGTTTGCAATCCGCGGAAGCTTACCTGGGGCGTGCCGTCTTCGTTCAGCAGCGGTTCGCCGGTGTCGCGATCCCGCAATGGCAGGCCAATTTCTACCAGGCACATGCGGCACATGCCCACCGGGACCATTTTGGGATGGTAGCAAAAAACCGGAATCGGATTTTCAATCATTTTGGCGGCATCAACCACCAGCGTCCCCTGGGGCACGCTGAGTTCAACGCCATCAATCGTCAAGGTAACCTGGTCACTCATACATTTCCTCTTCCAGAGGGGTTGGTGTGTAAAAATTAATCGGTTGTGGTGGGAACGGCCGTTTCTTTCACCGCCTGTTGCCCACTCACCTTCGCCTTATATTCATCAAAAAAATGTCGCATTGTGCTCAAAACAGGACTAATGGCAAAGTCACCCAGAGCGCACAGCGTTCGGCCGCCAATCTGGCCCGCCACGCTCTTCAACACTTCCAAATCCTTCTCTGTGCCGTGCCCATCATAAATTTTGAGCAGCAATTTTTCCATCCAGTACGTTCCTTCACGGCACGGCGTACATTTGCCACACGATTCATGCTTAAAGAAATGGGCCATCTTCAGCGCCGCCCACACCATGTCCGTCGTCTCATCCATCACCACCACCGAAGCAGACCCCATAGACGAACCATAAGGAGCCAAACCTTCATAAGTAATGGGCGCTTCCAGAGCGTCTTCCACGACGACAGGACCAGAACCACCGCTGGGCAGCAGCGCCTTAAACTTCTTTCCACCAGGAATGCCGCCACCGTAATTTTCGCCATAGACGAGTTCCCGGAAAGACATGCCCATCTCAATTTCGTAGTTACCGGGATTGTTTACGTGGCCACTCAGGCACACAATCTTTGGACCGGTGCTCTTCTCCGTGCCTATCGACTTATACCAATCCGCCCCGTTCATGATAATGGGCGGTACGTTAGCCAACGTTTCTGTGTTATTCACCACAGTCGGCTTTTTATAGAGCCCTTCGATAGCCGGGAACGGCGGTTTGGCCCATGGCTGGCCCAAATCACCCTGCAGAGAAGCCAGCAGCGCGGTCTCCTCGCCACAAATGTAGGCGCCGGCGCCATAGTAGCCGGACATCTCACAGCTAAAATCGCTGCCCAAAATATTGTCACCCAAAAGTCCGGCTTCATAGCATTCTTTGATCGCTTCTTCAAAATGGTGACCAATGCCCATAAACTCGCCGCGCATATAATTGTAAATTTGCTTGGACCCAATAGCGTAAGCAGCAATCAAGGCACCTTCAATCACCTGATGCGGATTTTGCTCCAGCAGCTCGCGGTCCTTAAACGTCCCCATCTCTGACTCATCAGAGTTGACCACGATATATTTTTCACCCGGCGCTTTGGGGATGAAGCTCCACTTGAGGCCGGTAGGAAACCCTGCCCCACCGCGTCCACGCAATCCAGAAGCCTTAATGATGTCAATGATCTCATCTGGCTTGTGCTCGTTCAGCACTTTCTGCAAGGCGTCATACCCGCCGTTGGCTCGATAGACTTCCAGCTTGTGAATATTCTCAATGTCTCGGTGACGCAATAAAATATGAGCCATACTCTAACCCCGTTCATACCAAATGTTAGCAAAACCTATCTATGTGGAGAACAAAATTCTTTAAAATAAATTGTCCTAAGGTGCCTGTTGTTCTCCTAAACGTAAACCGCAAATAACCCTTTGGATTTTTGAAAGCTTATCGCGGTTTACGTAGCAAACGCAGAAATTTGCTCAACGATTGATGGTTCCGGTTTTTCAGCCGCTGAATCTTCAGCCGCAGCCTGAGCCCGCAGGCGAGAGATGAGCTGGTCGAATTTCTCCTCATCCAGATGCTCTTCAAACTTCAAATTGCATTGCAGCATCGGTGCCCGGTCACAGGCCGCCAGGCACATCACCGTTTTAAGGGTGAACAAACCATCATTGGTCGTGCCATCAACCGGAATGTCCAGCTTACGCGAAGCCATCTCGACAAATTCATCCGCCCCGCGCAGAGCACAGGCCAAATCATTGCATACCTCCAACACAAACTTGCCCACCGGCTCTTCGTAGTACAGCGTGTAAAACCCGGCCAGGGACAAAACGTGTGTCGGATCCAAATCCAGAATATCGGCCACTTCATGCATCGCTTCACGGCTGGTAAAGCCATACACTTCTTGAGCCAGGTGCATCAGTGGCAAAACGGCCGATTTCTTATGCGGATACCGTGCCAAAATGCCTTTAATCTCTTCAGGATACTTTTCTTGAAGTAACATACGCTTCCTATAGGTTCTTGTTTAACAAAATAACCGAAGTTTCTCGCTTAACTATCTCTGCGCCTCCGCGCCTCTGCGTTAGTTTTTTATCGATCAATTTCACCTAAAACAATATCAATCGACCCAATAATCGAGACCAAATCGGCCACAAACACCCCTTTAGACATGATTGGCAGTGAAGCTACATGCACGTAAGACGGCGTGCGGAAATGAACCCGCGCCGGCTTTGGCCCGCCGTCGCCACGCAAATAGCAACCAAACTCGCCTCGCGGCGACTCCACGCTTTGATACACGTACCCTTCTGGCGCGCTAAACCCTTCGGTCCAAAGCTTAAAGTGGTGAATGACCGCTTCCATGCTGTGCCCCAACTCAGAACGCGGCGGCGGCACAATTTTCCTGTCGTCGATGTTTACTGGACCACTGGGCAATTTGTCCATTGCCTGCCGGATAATGCCTAAACTTTCCCACATCTCTTGAATCCGGCAGCGGTAGCGTGCATACACATCGCCGTCTGTGCGCACCGGCACATCGAACTCGTATGTCTCGTAGCCGCTGTACGGCTGCGCCTTGCGGATGTCCCAATTGACACCAGAGCCGCGCAGGCAGGGGCCGGTCATGCCCCAATCCATGGCTTGTTCGGCCGTTACCACACCAATGCCTTTGGTCCGGTCCAGCCAGATAGGATTATTTTTGAGCAAAGCTTCATAGTCGGCAATCTTGGCCGGGAAAAAGTCCAGGAACTGTCGCACGGCCGGTTCAAACTCTTCCGGCACGTCCCGCCACAATCCGCCGGGCCGGAAGTAACTCACCATCATGCGCTGGCCGGCCACCATCTCAAACAGGTCCAGGATATATTCGCGCTCGCGGAAGCAGTAAAGGAAAACCGACATCGCCGCCAGATCAAGTGCGTGGGTGCCTAACCAAACCAGATGGCTGGCAATGCGCGCCAGCTCTGTCAAAATCACGCGAATGACCTGGGCCCGAGGTGTTACGTCCACACCAAGCAGTTTCTCCACGGCTAAAATGTAACCCAAATTGTTGGACATTGGCGAGAGGTAGTCCAGTCGGTCTGTCATTACCAGCGCTTTGGTGTATGTTTTTGACTCCATACTTTTCTCCACTCCGGTGTGGAGAAAACCAATGTCCGGGGCTAAGTTGACAATGTTTTCACCGTCGAGCTCCACCAGCAGGCGCAGCACGCCATGCGTGCTGGGATGCTGTGGTCCCATGCTGAGCAGCATATGCTCTTCAGCATCTTCAATGGCCATGCCGGTGCCAACTTTGGCCCGAAGCTCTTCTACCGTTAACTCTTGTATGGTGTCGCTACCAGAGGGAATGGTCATAATCAGCCTCTTTGTTGCCTTGCTGTCAATTTCTCAATCGTATCTACACAGACCCTAAGGGTTTGCTCTGGGATAATCCAACCCTTTAGGGATTGGTCTTACCAGAGCTCAATCTTTGGCGTATGGTTTTTTGGCATCAACTTCCTGCCAGTTAAAGGAAAACTGCACTTCTTCGTAACCCAGCGGATAATCTTTGCGCAGCGGATGCCCCTGCCAATCTTCCGGCAGGAACAGGCGGCGCAGGCTGTCATTACCCTGGAAGCGAATGCCCATCAAGTCCCACACTTCCATCTCTAACCAGGTAGCAATCGACCAGACAGAAGAAACGGTTTCCGGTCCTTCCTCAGGGTCTTCTACCCAGGTGCGCAGGCGCAGCCGGTGGTTGTGGTCAAAGGAATAGAGATGGTAGCTGACGGCAAAACGGGGAAATTCGGGCAAATAATCGTCAGCGCAAATGTCGGACAAGAACTTATAGCTTAATTCGGGATCTTTCTGCAATAGTTGGCAAACGTCTTTCATTTGCTCTTTGCGAATAAAGAGCGTTTGCTCGCCGCGAAAGTCATTCGTTTCTTCGATGGCATTCGGGAAAGCAGCTTTAATTTTCTCAACAACTCGTTGATCTGCATTCATACCTAATCGTCTCCAGAGTTAAGGTCTCTGATTATTAAGCGTGGTCAGTGAGTTTTTCGCCACGAATCTTCTCGTGCAAGGTCATGAAGCCATCGATCAGAGCTTCTGGCCGCGGCGGACAGCCGGCCACATACACGTCAACCGGCACGATTTCATCGACACCCTGAACAATGGCATAGTTGTTGAAGACACCACCACAGGAGGCACAATCCCCCATAGCGATGACCCATTTTGGCTCAGGCATCTGGTCATACAAGCGACGTACGACAGGAGCCATCTTGCGTGAAACGCGGCCAGCCACAATCATGAGATCAGATTGGCGTGGTGAGGGACGGTTGAGCTCCATCCCAAAGCGGGAAGCATCGTAGTGGGATGCTTGCGAGGACATCATTTCAATGGCGCAGCAGGCCAGGCCAAAAAGCATGGGCCACATGG
>CALBTC010000227.1 GCA_937967805.1 uncultured Anaerolineaceae bacterium
TCGGCCAACATTATTACTCGCTAGAAAATTTAATCGCCCTCTACCTCAACATCACCAAAACCCGCGCCGAGCAGCATCTGGGCCGGCCGCTGCGCCAGGTGGTGCTGGGTCGTCCCGTCCGCTTTGCCACGGACCCGGAGCACGACCGGTTGGCCGAGGCGCGGCTATTGCAAGCGGCGTTCCAGGCGGGCTACGAAACCGTTTATCTGCAGCGCGAACCTATCGCCGCCGCCTACAGCTACGAAGCCAGCATCGACACGCCGCAAAACGTGCTCGTCTTCGACTTTGGCGGTGGTACGCTGGACCTGACGGTGATGCGCCTGGGTGACCGCACCAGCCAGCGCGTGTTGGCCACCGGTGGCATCCCTGTGGCCGGGGACGTATTCGACCAGAAGCTGGTGCGGGCCAAGCTGCCGCGCCATTTTGGCCAGGGCAGCTATTTTGGCCCACGGCACAAGGCGCTCACCGTGCCCAACTGGATTTATGAATCGTTTTCTAGCTGGCAGACGATTTTGGAGCTGCAAACGGCCGAAAACAAACAGATGCTGCGCGACATCGCCCAGACCGCCCAGCGCCGCTACCAGATTGAAGCATTAGAAAGTTTGGTCTCCAGCAACTACGGCCTGCAAATGTTCGACATTGTGGAGCAGGCCAAGCGCACCCTGTCAGAAAAGCGCGGCGCGACAATTACGCTGGAAGGACCGGGCTTCAAGGTGCAGGAATTTGTAACGCGCGGCGAGTTTGAAACGATCATTCGCGCCGAAATTCAGGCGATTGACGCCCACATCGATGAGACGGTGGCCGCATCGGGGCTAAAGCCGGCGCAGATCGATGCCGTGATTCGCACCGGCGGCTCCAGCCAGATTCCCGCCTTCGACGAAATGCTCCAGCGCAAGTTTGGCCCGGAAAAGGTGCGGCGCGTGGACACCTTTAGCAGCGTCACGGCCGGTTTGGGTATCTTCGCCCAGGGGCTGGAAGCAGGTACGGAAACCGCTCAGGCAATCACCGCTGCCGATGTGGCCCCAGCCGAACCGGTGGAAACCAGTCGCCCCAAAGTCAGTCCAGCCAATATTGAAACGCTGCGGCGGCGCATTCAGGTGCAGGAGGGCGTGGTTGAGGCAGAATCGACCCAGTCAGACCGGGCGTTGGTGGTGCTGGGTGAGGGGAAGGTGGTGACGGCCGTTCCCCTCCCTAAAATTTTTAACCGCGGAGGGCGCGGAGAGCGCAGAGAAGAAAGAGAGCAAAGAGATTTTGAAGAAAAATCTGCGGAATCTGCGCAATCTGTGGATTTAAAAGTTTTAGACCTGCCGCCGAATGGTGAACGCGCCATTACGGCCGATTGGGATGAGCAGCTGCTGATTCTCACTTCCAAGTATCGCTTTTTGCTGCTGACGCCGCGGCAGTTGGCCGAGCAGCAGGTGGCAAAAGTGACACTCAATCAGGTTTTCCAACTGGAAAAGCGAGAGGTGCTGTGTACGGTGGCCCGTTGGCGCGCGATTAAGCAGCAGGAAAAGCTGCTGCTGGTGACGTCGGCGGGGCTGGCACGGCCGTATCCCACCCGCGTCATGATTGAAAGCATTGAAGCCCCCGTGCCGCTCATGTTCGACCAGCCGCTGCCCGGCGTGCCCGTTTTTGCCGACGGTGCCGAGGGTGAAGAAACGTTGCTGCTGTTCACCCGCAGCGGCAAGGGACTGCGCTGCCAGGTAGGCAGTTTGCGCGGCTCTGGCACCCAGTTGATGAACGTGGCCAAGGGGGATCGGGTGGAAACGGCCGTTCTCTGCCAACCCAACGATCCCATCTTGCTGATCACCAACGATGGCTACGGCCGTCAACTCCTGGCCGATTGGGTAGCGCAACCTGAAAAAGAGAACGACAAGGGCAAATCACAGGTCGCCCGGCGCAGCGATCTCATCGCCGCAGTGCCCAATCCTGAAGAGTCACCCATTCATTTACTCACTTCACAACAGCTGCTTTTGCTGCAAAACGGCCGTCCCCCTCTGGACGACAGCAGCAAAACCTTTCCCCTGCTTAAGCTGCACCAAAACGAAATCGTTTTGTCGGTAGTCGGTAATCCGTTATCCGTTATCCGTTATCGGTAATCCGTTATCAGTAAACCGTTCACCGTATGCGAAGCGGTCGCGCAGCGACATTACCGATTACCGATTACCGTTCGAATCACCATATCGACGAGCTGATCGGCTGTTAGCTCATCGCCCAGCTTTTCTTTCATATGCCCGGCAAATTTGGTGGAGACGCCGTGGATTTGCATATTAATCAGATCATCGGCCGTCAGCGATTTGCCCAAAATCTCCCGCATCTTCTGCGCAAAAGGGGGACGCACGCCGTGAAGGCGCATGTTGACAAGTGATTCGGCCGTCACACCGGGCAAATTTAGCGCCATGATGGATGCCACAAAGTGGGGATCGACCCCATGAATGCGCATGGTGACCAATTGATCGGCGTCCAGATCGGGCAGGCCAAAGCTGGAAATGGTTTTGATGAAATCGGCCGTGACGTGGTGAAGGCCCATGTTGATGATCGAATCGAGGTTGAACGGCCCCAAATCAGTGGCCTGGAGCTGCTGGATGAGGTCGGGGCGGATGTTGTGGATGCCCAGCTGCACAATCTGGTCGATGGTCAAATCAGTGAGACCCATGCTGCGTACTTCTCTGACGAGATTCGGCCGTACGTTATGAATGCCCAACTGCACCACATCGTCCACGGTTAAATCATCCAGCCCCAATTCGCGGATTTCCTGAATCATCTCCGGACGCACGCGGTGGATGCTGAGCTGGACGATGTCGTCTACGGTGAGGTCAGTCAGCCCCAGTTCCTGCACCTGCCGCAGATAATCGGGGCGCACATTGTGGACACCGAGCTGCACCACATCATCCACCGTCAGGTGCGTAAGCCCCAGCGTGCGCACCTCCACAATTAATTCCGGGCGTACGCGGTGGATGGCCATTTGAACAATGTCGTCTACAGAGAGGTCAGTGAGACCGGCTGCATGAAGCTGGCGGATGTAGCCGGGTCGCACGTTGTGAATTTGCAGCTGCCACAGTTCATCTTCCGTCAAATCTTTCAGTCCTACCTGGGCCATTGCCTCCACAAATTGCGGCGTGATGCGCTGATGGCGATGTTGGTGCTGGGGCTGTTGATTTTCCCAGCGCACAGGATTCACAAAAGCAGGCGGCGCTACCAGTTTTGGCGGTGTTGGCGGGGCCGGAGGTACGGTTTTCGCTTCGCTGGCAGCCAGGGCTTCCAGCAGCAAATTAGCTTCATCGGCCGATACTTTGCCTTCGGCCAGCATGGTTAAAATCATTTTACGTTCGTCGTTCATTTTGATCTCCTTCGAAAATAATCCACAGATTTCGCAGATTTCGCAGATAAAATAATCTGTGTAATCTGCGAAATCTGTGGATTTTCATTCATGGTTGTTAACATGCGTTGTTTTTTGAAAGGGAGCAATTTTGCAAAATTGCTCTACAGTAACTGTATCGTTTCTTTTAACAGTTCATCATCCATGCCTTCAATGGCCATTTGTACAAAGGCGTCGCCGTCGAGTTCATGGATGAAATCGGCTTCTTTCATTTTTTGGATGAACGCTTCATCAACACCTTCAACGCCCATCTGCACGATATGGTCACCGGTAAGGCCAGGCATGTGCAAGCCACTCAGCGCGCGTAAAAAGTCAGGGTCCACCCCTTCGATGCCCATCTGCACAATGTGATCGCCGGTTAGCTCAGGCAGCCGCAAGCCATTCAAAGCGTGTAAAAATTCAGGATCGACGCCTTCAATGCCCATTTGCGTAATCTGGTCGCCGGTAAGGGGTAAATTTCCTAGCCGGGCAACGGCCGTAATAAACTCAGGGTCCACTCCCTCAATCGCCATCGTCACGATCTGGTCGCCGGTAAGAACCGTATGCGGTAGCTGGCGCACCGCGCGGATGAAATCCGGGTCTACGCCTTCGCGGTTAAGTTGGAGGATTTGCTCGGCGGTGAGTTTGGGGCTGGCGTGCAGCGGTTTGGCCGGTTTGAGCGGGTCAGGGGGTGTGATGTTTTTGGCGAATGGGGATAATTGTGTGGTGGGAACGGCCGTTTCGCCCAAAGCCTCCAGCAGCAAATCTGCCTCATCCACCGTGATTTTCCCATTTTGCAACATCTCTAAAATCTGGGCTCGTTCTTCCTTCATGAGATTCTCCTTATCTTAAAAAAATAACGCAGAGGCGCGGAGGCGCAGAGAAAAAAATTCTGAGCTATCTTTGCGTTCTCGTGCGTCGAACCTATACTCCTGCGGATTTTGGCAGCAGGTATCGTCAGTCAGACGGCCGTTGCCGTGACCGTTGCCGCAAACGGATACTCAATTTTCTGTTTATGGTTTGGCTGGTTGTCAGGCCGCCGGCTTTAGCTGTTTGAGCAGTTGGGCAGCTTCATTGACATCGATTTCGCCGCGATCCACGCGCGCCAGGATTTCCTGGCGGCTTTGGCGCAGCGCTTCTTCGGAGGCCGCTGGCTCTACATCCTTGTTTTCAAAACCCAGTGCCTCTACAATTTCGTTCAGGCGATTGCGAATGGTCCAGTAAGACATACCAATCTCGCGCTCCATCTCCTTAACGTTGCCCTTGTTTTTGACAAACAGCTCCAAAAAGTGGAGATTCTCCGGCGTGAGTTTGGAGAAAATATTGGGGGTAAACTCTCCCACAACCATCGTGCCACACCTGCGGCAGGTTTGTTGGGTCACAACCAACTCACCGGCACAGGCCGGACATTTTTCCAACAGTTTGCGCATGAACTAAAATCCTTCTAGTATCAACTTTCGCTTCAAAAAATTAAACGATGTGGGCAATATACACAAAAATTTTGGTGGTGTCAACAATAATTTTGATTTTTCGCCAAATTAGAGCAATATTCCACCAAAATTATTGGTTTATTTTGCATTTCTCACCAAATATGCTGCATTTGGCTCTGATTTATAAGTCATGCGCCCTGGTAAGCGCCCACAGATCGCAAAGCGAATGGATTTGGTGCGTTTCCAATGAGTTGAAATTCGGCCTGTAGTGTAACGCGGCAAATGTCATCCCGAACGGAGTGAGGAATCTTTCCGTGTCTGACGGAGAAAGATTCCTCGTCGCGCGGCTCCTCGGAATGACAAAATAGGAATTGCTTAATAAGGCGATCCCTATCCCTGGTAAAGTCGCTTTGTCAGTGGCAATTAGGGGGCAATTGAAACAATGGGTGGACATTTACGCCGGGTTTGTTATAAACTATTTTGTTCTGTTAGACGATTGTCTAATCATGTGGAAACCGGTTGGTTTCACAGCGAATACAGGATTTGGGGAACGGCCACTTCGACAAGCTCAGTGCAAGCCGTTGCCTCATTACCTATCTTGGAGGACACGCTTTATGAAGGAAGATGCAGTCTATCGACGATTGCTGGGGTATCTGAAGCCCTACTGGAAACAGCTCGTTATCGCCTACTTCTCCATGCTGTTTGCCACGCTGCTCAACTTGTTTGTGCCGCAAATCATCAAGGATGCCATTGATAACGGACTGGCCGCAGGCGATCCGCGCGCCCTGTTTGTGGCCGGCGGCATTATTTTGGGCATTGCCGTGGTGCGCGGCGCGGCCGGTTTTGGCCAGCTCTATTTTGGCGAATGGCTCACTCACCGCGTTTCCTACGATTTACGCAACCACTTTTACAACAGCGTGCAGGCGCTGCCCTTCAGCTTTCATGACCGCACCCTGACCGGCGACCTGATGAGCCGGGCCACCAGCGACATCACCGAAACGGAGCGTTTTGTGGGTATCGGCCTGATGGGGCTCATTTCCACCACCCTGCTGCTGGTCGGCGTCATCATTGCCATGCTGCTGGAGTCGGTGCAGCTTTCGCTGCTGGGGCTTATTCCCATTCCGCTGCTGGTCGTTGCCACCATTCGTTTTGGCAACACAGTGCGCCCCATGTTTAAGCTCATTCAAGAGCAGATGGGCGTGCTTTCCTCGACCATGCAGGAGAGCATGACGGGCATCAACGTGGTGAAAGCGTTTGCCCGCGAGCCGCATGAGCTGGCCAAGTTTGATCAGGAAAATAATGAATGGTTCGACCGGCGCTACGGGCTCATTAAAGTGTGGGCCGACAACTGGCCGCTGTTTACCTTCTTGGTGGCGGCTTCTATCTTTTTGCTGCTCTGGTTTGGCGGCCCGGTGGCCCTGGAAGGCGAGATTACGGTTGGATCGCTGTTTGCCCTCATCTCCTACGTGCTGATGCTGGGCGGGCCGGTACAGCGGCTGGGCTTTTTGGTGAATTTGGCAGCCACGGCCGGCGCCAGCGCCAAGCGCGTCTTTGACATCATCGACACGCCCAGCGAAATTGAAGAGCAGGAAGACGCCGTCTGGCTGGATCGTGTTGACGGCTCGGTCACGTTCCAGAAGGTTGATTTTGGCTACCGCGAGGACCTGGAAATTTTGAGCAACATCTCGTTCCACGCCGAACCGGGCCAGACGATTGCCTTGATTGGCCCGACCGGTTCGGGCAAGTCGACGGTAACCAACCTGATTCCCCGCTTTTACGATCCCACGGCGGGGCAGATTTTGGTTGATGGCGTGGAAATTCGCTCGGTGCAGGTGCAGTCGCTGCGCAAGCAAATTGGCATTGTGCTGCAAGACCCATTTTTGTTCAGCCAGACAGTGGCCGAGAATATTGCTTACGGCCGTCCCAACGCCAGCATGGATGAAATCATTGCCGCCGCTACGGCCGCCCGCGCCCACGGCTTCATCACCGAGATGCCCGAAGGGTATGACACGCGCGTAGGAGAACGGGGCGTGACGCTTAGCGGCGGGCAAAAGCAGCGTGTGGCCATCGCCCGCGCCCTGCTTACCGATCCGCGCATCCTGATTTTGGACGATTCCACCAGCAGTGTAGACACGGAAACAGAACACCTCATCCAGGAGGCGCTGGCGGTGTTGATGGAAGGGCGTACCACGTTTGTGATTGCCCAGCGGCTGCTGACGCTAAAAAGTGCCGACATGATCCTGGTGCTGGACAACGGCCGTATCGTGCAGCGCGGCACCCACAACGAACTTCTGGCGGCGGGCGGCCTATACCGCGAAATTTACGACTTGCAGCTCAAAGACCAGGAAGCGTTTGTGGCTTTGGAAGCGGAAATGGGCAATCGGCAATAAGTTTTTGAAGAAAGGCCAAAACATTTTGGCCGATTACTGGGAAAAAGCCTCATGAAAAATCAAAACAAAAATGAGAAACAACAACGGTCAGCAAACGGCCGTTCCCGTGAAAAGCAGTTTGATCTCGGCATCAGCATGGAAGAGCAGGAGCGGCAAGAGCGCGAAGAGCGCATTCGTGCCCTACTGCGGGAAGATGATGACGATGATTTGATAGGCAAGGCGTATGACGGCCGTCTTGTGCGCCGGTTGTTGGGCTATATGCGGCCGTATCTACCCAAGCTCATCGTGGCCATTGTGCTCATGGTCAGCAGTTCCTTGCTGGCCGTCGCCCAGCCCACCATCGTGGGCCGGGCCATTGATGACGGCATCCGCGCCGGCGAATTTAGCACGCTGCGGCTGTGGACCGGCATTTTCCTGGCTGCGGCCCTGGGTGAATGGATCACCAACCGATTCCGCATCGCCATCATGGCCTACGTGGGTACGAAAGTAGTAGCCGACTATCGTAGCGACCTGTTCCGCCACCTGCACACGCTGTCCCTCAACTTCCACAACAATTACAGCGTCGGCCGCCTGATGAGCCGCCTCATCAGCGACGTGGGCGTGCTGCAAGATTTCATCACCTGGTCGATCACCGGTTTGTTTCGCTCCTTCTTCACGCTGACGGGCATCATCATCGCCATGCTGATTTTGAACTGGCGGCTGGCGCTGGTGACCTTTGCCGTGCTGCCGCTCATGGTGGCCCTGACCAACTATTGGCGGCTGCGCGTGCGCGGTGCCTACCGGGCCACGCGGCAGCGGCTGTCGCTCATCAACGGCTATTTGAACGAATCCATTTCCGGCATTCGCGTGACCAAAAGCTTTATTCGCGAGAAGAAAAACAGCCAACATTTTGACGATCTCAACTACTCCTTCTTTGACGCCAACGTGGCCGCCACCCGCCTGACGGCCATCTTCTTCCCCGGCGTCGATTTTATGGGCTCGCTGGCCACGGCGCTGGTGGTGGGCGTGGGTGGCTGGCTGGTGCTGGGCGACGCCCTCACCACCGGGACGCTGGTGGCCTTTGTGCTGTATATCGACCGCTTTTTTGACCCGATTCGCGAACTGGCGCAGCGATACAATACGTTCCAGGCCACGATGGCCGCCAGCGAGCGCGTCTTTCATTTGCTGGACACGGAACCGGACCTGCTGGACAAACCAAATGCGGTTAAACTGCCGCCGGTGAAGGGGCGGGTGGAGTTCAAGGACGTGAGATTTAGCTACCAGGATGGCGTGCCGGTGCTGCAAGGCATTTCGCTTAAGGCAGAGCCAGGGCAGCGCATTGCCCTGGTGGGCGAGACGGGCGCCGGCAAAAGCACGATTATCCGGCTCATCTCCCGCTTTTTTGACATTACGGACGGTTCGTTGCAGATTGACGGGCACGAGGTGAGCCAGGTAACGCAGGCCAGTTTGCGCAGCCAGCTGGGGATTGTGCTGCAAGACACGTTTTTGTTCACGGGCACCATTCGGGAGAATATTCGATACGGCCGTCTCGATGCCACCGATGAAGAAGTGAAAGCCGCAGCAACGGCCGTTGGCGCCGACGAGTTCATCAGCAAAATGCCGGAAGGGTACCAGACCGAAGTGGGCGAAAACGGCGTCAACCTGAGCGTGGGTCAGCGGCAGATCATCTCCTTTGCCCGTGCCCTGCTGGCCGATCCGCGCATTCTCATTCTAGATGAGGCGACCAGCAGCGTGGACACAACCACAGAAAAAGTGATCCAGCAGGCGTTGGACCGGCTGATGGAAGGGCGCACCAGCTTTGTCATTGCCCACCGGCTGAGTACCATTGTGGGGGCAGACCAGATTGTGGTGTTGGACGACGGCCAAATTGTCGAACGCGGCACCCACGAAGAGCTGCTGGCCCAAAAAGGGCGCTACTATAACCTGTACACCATGCAGTGGGCGGCTCAGGACGTCCAGGGCAGTTTGGGCCATTTTAGTCAAAATTAGGCATAAAGTCGCATACGTTTCCCTGCCAGCAGTACCTATGTAGAATCGAACGGCCGTTACACTTGCCGTTAAAATGGTAGTTGCTGCAATTGAACTTCATTTGTTGGTTACGGCCGTTCCCCGCAACAACGACATTACAGAAGACGGGGCCATTTGTGTGGTCACCGATTTATCGGCCCAGAAAAAGATCGAAACGGCCCTGGCCGAAGCGCGCGATCAAGCGGTTGAAGCCACCCGCCTGAAGTCTGAATTTTTGGCCAACATGAGCCATGAAATCCGTACCCCGCTCAATGCCGTCGTGGTCATGACCAGCCTGCAAAAAGTTGCCCTGTGCATCCTGGAACGGATGGGGTACCGGGCCGATGTGGCCGGTGACGGGCTGGAAGTATTAGAATCTTTGCAGCGCCAGCCATATGACGTTGTTCTGATGGATGTGCAAATGCCCTACATGGATGGCGTTGAGGCCACGGAGCAAATTCGCGACATTTGGCCCCCAGAAGAACAACCTGACGTCATTGCCATGACGGCCAACGCCCTCACTGGCGATCGGGAAAAATATCTCATGGCCGGGATGGATAACTACATCAGCAAGCCTGTACGCATCCAGGAATTAATGGAAGCTCTGGCAGCGGTCAAGCCTCTTTCTGCCAAGCAAAAGCAGTAAGCCATTGCCAGTTACAAGAAAAAAGCGCACTCACTCCTGAGCGCGCTATATTTTTACAATTTAGTGACTAAAATAGTGACTAAAAACCGGTTGCCTAAAACATAAATCGTTAATTGTAGCCGCAGTTTCTTACTGCGCGCCACGGGCGCGGAAAGAATCCGCGGCTACGCACCCGATAAAACTTGCTTGTTTATACTTAGCTGCCGGGAATCTCCAACGTTTGCCCGACATAAATGATGTAGGGTGAAGTCAAGTTATTCGCCTCGGCAATGGAAGGCCAGGGTACGCCATACTGTAACGAAATCAGAAAGAGCGTTTCGCCCGGTTTTACCACATGCGAGAATGCGGGTGCCGGTCCTGGCGCGTCTACCGGAATTTTCAACTCGTCCCCGACCCGAATCACGTTAGGATTTACCAGGCCGTTGGCTTCGGCAATTTGCACCCAACTGATGCCAAATCTTAGGCCAATGCGGTACAGGTTGTCACCCGGCTGCACCACATAGGTTGTTTCTGTGCCCGGCGACGGTGTTGGCCCAGGGGTTGTGGAGCCCGGCAGTGTCAAAACCTGACCAACGCGTAAAATATTGGGGTTGGCTAAATTGTTGGCGTTGGCAATGGCCACCCAAGAAATACCATATTTGAGGCCAATACGGTACAGGTTTTCACCAGCAGCGACCGTATGCGTGGCCGGGATTGTCGTGGTGGTTGTTGCGTCTGCACTGGTATCCTGAGCGGCCGTATCCTCGGTTGTGGTTTCTCCGGTTGCGGTATCCTCGGTTGCGGTGTCGTCTGAGGTGTCGGTGGTTGCGTCACCCACACCACCACCTGCCTCTGCACTGTCATCCTGTGTTGTATCATCCGTGTCGCCGGTTGCATCACCCGCTTCATCGGTGGTTGTTTCACCGGTAGTGCCCGTTGCCGTGTCGCCTGTGGCCGCATCACCGGTGGTGTCGGTAGCCGGCTCATCGCTGGTTGTTTCACCGGTGGTGTCGGTGGGGGTATCTACTGCGCCATCGGTGGGCGCATCAACGCTGCCATCTACGCCGCCACCGGCATTAGGATCCACCGTCTCGCCAGCTTGATCCTCCGTCGTGCCATCATCTGTGCCGCCAAGCGGCCGTTCACAGGCGACAGCAAACAGGCTCAGTAAAATTAACAATATTAACAAATTGAATAAACGCCGCTGGGAAACCATCTCTTACCTCCAAAAAAACTGACAATTAACTCATTTGGTACCGTGTGCGCCTTAAGTCCAAATGAGTGGGCTGGTTTTGGAGGCTTTGCCTGAAAACCATCCCTTTACATTAACATAACCAATAATGTGCTAACTATAGCACGTTCCTTGCTTTACGTAAAGTTGCAATTCCTTTTTTCTCTTCAGCTTTTGGTGATAGGGAAGTCGGGTATGTTATAATCGCCTGGCCTTTTACAAGTAACCGGGCGTTTGCCGAATATCGGCTGTTGGCAAACAGACCAGCTGCCTGAGGGTCTGTTGCAAGAACGTATGTCACAACACTTAATAACATGTGTAAGAATGCAACCTTACGGTAATAATCAATACAGCAATATCCGCTTTGCGTTCATAATTCTGCTCAAATCGTTGGGGCTGGGGAGTAACGGCCGTACAAATCATTTCAAGAAGCTAATCCTATGAGCGGCGAGTTCATTCTCATCATCGACGACAGTCGAGAAATAGTAAAACATCTAACCGAAACGGTTTTACCTTCCTTCGGCTATCGCACCATGTATGCTTATGATGGGCAAACCGGCTTAGAAAGTATTCGCGAAAACGAGCCAGATTTAGTCATGCTGGACTTCAATCTGCCGCAGATGACCGGACTGGATGTGTTGCAGCAGATGGTCCAAGAGTCACTCAAAACCCCTGTGGTGCTGATGACGGGCTATGGGTCTGAGCTGAGCGCCATTGAAGCCTTCTGCCTGGGCGCCAAAGATTACCTCATCAAGCCATTTACCATTGATGAAATTATGGAAACGATTGACCGGGCTCTGGTCGAAACGCGCCTGCTGCACGACAAGGCTGAGCTGGCGGAACAGATTCGGCGCCTGAAGGTGGAAATGAGCCGGCAAAACAACGAGATGCGCACGCTGTCTAACATTGGCAAGGCAATTACGTCTTTGCTGAGTGTGGATGAAGTTTTACAGCGCGTTTTGGAAGCAGCCACTTACCTGACCAATGCCGAAGAAAGCACTATCTGGCTGCCGGATGATGAAGGCGAGTTTTTACGGCCGTATGACCGTCAATCCCCCTTGCAAGGCGAAAGCAAAAACAATACGCTGCCTATCGCCGATTCTCCACCGGGAGAAGTGATGCAGTCAGGACGGCCGTTGCGCCAATCGAACATGTCTGGCAAGGGAATTAAGATTAAGGTGGGCTGCTTTGCCCATGCGGTTTTGTACGTCCCTTTGCAGCTGCGAGGCATCAATCTCGGCGTTCTGGGCGTTAGCAATCGTTCGGCCTACCGTGCCTTTAGCCAACAAGATGAATTTTTGCTTTCATTTTTGGCCGACTATGCGGCCATTGCCCTGGAAAATGCCCGCGTTTTCCAGGCGGCTGATCAGGCGCTGGCTGCCCGGCTGGAAGAGCTGAACACGCTCATCCTTATTACCCAAACCATCACCGCCTCCCTGGACCTCGATGAAGTGATTCACCTCACCATTCAACAAGTGCATGACAGTTGGAACATTGAAGCGTCGTCGCTTTGGCTGCTTGACGAAGAAACCCAAATGCTGCGGGTGCTGACCAATGTGGGAACGGCCGTTGAAAAGCTGGAAAAATTAGAGCTGCGCATGGGCCAGGGCATTGTGGGCAAGGTTGCTAAAAACGGCAAGCCGATTTACACCAACGACGTGGCCAGCGATGAAGACCATTTTCGCGAAGCGGATGAGAAAACAGGCTTTAAAACGCGTTCGCTGCTTTGCGTTCCGCTCATCTTTCGCGGGCAGGTTGTGGGGGCCATGCAGTTGCTCAACAAAAAAGATGGCGATTTTGGCGAGATGGATTTGGAGCGAGCCCGGGCGATTGCCGCCGCCGTTGCCATTGCCGTGAGCAACGCCCTGCTGTTTGATGAGGCCGAATCGCACAAACACCAGCTAGAAAATGCACTGCATCAACTGGACAACGTGGCCAACTCTAAAATATCCTGATGCTTCTACCCCACCCGCTGCTGCCACCGATTCGCACATTACACGCCAGCATCCGCCAAATTCCCCATTGTACTCCTTGCCGAAGGACTGCCGGGTGGTCAAATCGTTCTACCAGAGAGTGCTGCCGCAGAAACGGCCGTCTGGCGCATCATCGTAGACCCCATCGACGGTACACGCGGGCTGATGTACCAAAAACGAAGCGGCTGGATTTTAACGGCCGTTGCCCCCAACCGTGGCCCCGATACCAGCCTGCAAGATATCGAGATGGCTGTCCAAACAGAAATTCCGCTGGTAAAGCAGCATCTGTCCGATGCGGTCTGGGCCGTGCGCGGCCAGGGCGTGGAAGCAGTCCGTTTTAATCGACTCAGCCAGACCGAAACGCCATTGCAGCTACGGCCTGAATGACGTTTGACGCTACAATGTCATGACACACCGCAGATGACAAGCGGACACCAGACCGCTTACTCTAATGAGCATAACACGAGCACACAGTTGCGTTAAGCAAAAATCAATATGCTTTGGAGGCAAAACACCTAAATGAATTTACAATCTTTTTTTCTTGGTCTGGCAATCGGGCTGGCCAGTGCCATCATTGGAGCGATTGTTGAATACCTTATTGTGCGTCAACAGGGCGAACGAGAATCAGAGCGGCTGCCTGGCTGTATGCTGCTCGTCTCCGGCGCATTGGGGGGTATTGGCATTCTCGCGATTGGCTTCTCACTCATCACTTCTGGCGAAGTGGTGCGCATGCTCGTTACCGGCCTCGGTGTCGGTGTTGGTTTCTTTGGCGGTTTTGTCGTGATGACACTCGCCTGGTTTTTTTTCAACCGCTCCGCAGAAGGCAGTTGATTCTCTGGTTACTATACGAACAACCAATCGCCCAGTTAAAAGAGCAATTTACCCTACCGCAATTCTGCCAGAGCATTCACAACCTGATCAACCTCATCGACTGTGTTGTAATGGACAAAGCCAATGCGCACCAGGCCGCCTTGTTCGATTAAACCCAAGCGCTCCATCACCGCCACGGCATAATAATGACCATGCCAGACATAAATGCTCTGCTCACCCAGGCGGGTAGCCACTTCTTCAGCAGATATTCCTTCCAGGCTGACGGCAAACGTGGGCGTGCGCTCAGCCAGCCGCTCCACGTCGGTGATGCCATACACGCGCAGGCCGGCCACCTGAGTTGCCCCCATTAAAAATCGCTGGCTTAAAGAGAGCTCATACGTCTTGATCTGCTGCATCGCCTGCACCAAACGCTCCCGGCGCGAGCCTGTTTCACCACCAATGGATGCCAGATAATTGACTGCGGCCGTCACCCCCGCCAGGCTTTCAAAGCTTTGCGTGCCGGTCTCCCATTTGCCCGCCGGTTTGGCCGGAGCCGGGCGAACTTTGTAAGCCATCAGGCTGTCTAACAGTTCATACTTACCGTACAAAATGCCGGTGTGGGGACCAAAATATTTATAAGCGGAAGAGATAAGGAAATCGCAGTTGATTGCCTGTACGTCGATAAGGCCGTGCGGGGCAAAATGAACCGCATCTACCATAACTAGCACACCGGCAGCGTGGGCCAGCTCGGTGGCCCGCTGTACATCGCTAATGCTGCCCACAGCGTTGGAGGCGTAAGTGAGAGCCAACAGCCGCGTCTTTTCGTTGAGCAAATCGGGCAGCATGTCTAGACGCAAGGTGCAGTTGGTGGGGTCAAAGTCGAGCCAGCGCACGACAACGCCGCTGTCTTGCGCCGCCAGCAGCCAGGGTGAAATGTTGGCATCGTGGTCCAGCCGGGTGACGACGATTTCGTCGCCGGGCTGCCAGGTGCGGGCCAGTGCGCGGCTGAGGCTAAAGTTGAGACTGGTCATATTTTGACCAAATACAATTTCGTCGGGGCGGCGAGCGTTGTAGAAATCCATCATGGCAGCGCGGGCGGCGTTGGTGATGTCGTCGGTGTAGCGGCTGGTGAGGAAAGGGCCGCCAGAGTTGCTGCCACCGTGGCGCAGATAGCCGCTCATGGCGTCAATCACGCTTTGGGGCACCTGGGTGCCGCCAGGGCTGTCGAGGTAGACGGCCGTCTTTCCATCAACTTTTAACTGAAGGGCAGGGAACTGGGCCCGCAGAGGAACAGGATCAAGAGAAATAGCTGTTTTCATATGTGATTCAATGCTCATCCTTGCTGTCTTGGGATATGCTCTCTAATTCTGGGCTTGTGAGTATGTGCGATTCTCTCTCATAATGACCTTGCATCTCATCTATGACCGTATTTTCCCATAAAGGTACGCCATAGAAGTGCCCGGCACGAGCAATCATATGTGCCGACACAGGCGCTGTAAGCATCACAAAAGCAATTATCGCCAGGGCGCGCGTTGTAATTCCTAACTCCCAAAAATGAAAAGCTGTTCCCACGAGCATAAACCCCACCCCTAAAGTAGCTGCCTTTGTCGTGGCCGACATGCGTAGGAACAGGTCAGGCAAACGTAAAATGCCTATGCCGGCCACCAGAATAAAAAACATGCCAATGATGATAAATAAAACCGCAAGCGTCTCTTGTATATTCATATCTTCTGTTCAATATAATAGGCAAAGGCAATCGTCCCCAAAAACGAGATGAGCGCCAAAACAATCGCTATATCTAAAATAGCTGGTTCCTGCGTGGCAATTGCATAGGCGGCAATCAGACTAATGCCAATTGTTGCCAGCAGGTCCAAAGCAACCACGCGATCCGGCAAATTTGGCCCCTTTACAAGCCTGATGAAAGTCAGGAGTATGGCCACAATCAAGACCGGCACGACAACAGTTAACGTTATCACTGATGTTATCATCTCATTACCTCCAGTAAACGGCGTTCAAAACCTTCTTTTATCTCGCGTCGAAAAGTTTCAATATCTTCCACGTATACGGTGTGAACGTACATCACACGGCGATTTGTAGAAACATCCAAACTGAGTGTGCCCGGTGTCAAGGTGATGAGGTTGGCCAAAAACGTTATCTCTGCATCCGTTTGGACATCCAAAGGTATGGCAATAATAGCCGGCCGCAGAGGGAGTCGGGGCGACAGTACGCGATAGGCAATACGTAAACCGGCTATAAGCATAGCGCCAAGGAAGAAGAAAAAAAAGCTAATCAGCTGCGGTACCTTGACAAAATAATTACCGCTATTCACCGTAAATTGCAATAACCATAACAACAGATAACTCAGAAAGAAACCGATTAAGAAATTTTGGGTAGTGAGCTGTCCGGTAAGCGCTACCCAGACCAGGGCCAGCAAAATATTTCGTAACAACATCAAGGCGTACCTCCTAATACAGCTTCAATATAACCGCTAGAATCGAGCAACTGTTCGGCAGCGTGAAGAGAAAGGGCGAAGATGGGCTCTGCGCCCAGACCAATAATTATGGTGCAGGCAGCCAGGACAATTACCGGTAAGAGGAAAAGGAAACGGCTTGTAGCAGGAATCGTTGCCTGAGCTGTAACTGATGGGGGCTCTTTCCAGAAAACGGCCGTCCAAATTTTGGTCATCGAATAAAGCGTAAGCAGACTGACGACCAATGAAACCGCCACGATAACATATTGCTGCAATTCGATGCCCGCCTGCACAAGCGTTAATTTTGCCCAAAAGCCGGAAAGGGGAGGCAGTCCGGCCAATGATAGAGCCGGGATCAGGAACAAGACGGCCAGTACAGGGTTTGTTCGATACAGACCACCAAGCTCCTCAAGCTGGTACGTGCCTTTCAGTTGGCGCACTATCCCACTGATCAAAAACAAATTTGCTTTTACAATGATGTGATGAATGATGTAAAAAACTGTCCCGGCCAGAGCCAATAACGAAAACAGGCCCAATCCCATCACCATATAGCCAATTTGGCTGACGATGTGGAAAGAAAGTATGCGTCGAAAATCATTTTGGGAGACGGCCCCTAAAACGCCAATAAACATGGTGAGCCCAGCCAGCCCTAAAAGGAGGGGATGAGTATAGTCAACGTCCTGCACAAAGAGCAAGGTGAAGATGCGGACAATGGCATAGACACCAACTTTGGTTAACAGACCGGCGAAGAGGGCGGCAACGGCCGTTGGCGGTGTATGATAAGCGGCAGGCAGCCAGGAGAATAAAGGAAACAAGGCAGCCTTAATACCAAATGCAACCAGAAACATCATGGACAGTGTGGTAACCAACCCCGGCTGCGTCACACGATTGAGTTGAATTGCTAGATCGGCCATATTTAACGTACCGACAAGGCCATATAAAATTCCCAGCGCCGCCAAAAATATGGCAGAAGCCATGAGGTTCAATGTTACATATTTAATCGCACCTTCCATCTGCGCCCGTTCTCCGCCTAAAGCCAGGAGAACAAATGAGGCGATCAACATGACCTCAAACCAGACGTACAAATTAAACATATCTCCGGTTAAAAAGGCACCGCAAACGCCTAGAAGGAGGATATGAAAGAGCGGATGGTAGCCATAAGCCTCTCTTCCGGCATCTATATCGGCCAAAGAATAGATGCTGATTGTTAGACCCATCAAACCGGCCAGCACCACCATAATGGCACTGAAGGGATCGGCTACCAGCGTAATGCCGTAAGGCGCCGGCCAGTTGCCCATTTGGGCGGCTTGCGTGCCATTGTTCACGACAATCCACAATAGGCCGCCACCGGAGGCCAGCAGCCCACCTGTACCGAGCAGGCTAAAAAGACGCTGCCATTGCTTTTTGTTCCAAAAAAGTAGTGAAAGGATAGCTGCCAGAAACGGAAACAGGAGTGGCAGCAGAATGAAAGCCTGGGTATTAAACATGCTTTATCGGTCTGTGGTGGTGATGCTGTCAATGTCGTCGGTGCCAACAATCTGATAGACACGCCGGATCAACACGATGGCAAAAGCCAGGGTGCCAAAGCTGATGACAATAGCTGTGAGAATCATTGCCTGAGGCAGCGGGTCGGCAAAGGGTGGAACCGGCGCGGAAGCGTCCGCAGCAATAAGTGCTGGTTCACGAACGAGGCCGCCGACGGTGAAGATAAGCAGGTTGGAGGCGTAACCAAGCAAGGCCAGGCCCATGATGAGTTTGACAAGGCTGCGGCGCAGCATCATGTAAATACTGGCGGCGTAGAGTCCGCCGATTACAAAAGCCAGCAAAATTTGCATATCTGTTCCTTTAGTCGTCTTCGGCCAGTGCCATAATAATTAACAGTGTCACGCCTATAACGGTCAGGTAAACGCCAATGTCGAATAGGAGGGGGGTGCCCAGCTTGCCAATGGCCGGGAATTCCCGTGTTGTCCATATGCCTGTCATAAATGGTTGGCCGGTCAGCAAGGGGGGTAATAATCCGGCGGTAACGGCCGTTAACAAACCAATGCCCATCAACTGAAGCGGTTGAATGATCAAGGTCTTGCGGACTGCAGCCATCCTGGTGGCAATGCCATAGAGCGTGAAAGCCGCCGCCGCTATCAGCCCCCCAATAAAACCGCCACCTGGCTCATTGTGTCCCCGCAGAAGGATGAATACAGAAAAGAGCAATAAAAGCGGCAAAAGATAACGTGTTGCCGTTGTTAAAATGAGCGACTTGACCATGCTCAATGCGTCTCCTCTTCCTGCATAGGTTTTTCTGGCTTCAAATTGATAATGGCATAAACGCCGATGGCAGCGACAACCAGCACCGTTATCTCTACCATCGTATCCAGGCCCCGAAAATCAACCAGGATGACGTTGACAATATTGCGCCCTTTGGCCAACAGCACGCTGTTTTCAGCAAAGTAATCAGACACGCGCGATTGCGTTGGCACGGCCGTTGCCGCCAATACCAGCGCCGTCATCAGTGCCCCCACTGTGAGGGAAATAATAGCATCACGCACTCGGGCTGCCTTACGGGTGAACGAGACAAAGCGCGGTAAGCGATAAAGCGCCAGCACAAACAGGATAACGGTTAATGTTTCAATGGAAAACTGGGTCATCGCCAGGTCAGGCGCCCCGAAAAAGACATATAGCAGTGAGACACAGTAACCAACAACCCCTAAAGCAGCTACGGCCGTTAACCGGGAAGTCGTTTGCACCACCATAAGGGCGGCGACAAGAATAATGCCGGCGACAACAACTTCGTGAAAACGGGCATCCCACTGCAACCTGGGCAGCCAGCCAAAACTAGTCTCACTCTTGCTTAACAGCGTGAAACCAATAAGACCTAAAGCAGTTGCAGCAACCATGATCAGATAGTAGCGTAAGTAACCGTTTTGCAATAGGCGGGTAAGACGAGCGGCCAGAAACAGCGTGCCCTCCAGCCCCTGCCGATACCATTGCTCCGGCCCCAGCCGGGCTATCGCCCCATCCAGACGACGGGCAGGTTTGAGCAATCGTTGATAAACAAGATAAACGGCCGTACCCACCGCAATCGTAATAAGACTCAAGATCAACATCGGGTTCAGGCCGTGCCAAAGGGCCAGCTTCACCTCAACCGGCACAGCCGCAACGCTGCCGGCGGCCGCGGCTATAAAAGGGGACACCACAGCGGGGAACAGCCCCAACAGGAGGGCAAACAATCCCAACAGGAGCGGACCCAGCCACATGCTCAGCGAGGTTTCATGCACTGTCGCCGGATGGCCCGGTTCACGCACTGGTGGCCGGCTAAAAAACGGCCGTATTAACACAACACCTGAGGCCACCACCAGCAAGATATTGGTCAGCAAGGCAACGGCCGTAAAACCATAAGACCCCACCGGCGCGGCCAAAGTGGCTTCATAGACCAACTCCTTGCTGATAAAGCCCAACAGCGGCGGCAAACCGGCCATCGAAAGCGCACCCAGGCCAACGGCCGTTAACGTAATCGGCATCAGGCGGGCCAATTGACCCAGTTGGGCAACGTCCCGGCTGCCGGTTTCATGTTCAATCGCCCCGGCAGCCATAAACAAACCACCCTTATACAGCGCGTGGGCCAGCAAGAAAACCATAGCCGCCTTAAAGGCAATCACATTGCCCAAGCCCAAAAGCATGGTCAGCAAACCCAGCGCACTGATAGTGGAATAAGCCAGAATCTGCTTCAGATCGCTCTTTTGCCAGGCCAACCAGCCACCTAACAGCGCCGTGATGCCGCCGACAAAACCCAGCGTATAAAGCCAAACATCGCTTCCTCCAAGAATCGGCTGCATCCGCGCCAGTAAATAAATGCCCGCCTTCACCATGGTGGCTGAATGCAGATAAGCACTGACCGGCGTTGGCGCGGCCATCGCGTTTGGCAGCCAGAAATGGAAGGGAAATTGGGCTGATTTGGTGAACGCTCCCAGTAAAATCAGAATCAATACCGGCAGGTACAACGGCGATTGGAGAACGTCTGCCTGGAGCCTGAGTGTTGAAAATTCCCAACTGCCGCCGACAACACCCAAAATAACCAAACCGGCCAGCAAAGCCAGACCGCCGCTGCCCGTCACCAGCAAGGCTTGCAAAGCTGATTGGCGCGATAGCGCTTTTTCATGTTTAAAGCCGATAAGCAAATAGGAGGAAATGGAGGTTAATTCCCAAAAGATAAATAGCAGGAGGAGATTATCAGCCAGCACCACACCCAGCATAGAGCCCATAAACAGCAGAAGGAGCAAGTACAGGCGGCCTAGTTGCCTATCCCCGGCCAGATAGCCGCCGGCGTATATCACGATAAGCGTGCCAATACCGCTGACCAGCAGGGCCATCAGCAGCCCCAGCCCATCTATGTAAAAGGAGAAATTGACGTTTAGGCCGGGGACCCAGGCAGCAGTGACTTGAATAACTTCGCCGGACGCAACAGGTCCAATCAGGCTGGCAAAATAAAGGGTTAAACTAAGCGGCAACAAAGCCAGCAGCCAGCCCGCTTTGCTACCCAACGTCTTGTGCAGCCAGGGGGCAGCTAAAGCAAAGACAAGAATGGACAAGACAGCAAAAGACATCAACACTCCAGTTATTTTAGCTTGATGATAATCAGACTATCTAGTGGGAAAAGTGAGTGGTCTGCATCATGGATAATAGCACTTCATGCCAAAATAGGTCGCTTACAAGACGACCATTATCATCCACAACAGGTACAATCGTCAAATTCTGCTTTACCATCTTTTGTACCACATCTGGTAAGGAATCGGCCAATGTTACGGCCGTTTGCCCCCTTTCTGGTACAGCTAACTGCCAAACTTGTTCCGCATTTACCAGCCGGTGCAACTGGCCTGCGGTGATAAAAGAGTCGAGCCGCATTGATGACCCGGGCTGTAGACGGGCCCAGCACAGCAATTGGCGATGATTCAAAGTTGCTATTAATCGCTCTTTACTATCTACCAAATTGCAATGTTAATTCTGAACGGCTACTGAGCATCAGGCTGCATGACAAAACCGTAACCCAAACCGGCAACCGTTTCAATGTATATTGGCTCCGCCGGATCAGGTTCTATTTTTTGGCGCAAACGATGGATTAGCTGACGCAGCATACTGCGCGTACCCCCTTCTGCTCCCCATACTTGCTCGATTAACATCTCTGTGGTCAATACGTGCCCACGATTCACCATCAGATAATCCAGCAGCTGTGTTTCCAAAGGGGTTAATGGGATTGGATCATCAGCTGCAATCGTCACTTCACGGCGCTGCACATCCAACCGGATATCGCCCATTTGGCGCACAGAAGGGAACAAAGGAGCCTGGGCTGAATTTTTAACGCGGCGTAAGACAGCCTGTACTCGTGCCAAAAGCTGGCGTGGACTATATGGTTTGGTGATGTAATCATCAGCACCGATTTCCAGGCCATGTACAATGTCATCCTCTTCGCCGCGCACCGTAAGCAAAATGATGGGCACGTCTGCCTCCTGGCGAATTTGCCGGCAAATGTCGAAGCCGCTCGTATCGGGCAGATTGACATCGAGCATCACCAGGTCGGGAGCCTCTTCTGACCAACGTTGTAGGGCGGAACGGCCGTCAAACGCCTGAACCACCACCAACCCCAACCGTTGCAAGGTGAACGCCAAAATTTCGGCCAGGACACGATCATCATCCACCACCAAAACCTTCATCATTCCTCCACCAGCGGCAGCGTAAACCAAAAAATAGACCCGCCACCGCTTCGGTTCATCACGCCAACCTGCCCGCCATGCTCTTCCACAATCGCCTTGACAACCCAAAGGCCCAAACCAACCCCAGACCGCTTTCGGTCCGTAGCCACATCCATATGCAAAAAACGGTGGAACAGATTGATGTTATTATCCTCAGGCACACCCGGCCCCCGATCGGCTACCTCAATTTTGATCATATCCTCCTGCAATTCAGTTTTGATGCTGATCTCTGAATCTGAAGGACCATACTTGTTGGCATTGGAAAGCAGATTGACGAGTACCTGCACAATGCGTCGGGAGTCCGCATAAACAACAGGCATAGAAACGGTGGGCATTTCTACAGTGAGATGTTGTTGGTACTTTTTCAGCAAAGGGTGCATCAGGCGAGTCGCCTCGGCAATCAACTCACCCAAATCGGTGGGATGAGGCGAAATTTGAAAGCGGCCTGCTTCCAGGCTGGCTGTTTCCAGCAGGTTATCAACCAGGGTTTGCAAACTGAGAATACCTAAATGCAGCCAGCTTAGCATCTGCTTTAGTTCTGCCTGGGTCAACGTTTCTGTATCGTCCAGCAGCAGTTCGGACGAGGCTGCCAGCGCCGTCAGGGGGGTACGAAATTCATGCGTGATATTGGTGAGGAAGTTATTCAGCAAACGCTGTACCGCCTCTTCCTCGCTGACATCACGAAAAACAATGGCGATTTGGGCCGTGGCGGCATCCGGGGGAACCAATTGGGCCCTGGTCAGGCTAAGGGCAGCCGGCTGTTCGTTAAAAAGCTGCACCCATATTGTGCGGCGACGGCCGCTGGCCGGAATAAGCTGGCTGAAGGGTTCGCTGCTGTTAACAGGAAGAAAGATGTCGTCGGCCAGGCGATTTTTCACCTGGTCTTCTTGCCAGCCGGTAATGCGGGTAGCTCCTTCACTAAAGTAGGTGATACGGCCGTTCTCATCCAAAATCATAATGCCTTCCACAATCGCTTCCAGCAAATGCTCCACCCACGCCTTCTCTTGTTGCAATGTTGCCAACGTTTGCTGCAAATCCAGCCGCGTGCGTTCCAGCGTGGCCGCCACCCGTGCCACCTCTCGTATATTGGACTGCACATTAACCGACTGGTTCAGGTCACCACGGCTGATCTGGGCCGCCGCCTGATCCAGCTTGGATAACGGCCGGCTAAGACGCCGGGCCACAACGAGGGAAACCCCTGAGCCTAACAATACAGCCACCATAATACTCACGATGCCGGTGCGTACCAGGCTAAGCTGCGTCTGCAAGATTTCAGTGGCAGAAAGGGCGACTTCATCAGCAATTCGGGGATTGTCCAACAGCAGGCGGGCGGCATAAAAGGATTGATTATCTGGGGTGGTAAAGGTGATCTGGGCTACCCCTTCATCCGGTGGCTGCACCTCTCCCTCTGTCGCTTGCAGACGCGCCGGCAGCCCGGCCGTAAAACTGGTGGCAATGGGAATTCCGTCCACCAACAAGGTGTGCTGTAATCTTGTTTCGCCTCGCATCCGTGTGGCAAATGCATCATTCAAGTGTATGCCGGCAATCACGTGGCCTGACGGCTCCCCTTGTACCAGGATAGGCTGGTTGGCTAGCAGCCAGGCCGGACTGCCCTCTTCCTCTGGCACGATGTAAAAACCGACGGGAGCCGTTAACACACAAGGGTCGCTCATGGCAATGCTGCCCACCTGGGCTGCGACCTGATTGGCCTTATCGCAAGCCAGCACCAAATCCAGATCGAGGCTGGTTTCCACTGTTGTCAGGTAGGCAGACAGTTCATCGCTGTTACCGGTTGTTAGCAAAGTCTGGAGTGTCGGTAATTGTGCCATCAAAATGGCGGCATTGGTAACTTCGCTTTGCCAGGCATTGTACAGGGTACGGGCGGCTCGCCGGCCCTGCTCGACCTGGGCCCACGTTTGGCGCTCGAATTCATTGCGGATTAGCCAGCTTTCCGGCACCCAGGCGGCTACGGCCGTTAAGATAATAATGACCATGAAACTAAGAACCATTTGCGTGCGCAGACCACGTGTTTTCATAACAAGAGCAATTTGATGATGTTCTGGTTGTTACTATACAGGTGCTCCGGCCGCCTCTCAGTCCCGAAGGGCTGCTCTCCAGACCGAGCCGGCTAGGTGGCTCGGCGAGACGCCGGCCACAGCCAGAGAAGCTGTATAGTTACCTCTTTAGGTGGTACTCCGCACTCAATCTTACCCAATCAGCCAACGAAGTTCAATCTGGCCGCTGAAATTATCAGGGCCTTTCAGTAGTCAAAAACAATGGTACGCGGATAAACGCCAATGACGCAGATAAGATAGAAATCACCGTTTATCTGCGTTCATCTGCATCCTATTTCATTTAGAAGTTGGACTACTGAAAACCGTGCCGAAATCATGGTAGGCCAGGCAAAATCTCTACTGGCGATTAACAGACTCAACGCAGTACAGGCACTGAATTTTTCACCTTGCCCGGCGTGAGGAGAATGAAGGATTCCGCCTTCAGCTGCAGCAAATTTTCGGCCTGCTTAAAGGGCGCAAAAATTTGGTCCCTGGTAATAGTGTCGATGATACGGCCGTTTACCACTACCAACAATCGACTCCCGCGGCTGGCATCAAGCTTGTGCAGCGCCTGCAACATTGAAGTAGAGGGGTAAACAACCCATGGTTCCAGAGTAGGAAACGGCAGTCGTTTTTGCAAAACGTCTTGTCTGGCAGGCGCAGCGGTCATAATGGGAAATTGCCTGGCCGGGTCAGCCAAAGCATGGTTCAAATTTGCGGCTGGTTTTGATTGTAACGGGTCGATTATTTGCGCCACTGTCGTTTGTGCCAGCCACCGTTGCTGTTCTGGCGTACAAAGATGCACCGTTTGCGTGGGCGCCTCAATAACCAACCAGCCAGTTATCAGCAACAATATACCGCCAAATGTTGAAGATGCATCTGAAAGCAGCAGCCCGACGAGAACGGCCGTACTGCCCGGCAGCACCAAACCCAGCAGCAGCATGGAGATGGCCAAAAAGGCAACAGGAGACCCCCCTTGCGGCGAGGCAGCATAATCCGGCAGCAGCCAGAGCAAATGCCCGCCATCCAATGGTGGTGTCGGCATCAGATTAATGACAACCAGCAGCAAATTAAACTGGGCCAACCAAAGAACATACGCCTCGGCCCAAACCGCCCAGACACCAAACCAAAACCCGGCCAAAAACAAGCTAACCAACGGGCCGGCCAGCGCCATCTGTATCAGCTTCTTTGGAGAAATGGGCGTGCTGCCCAAACGATACACACCGCCAAATGGATAAAGCACAATTTGATGAACAGGCAGTTTCCGGGCGCAGGCCACAGCCAGATGACCAACGTCATGCAAGAATACAGAAAGCGCCATGAGGCCGGTGGTCGCTGCCGCCAGCAGCCACCGCTTGAGCGGTGACCACTCTGCGGGCATGGCCAGAGGTACCCAAGCCATAACCACAATCCCCAACGGGACAAAGAACAGGCAGCCCACATGTAGGTCAATGGGAATATTTGCAACTGTCCCTAAACGAATGTGTTTTCTGGAAACCAAAAAACACCTCCTTTATTTTTAAATGCGCGTTAAAGCAAGCACCTGATCGCCCCGATCCAGTTCGTCTACAGTGGCAAACGGCAGCCGCACGCCATTGCGGGCAACAACCAGGGGTAGAGTCGATTTGACACTCAGACTATCTACCGTCAGCTTTTCGGCCAATGTTGTCGCTTCAACTTGAATTTTGGCTTCTTCCGTTTGCTGGTGAGAGAGCCAGTGATCCCATTCCGGCAAATTGTGCCATGATGCTGATAACGGCTGTATTGGTGTCTCGCTAATGATATTATTGAGCGATTGTTCGCCATTCATGAGCAAAGCCCGCACCTTAGGCACCTGGAACACTTCATAGGCCAGTTGCGCGGTTAAAACGTTGACCTCTTCATTGGGGGTTATGGCCAGAAACGCCTGGGCTTCGGCCGTGTTTGCCCGCGACAATACCTCAACATCCAGAGCAGTGCCGTAAACAACCGATAATCCTTCCGCCTCAGCTTGCTGGCAGTGCTGCAAGTTTTTGTCAATCAGCCAGACGGGCTGCGCCTCGGCCAGGGCTTTGGCCAGCGCCCGCGCCGTTGGTCCCGCGCCAATAATCACGGTGCCCTGCCGCTCATCGGCGGAGCGCACCAGTTCGCCGCGCCCTTTCAGCCATTCGCTGCCCCACTTGAGGAAAAGCGGTACGGCCGCTGTGGTAGCAATGGCCATGAAGACCAGAATCGAGAAAATCTCGGCCGAAATGATCCCCATGCTCAAGCCGATTTGAGCCAGGATGATCTCCACCGCGCCACGGCCGTTCATGCCGGCACCCACAACCACACCTTCACGCCAACCGTTGCGGCTGGGCAGGTAAAAGAGCGCCGTGCCCACAATTTTGCCCAGCGTGGCCAGTACCACGACCCCAATCAACAACAAAAGATCTGTCTGGAAGATGTTGAGCGAAACCTGAAAACCGGCCGTGACAAAGAAAATCGGTGCCAAAAAACCAATAGAGATGTCATGCACCACCTGGTTGAGCTGCCGCGAAAGTTTTGGCTCTAAAACAGACCCTTCCCGCAGGAACAAGCCCGCCAAAAAGCCACCTAAAATGGCATGCAAGCCGGCTAACTCGGCTAGCTCGGCAAACAGCAGGGCAATGAGCAAGATAAGCGTGGCGTTGAAGGTTCGGTTTGTCCAGCCCATTTTGCGCAGGCGCTGCCACAACGGGGGAAAGAGCTTTAAGCCCATGAAGCTAACCGCCGCAAAGAAAAGCGCCGCCTTGCCGGCCACAAGTGACAGATTGGCTATGCTAAAGCCGTCCGCTTCAAAAACGCCAATGATGGCCGCAAAAACAATCAGGGCCAGGGTGTCAGACACCAGAGCCCCGGCCATCAAGACATGGGCCACCCTGGTATCTAGCAGCTTGAGATCAACTAAAATGCGGGATTTTGTGGCCAGAGAAGTGACACCGGCGGCAATACCTACAAACAGGCCGGCAGCCACGGTGCCGCCCATCGCCACAATCAGCCAATAACAGAAGAGGAAGGGGGTAATAAATCCACCCAACGCAGCCAGGGTGCCGGCCCAAGATGCCTTGAACAAATCTTTGGGGTCAATCTCCATGCCGATGTACAGCATCATGACCAGAACACCAATTTCAGCCAGGACTTCTAACCCTTCGCTGCTTTGCAGCAAACCCAGCAGGGGTGGACCTAAAATGATGCCGGCCATCAACTCACCGAAGATTGAGGGATAGCCCAACCGGGTGGCAAGATTGCCGGCCAGCCAGGCAGCTAATAAAACAAGTAACAAATTAAGGATGCTTAATTCCATAATTGCATGTTCTCCTACTTTTTTTCTGGCTAGCCCTAAAGATTCGCCAGATGTTTTTTTTGTTGAATCGTTTCAGAAAAATGGGGTTTGGCGATCAGAATGGATTGCCTGGTCCATTGCAGCAAGGGATCAAGCAAGCTGTCTAATCGCCAATAAAAGAGGCGACATTCCGGTTCACTGCCCAATACAATGAGGTCATAGGCGTTGCCGGCTACTTCTTGCTGAACAATGTATTCTGGTGAGCAGTGGCTAACCTTCAGCACACCGTTAATCTGGCGAGTGGCCAACTGGTGCAGCGCAGCACGAATATGACGGCCAGAAACAGTGTTGGCCTTTAGCAAACCAAACTGATCTTTTTGGGCTTCGCTGGGCGGCCGGACGACCAGCAAGGTTACCTGGCAATTGTTATGTTTGGTCAGTTTAAGCCCCCATTCGATCGTTGCTTTGTCAGTGGCTTCACCGCGCAAAATGAGCAAGAGACGGCGTAGCGGCCAGCAGGGTTCACGTATTAGCAAGATGGATGACTTGACGCGTGAAAGGGAACCGGCCGTCTGGAGAAACGGCCGTGTTAATGAATGCCAACCAGTTTCATTAAAAAGAAGCAAATCATAATGAGACGATACGCTCTCAGTAAGCTCTGCCAGCGAGTTAAGTTCGCCCGTCTGCCATGCCAGCTTTCCCTGCAAAAAGTGCGCCACCTGCTGCACATAAGCGAAATGCTCACCTGAACCATTCGCCTGCTCCGAAAGACAGGCTAGCAGCTGCAATCCTTGTTTATAACCATTGTCTTTGTCTATTGACATACATTGTGTCCAATATCAACCGTTGCCGATGGGCAGAATTCCATCACCTTATCAGGATGACACAAGCAGATCACAAACTGCGTTCTAAAGTTGTTACAAAGCTGATCCAATTGGGAAGTTCGTGACCGTCCGCAAATACATTAGCGGAATTGTGCAGACGGTTTACTAGTAAGCGGCCAACAATAACTGCCCTTTTTAGTTGGCCGCTTACTTCGTGTGGAGATCACCAAATTTTTGGTGCAAGTTAATCGTATCGGGTCTGGCGCAATATCGACGAAATCGTTTGACAGGGAACGTAAAACAGGTAAAGATTGAAGCTCAAACTGCTGCGTGGTTTTGCAAAAATTCTGTGATTTGTGAGCTATAGTCCAACTTTGCCAAATCCATTGGTCTTGAGGCAATCGGTGAAACAACAAGAAGAGTCTCCCCTGATTTTGCTGGTGGACGATGAGGAATCCATTTTATCTACATTGACAATGTTCCTCGAATTGTCCGGTTTCCAAATAATTACCGCCAGCACGGGCCTGGAAGCATTGAACAAGGTTCACACCCATCGGCCTGATCTGGTGGTGCTGGATGTGTTGATGCCCCAGCTTGATGGGCGCGGTGCGCTGCGCCAGCTGCGCCAGCGCAACGATTGGACGCCGGTTATTTTGCTGACACAGGTTGCGGGAACGGCACAGCGGGTCATGGCTATTGAAGAAGGCGCGGACGATTATTTAAATAAACCGTTTGATCCCCAGGAGTTGGTGGCCCGCATCCGGGCCGTTTTGCGTCGTACCCAATCTGGCAAACAGCCTTTGCAATCGACCCGCCGACTGAAGAGCGACCATGTTGAGCTGGACCGCAGTGCCCGCCGCGTTTTTGTTCATGGTCAGGAAGTGCCCATGACCCCCAAATCTGTCTCAATTCTGGAACATTTTATGACGCACCCGGACGAACTCATCACGCGGGAGCGGCTGCTGGATGTGGTTTGGGGCTGGGAGAGCGGTGTGGGGGAACGGGTGGTGGACACGCGCATGGTGGAGCTGCGCCGTGCCCTGCAGGATGATTCATCTGCGCCGAGGTTTATTGAGACGGTGCCCAATGCCGGCTATCGTTGGATCGCCCCGGTGGAAGTGGTGTCATGAGGCTGCTTAAGAATCGCTATTTTTTGCTCCCTATCATGCTTGGTCTTTTTGGCCTGCTTTTGCTGCTGCGGGTGTTTGCGGGTGGTTCTTTAATTTTGGTGCCAGAAGATATAGACGTTGTCATTCTGGTGCTTTTTCTGAGCCTGGCGATTGTGGCGGCCATTCACACGCTGGTGCGCCTGTCGATGGGCTATTTGCGGGAATTGAGCGTGCAGCGGGTGAGGCGCGAAACGTTGACGGAACACGGCCGTTTCTTGCGCCGCCTCGATCACGAATTGAAAAATCCTCTAACTACTCTAAGAGCAGGATTGAGCACCCTCTCCTTAACCAATCTGGATGAAAAGCAGCAGCACCTCATCCAAACGATGCAAACCGAAACGCTGCGCTTGAGCAAGCTGGTATCTGATTTACGCAAATTGTCTGATCTGGAAGCCCAGCCGCTCAACTTGCAGCTAATCAATATTGAAGCCTTTATTCAGGACGTGATGCAGATGGAGCAAGAACGCTTTGAAGCTGCCGGGCGTCGCTTAACCAGTCAGGTGGGGGCTGATAGGAGCGAATGGGTGCTGGATGAAGATTTGTTGACGCTGGCAGTACACAATTTGCTAGATAACGCCCTCAAATATACGCGACCAGGAGATACCGTTCAGTTGAACGTACAGGCCCAAACCGGACTGGTTATCCGGGTGGTAGACAACGGTCGAGGCATTCTGCCTGAAGCGCTGCCACACGTTTGGGAGGAACTGTATCGGGCCGAACAGATGCAGGAAAGGGTGTCTGGCAGCGGCATTGGCCTGACGCTGGTGAAAGCGATTGTGGAACGGCACGGCGGCAGCGTGTCAATAAGCAGCGAGCCAGGGGTAGAAACGGCCGTTTCCCTCACCCTACCGCTCATCTCCCTACCCTAACACCCCATGTTTCAAAATCTGAACATCGGCTGAATACCCCTATAACATCCCTGTTTTATACTCCTTTTTATACAAAAAAATTCAATGATTAAGGGCATAAAGCTGCCCTAAAAGGAGTCGAAGATGGGCAAAAAGGTTCGCATAATTTTGGCATTGGCGCTAATTGTTTTTATGTCTTTTTGGACGTTCAACCAGATTCGTGAGCGCAGTTACAGTGGTTCAAAAATAGCCTTTGATGTGGGGAACGGATCGCTTGTCGTTAACAATCGCGGGCAGGAAGCTATTCCGGTTGAGATGCGTTCGGTTGGACGCCTGGCCACGTTTCGTATCGAAAGCCGGGAAATCAATTTAGCAGAAACATCAAAGCGTCAGACCATTGGTGGCACCACCTATCATGTGGTGGCTTTTGAACTACCGCCGGGACAGACGGCCGTTGAAATAGTGCGTGGCTCCGATGTCATGTTTGTTTCCAACTCCAGCCAGCGAATTGATGCAACCGTCACGCCCATGAACGCCAGCAGCACCCGGACAACGCTGTTCTTTTCCGGTATCGTCGTCCTTGCTGCCCTCTACTACATTTCTCGCCTGGTCAATCATCAATGGATTGGCACCGTACGTACGGTGATTCCTTTTAACAAACTGCGACTCAGGCGGAAAGAAGCCTAAACGGCGATTGCGGCTCGCAAAAATTTAATCTCATGCTCAGGCTGACAAAATCTGTCGGCCTGTTTTTTATGGGCCTATGCAGCAGGCGAGTTATACTTGTATGAATTGGGGAAGTCTGCCTGAGGCTGAGAAACAGTATGAAAGCTGAATTAGATAAAGTTCTCAATCAACTGGTGGTTACGGCGCTAACCGTCTTTATTTTGGTGGTGCTGCTTTTGGCCGCTCTGGTCGTGCGCCAGCTTTGGCTTCAGCAGCAAATAGCGAATATCAGCGACGATGTGCAGGTTAATCTTGAAGACCTGGAAGCCATAACCGAAGATATTCAGCGAGATTTGGCCGAAAGTCCCACCACCATTGATCCAGAAAGCCTGGATGAAGTGACAGAAGCCCTGGATGATGTGGATGAGCGTTTGGACCAGATTGAAGAAGGGCTTGACGATCTAAATGATGTGGCCTTTGCACAGGAAAATCCAGCTAACGATGATTCTGCTGTTGCGGACAGCGACACAAACTCCCTTGTAGCCCAGGAGCAGGTGGACGGCATCTTTACGATTTTTGCTGTTCTCATTGGCGTAACCAGCATTGTGGTAGCTATTTTGTTGGGTACGGCCGTACGCATATATCAAAAGAGCGTTTTTTCCTGACTATGCGACTCAGCCAGAGCCCAAGCTTCCGGGATGAGCAAATGTCACTCAAAGAGTTTTTGGAGCGTGTCGCCTGCTATTTGCGTGATGTATGAGACGTGATACAGCTTTTTTCTGTTCACATATCACGCCGTTTAGCTGCCGAACAGTCTGCCCAGCAGCCCCCCATCTGACTTTTTCTCTTTAATTTTTTCTTCCAACTGCCGTGCTGCGGGAAAATCTTTCAGCCGCAGCGTTTGTTGATTGCACTTATCCGCTTCTTCGATATCTTCCAACTGCCAATGGACAATGCTTAACTTGTGCCACAGCAGCGGGTTATTGTTGTCAAAGTGGAGCGCCTCCTGGTAGGCGTTTTTGGCTTCGGGCCACATCTTTTGGGCAAAGTAAAAATCTGCCAGTTGGGCGCGCATGGCCAGTCGTTGGGGAACGGTAACGGCCGCTTCCGCCGCCTCATTAAACCAATGCACCGTCTGCTCCAAATCGCCCACCGCCTGCCAGTACGCAACTTCAATACGATGGAGAAAGTAATCTTCCGGCCTCAGATCATGCAGATAATCTAGCACGGTGCGGGCATCTTCAAGACGGCCGTTATGCACATAAATCAACGGCTCCAGCATATTGATTTCCCATACATCTGGCTCTATATCCTGCGCCTTTTCCAACCAATCCATCGCCGCTTCCAGGCCGCCAGCATCATAGCTGCCATCTTTTTCCTCGGAGGCGGCAATGAGCGTATAGGCCACACCGGCATAGGCAAACGGCAGCGAGCCACCGGTTACAAACGTTTTAAGCGCCGCCGTCAGCTGGGTGGGATCACCGCTATAGTCATCTACTTTTTCTAATCCGACCAAAAAAGATTGCCGTCCTTGTTCGGTGGCAGCTTCAGTCGTTGGCCAATTAATTTTTTCCAGAAGTGGCAGGAGCCGGGCAATAATTTGTTGACCCATTAATTATCCTTTTGCGTTGACCATGCATCCTTTGCCTGTATGACAGATGATCGATGCTTGGGGGAACGGCCGTAAAACACCAGGCGACCTTAAACATTACCAACATGCCTAGTGTAACTGCCCCTCGCCAAAATGAAAAGACCCGCCCTGACTGACTGTAGCCAGAGCGAGTCTTTTTGGTAATCGGTATTCGGTAATCAGTTATCAGTGTTCAGTAAATCAGAATTCAGTTTTTACCGATTACTGATTACTGACCTACTGTTCACCGGTCGCCGGACTTAGAAGCCCATACCACCGCCGGGCATACCGCCGCCCGCAGGCATTGGCGGTTCTTCTTCAGGAATGTCGGTGATCAACGCTTCAGTTGTCAGCACCATCGAGGCGATGGAAGCGGCATTTTCCAGTGCGCCACGGGTCACTTTGGCCGGGTCGATGATGCCCGCTTTCACCATGTCGGTGTATTCACCGGTCATCACGTTGTAGCCAATGTTGTTGTTTTTCTCTCTTTCCTGTGCCTGACGCACGTTCTGGATCACCACGTCACCATTTTGGCCGGCGTTTTCGGCAATCTTGCGCATCGGCGCTTCCAAAGCACGCTGCAAAATGCCAACACCGGTCATCTGGTCGCCTTCCGGCACGGAAACATCGTTCAGGGCGGGCAAGGCGTTGAGCAGGGCCACACCACCACCAGGCACGATGCCTTCTTCAACGGCCGCACGGGTGGCGCTCAGGGCATCTTCTACGCGGTGCTTCTTCTCTTTTAACTCAACCTCAGTGGCTGCACCGACGCGAATAATCGCCACGCCACCGGCCAGCTTGGCCAGACGTTCCTGCAATTTTTCGCGATCATAGTCAGAAGTGCTGCGGTCAATCTCCACTTTGATTTGCTCAACACGGGCCTTGATCTGCCCTTCATCACCCTGACCATCCACGACGGTGGTGTCGTCTTTGGTGGAGACGATTTTGGCAGCGCGACCCAGGTCACTTAGCTGCACGCTGTCCAGCTTGCGGCCCATCTCTTCGGTGATAACCTGACCACCGGTGAGGATGGCAATATCTTGCAGCATTGCTTTCCGACGATCGCCAAAGCCAGGGGCTTTAATGGCCAGCGCGTTGATCATGCCGCGCAGTTTGTTCAGCACCAGGGTCGCCAGCGCTTCACCGTCTACATCTTCGGCGATGATGACCAGGTTTTTCTTGCCGGTCTGCACCAGTTTTTCCAGAATCGGAATAATGTCCTGGGCGGAGCTGATTTTCTTGTCGTGGATAAGGATATGGGCATCTTCAATCACGGCTTCCATCGTATCGGAATCAGTGACGAAGTAGGGGCTGATGTAGCCACGGTCAAACTGCATACCTTCCACGTATTCAGTTTCAAATTCCAGAGAGCGAGACTCTTCTACAGTGATGACGCCGTCTTTACCCACTTTGTCCATCACGTCGGCAATCAGTTCGCCAATGCTGGTGTCTTGCGCCGAGATGGAAGCGACAGAAGCAATTTCTGCTTTGTCGTCGATGGAAATAGCCATGCTGCGGATTTTGTCGGCCAGTGCGAGCGTACCGGCTTCAATACCCCGCTTAAGGAGCATCGGATTGGCACCGGCAGCAATGTTCTTCAAACCTTCGTTAACAATATTTTGCGCCAATACGGTGGCGGTGGTGGTACCATCACCGGCGATGTCGTTGGTTTTGGTGGCTGCTTCTTTCAGCAGTTGGGCGCCCATATTCTCATAAGGGTCTTCCAGTTCAATTTCTTTGGCCACGGTTACACCATCGTGGGTGATGGTGGGGGCACCAAATTTTTTGTCTAAGGCAACGTTGCGGCCTTTGGGACCAAGCGTGGTGGAAACGGCCGTTGCCAATGTATCTATACCTTTCTTCAGCTTACGCCGAGCTTCTTCAGAAAATGCAAGTTGTTTCGCCATTTTCAATTATCTCCTGTGATAAATATCGGCAAACTATTTATGTGCGGCAAAATAACTTATTGTTTGCCGCCGCAGTTTGCACGGTAAATTAGCCTTCTACAATAGCCAGAACGTCAGTTTCTTTGAGGATGAGCAATTTTTTGCCGTCGATTTTGACCTCGGTGCCGCCGTACTTGGCATACAGCACCTTATCGCCGACCTTCACATCCATCTTTACACGCTTACCATCGTCATCACGACGGCCAGGGCCAATGGCGATCACTTCGCCTTCCTGTGGCTTCTCTTTCGCAGTTTCTGGCAACACAAGACCAGAGGGGGTAGTTTGTTCGCGCTCCAAAGGTTCAACAACCAAGCGATCACCCAGCGGTTTGAGCTTCATACCTAACACTCCTTATTTGTAAATTTTCTTTTCAAAGTGGGGATTTAGCACTCTATCAACGAGAGTGCTAATGAACACAAGGACATTCTAACAGAATTTTGGCTGATGTCAAGACAATTCTAGCACTCTTTTGAAGGGATTGCTAATTAGGGGCTATTCTCCAGAGCGGCGCGACGACATTCAACCAATCCCTGCTGCGCTGCGTCGGCGTAGGCGATGCTGACCTCGGCCGCCTGTTGAAAATAGGGTTCTGCTAACGGGCAGTTTTCAGTGCCCTGGCGTAAATACGCATCGGCCAACAAGTAAAAGAAGCGCGCATTTAACTCGGTCGGTTCACCGTACAGCTCCACGGCTTGACTGAACTCTTCAATTGCCTGCTCAAATTTGTTGAGCCGCACGTATGCTTCGCCCAAACGGCCGTGTGCCCGCGCCACATCAGGATTCAGGGCAATCGATTGCAGGCCATTCTCTTCGGCCAAATTATCCTGCCCTAACTGCAAATACATATGGGCCAATGCATCATACCCGGCAGCAAAATTCGGATCGATGTCTACCGCTTTTTGAAAACTCAAAATCGCTTCAGAAACATTACCGTCACCAAAGAAATTGTAACCCAGCTCATAATAAAGCTGGGGAAGTTCTTCCGATTGAAGGCCAAGCTGAAACTGCTCTCGGGCCGCCGTATAAAAGCCCTGGTATGTTAAAACAATACCTTTATAGAGCCGCCCTAGTGGATTTTCCGGATCGATAACCGTTGCAAAATCGGCACGGTCTAGCGCATCCTGGTACAGGTCTGGTTCAAATTGCAGCACCAGTCCAGCAGCCGAATAAGCATAAGCGTCGGCATTTTCTGGATTAATGCTGATTGCCGTTTCGGCCGCACGGTACGCCTGGGCAAATTGCAGATCGGCGGCGGTGGGGTCACCGGCATCGTTGAGACGCTCGCCGTTGGCAATGTGAGCCGCAGCAACGGCCGTCCAGATGCGATCATTCTCCGGGGCTAAAACGGCCGCTTCCTCTGCCCGTGCCAACGCCTCCTCCGCTTCATTAATGCGGATGAGCAAGTTAATGTACCGAATATAAATCTCGGGCTTGGTGGCGTCTAGCTGCACCGCTTGGGCATAATAGCCGGCCGCTTCTTCCAAGGCGCCTTCGCGCTCGGCAATGTCGGCCAGCAAAGCAAATTCTGTAGCAGACCGCGTTGGCTCCGGCGTGGGGGTCGGAATAATCACATCCCGTACATCTTCGGCATTTTGGATCACAAAAATGCCAAAAAAGATACCGATGCCGATGAAGATCACCAGCAGGCAAGAAGGGCCGCGTCGTGGATAGGGAGGATCTTTTCGCTCAATAATCATTGCGTCATAGTTACCAAATCGCTGCAATCCAACAAATGATAAAACAGCCGACGGACAGGTCGGCTGTAGTGGAACGATCTTAACATTGGTTTTAGGTCCGTCAAGCGGGAGATAAACAGTTCTTGTGAATTTCTAATGGATCAAATCTCGGTGCCGCCAGCGCCAGATGAGGCCAACCGGATAGCCCAACATCTTGGCCACATCCCCTACCAGGCGAATGATAGGAATGAGGGCAAAAGCGCGCAGCCGGGACGGCGGGCGCCAGCCCCAGGTGTTGCCCCACAGCCGCTGCGCCGGCCGCTGGCAGTAAACGCCGCTGCCCAGCAGCAGCAGCACCCAGCCGGGCCACTTCTCGCGCCAAATCAGGCGCAAGATGTAGGGCAGTCCCACCAGATAAGTAAAGTAGCGCACAAGATGCCGCTTCGGCCACAGGTTGGCTTTGCCATCGCCGCGGGCATAGTTGTAATATTGCTTAAAGTAACCGGTAAGATCGCTGCGAGGGCGGAAGTAAGCAACGGCCGTATCCACAAAAGGAAATTCCCCATACCGCTCACGCAAGGCAAAATCAAACACCAAATCTTCGCCATAATCCAGCCATTCCGGATAGCCGCCCACTGCTTCCCAGGCCGATTTAAGGAAGGCCACCGAACGACTGGAGGGCAAAAATTTTCCCGGTTCAATTTCCTGACGTGACGGCAGCACCGTAGCGCCCATGACGACCTCAAAATCAGTGTAGGGATCCGCTTCAAACCAGCCGCTGGCTACGGCCGTTTCCCCTTGAAGAATGGGCCGGGTGAGCTCTTCCAACCAATACGGCGCCAGCACCACGCCTGCATCCGTTGCGGCAATGATTGGACCGGCAGCGGCAGCAATGGCCGCATTACGTCCCTGGCTGATATTGGCGTTGGGCACAACCAGAATTTTCAGCGGCAGCCACACTTTGTACTCGGTTAAAATCTCCAGCGTGTTGTCGGTAGAGCCGCCATCACAGATGATCACCTCATCGGGCCTCTGGCTTTGTTGAATGAGTGAATCCAGCAACGGCCGTAGCGCCTTCCCTTCATTTTTTACAGTAGCAATGACAGAAACTTTCATTAACGCGAATCCTTCGTGGCGATATGCTATAATCGCGCCCAAACACACATTTTTGCCTGAGCGAGAATGTCGCTTCTCTCGCTTTTGCGGCACGGTCCACAGATGCTTTGACAACCATTGGAAAAAGGTATGACGTGCGTCCGCTTTTACAATAACCCCAAAAAAGTGCGAGCGTTGCACCCAGGCAGGTAAATGGTACCTGACCGTCGCTTGAACGCAACCCGTATGAGATTGGAGAAGATGGAAAACTTAGATTTATCCATTGTTGTTCCTGTTTATAACGAAGAAGAAAATTTACGGCCGTTGCTGGCCGAAATCACCGCTGCTCTCAAGGATGAACCGCTTAGCTACGAAGTCATTTTTATTGACGATGGCAGCAGCGACACCAGCTTTGCCGTGATGGAATCGCTGCACCAGGCAGACAACCGCGTGGTGGCGATTCAGTTTCGGCGCAATCATGGGCAAACGGCCGCTTTTGCCGCCGGGTTTGAACAGGCATGCGGCCGCTACATCCTCACCATAGACGCCGATCGTCAAAACGATCCGGCCGACATCCCGGCCATGATCCAAAAGCTGGAAGAAGGGTACGACGTGGTGAACGGCTGGCGCGAAAACCGCCAGGATGCCTTCCTTATGCGCAAGCTGCCCTCCTTTATTGCCAACCGGCTCATCGCCCGCCTGAGCAACGTACCGCTGCGCGACCGCGGCTGCTCGCTGCGCGTCTTTCGCGCCGAAGTGACCGAAGAGCTAAAGCTGTACGGTGAGCTGCACCGCTTTATTCCGGAGATGGTGAGCTTTGCCGGATTCAGCATGGCTGAAGTGCCCGTCAATCATCGGGCACGCGTCGCGGGTAGGTCTAAATACGGCATCTCGCGCACCTTCCGCGTGATTGTCGATTTGATGACCATTCTCTTTTTGCGCAAATACAGCGACCGTCCCATGCACCTGTTTGGCATGTTAGGAACTATTTTTGGCGGGTTGGGGGTATTCCTGGGGCTGTACTTAAGCTGGCTTAAGATCTGGGCAGGCGTTCAGGCCAGCCAATTCTGGATTGGATTTCAAGATTATGATATTGGGGAACGGCCGCTTCTTCTTCTGGCCGTTTTGCTGGTCATTCTGGGGGTGCAGTTTTTGGTGATGGGTCTTATTGCCGAGCTCATCGTGCGCACCTACTACGAATCACAAAATAAAACTGTTTACTACATTCGCCAGGTGCTGGGTAGCCGTTCAGAATTAACATAGCGGTTTAGGAACCGAACGGCTACTTTAAGCCCATTCACCAATTCCGCTAACTTACTTGCGAATGGGCACTTACTGCGGAAAAGTGTGCTTAAGCCGGTGCTGTGGGCCAGCGTTGCGGCGTGAACGGCCGCTTTAAGGCCGCACACACATCTTGCCACAAATCGAACATCTCTGGCCGGTACAGCAGCGGCAGGTAGCCCAGGCGCAGGTAGATGTTTAACGCCGCCAGCCGGTAATGCTCGGTGAACAGGTGGATGGAAGGATAACCTATCTCAATAAACCGGCCAGTCACCGCAGCAACAACGGCCGTTCCCAGACCTCGCCCCTTATGTGCCGGATCGCCCGCCACCCAACCGACCTCACCGGAAAACGGCCGTCTCCAGGTGTGATCGTGGGTGGCCATTGCCGTGGCCACAATGAGGTCGTCGGCTGCGGTGACCACCATAAACCAGCCCTGCGGCACGATGCGGTACAGCCACGGCTTCAGCTTTGTTTCATCCCAGCCTGACCAGCCGGCCAGAGCCATCACCTCGAAAAAGCGCGCTTCATCCCCAGGCCGGTAGGTGCGCAGACAATAGCCAGAGGAGAGCACCACCGGTGGCGGTTGGGTCAACCGGCTGGCCGGCCACACCATTTGTAATTGAGGAAAATCGTATGATTCAGACATGAGGTGTTGGGGACCGGGGGAGGCAACCCGATAGTTGGACAGCGCGTTTGGCACAGGGTTTAGCAGGTTGCCTCGCCCCTACTCGTCATCGTCTGCAAATTGGGAGAGGAAGATGGCGTTGACCTGCTCCATGTAGCGCCAATCCACTTTGGGCGGTGGCAAAACATGGTGCGGCACAAATTGGCGAAAGGTGTCGGTGGAAAAATGGATCTGCTCGTGCATGTAGGGCGCCTGGAAAGCAATGCGGCGGTTGATCACTTTTTCCATCTGGTTCATCGGTTCCATCTCAAACTGCTCGGGGGACACTAGCTTTAGCCCGGTCATTTCCAGGCTAGAAACCAGCGCCCGGTGGACTTCTTTGATGGTGGGCGGCCGTTCATTAACAATGTTGAACAGATTGGTCTGCTCGGGGTCTAAATCGATACAGTGGGCCAGGTAAATCATGCTGTCGACGACAAAGTCGATAGGCACCAGGTTGAGCGGCGTGCTGGGGTCACCTTGCAGCCGGGTCTGTACATTGCCATTAAACTGCTCACCCTGATTACGGGCCAGCATCGTGCGCAGCCGGCGGCACTCGGTGAGTACCTGATAGTAGCCGGAGTTACAGAGTACGGCCGTTTCCGGCGTGCCAATCACAATCGACGGGCGAAAAATGGTGACGTCCAGTCGCTGCTCTTGCTGGTATTGATCCACCAGCCGCTCGGCGCTATGCTTGGACCATTCATAAATGGAACGAAATTCATTCACCTGATTGGGGATATGTTCCGGCACGGGGGAGTTAAATTCGCTGCCCAAACAGTAAGCTGTACTGATGTAGATGAAGCGCGGCGGCGTGTTCGCGTTTAACTGGCAGGCCAGCTCAAGCATGTGGCGCGTGCCCTCGATGTTGGTCGCTTCGACCAACGGCCGTTCCCGCTCCTTAAAGTTAAAAATAGCCGCGCTGTGCCACACTTCATCGATGGGGGCGTTAAACTGAACGCGTACCGCTTGGCATAGTTCCTGCGCCGAATCTTCTACCGTGCCGGGGATGGCCATCAAGTTGGCTTTTGCTTGGTCAGAAAGCGGACCAACTTCGAGAACGGCCGTTTCGATACGCTGCTGCACCGACTCCCCGCCTTTTTGCCGCACAAGCGCCAAAACGGTGTGGCCCTCCGCCAAAAAGCGGTGCGCCAAATGACAGCCCACGTATCCTGTTGCCCCGGTTAAAAAAATCGTTTTTGCCATAATCCTTCTCAAATAGTTCGTGTCGGTATAAACAGACAGTAGTTTACTGTTGATAAGCTAAACCTATCATAAACATCTCTTATTGATTCAGCCAGTTTCTACAAAGATCGGCCGATTTTTGAGAGGATTTGAGAGATTGAACTGCCTGCGGGGTCAGCACAATGACCGGGATTTTCCGTGCGGTGCGTTGTTTGTAGGCGGCGTAGCCAGGGTACGTTTGCAGGGCAGCCTGCCAGCAGGCATCCCGCTCTGCGCCGGTGGCTTCATGGGCGAGGTAGGGTCGGGAACGGCCGTCTCGCGTCACCGTCACCTGGGGATGGGCCAACAGATTATGATACCAGGCGGGATGTTTGTCCTGCCCCCAGTTGGAGGCAATTACAATCAGCCGGTCCTCGCTGTGGGGAATGGCTACCAGCGGCACGGTGCGCGGCTGGCCGCTTTTGGCGCCCGTAGTGGTCAGGCTCAGGGTTTGCAGGCCGGTGAGCAGAGTGGCGGCAGTGAAACGGCCGTTGCTCAACCGCAGCACCAATCGATCCAGATGGTGCATACTGTACGCCAGCAGCCTGGCCCCAACGGCCGACATGGCGATGTGTGTATTGATTTTCTGCAGCCAATTTAATTTTGTTGTGGTGGTCATGATGCTGTCCATTTTACGCGGGATGCCGGAAAAAGGCAGAAACGGTAAAATTCAGCTTTTTGTAAATTAAGGGATTTGACAGATTCGTGAAGCGTGAAACGTGTCGCGTGAGCAGAGAAAAACCACGCTTCACGCTTTTTCGATTACCGACGCGGAGAAATTTAGGATGAACCTACTCAAAGCAATTGTTTTTGATATGGATGGATTGATGGTGGATAGTGAGCCATTGTCACAGCAGGCGTGGGATGATTATTTACGGCCGTATGGTCACCAGCTCAGCGAAGAAGTGGTGCAAAGCATCATCGGGCTGCGAGCCGACGTAAGTACCCCGGTTATCAAAGAGCTGTTCAGCCTGCCGGAACCGGTGCCCACCATCATCAACAAGCGGGCCGCGATTTACAGCCAGATTCGAGCCAACGGTGTGCCCACCATGCCCGGCCTGCACGCCCTGCACGATGAAATTGCCCGCCGCAACATTCCCTGGGGTATAGCTACCTCCAGCCCACGCGCTCACGCTGTAGAGATTTTGCAGCAGCTCGGCCTGCAAGAACGGTGCCGGGCCATCGCCGCCGGGGATGAAGTAACAAACGGTAAGCCCCACCCAGACATTTATCTGCTGGCCGCCAGGCGGTTAGGCATTGCGCCTCAGGATTGCCTGGCATTAGAGGATTCTGGCCCCGGCAGCCAGGCAGCGGTCAATGCCGGCATGACGGTCATTGCCATTCCCAATGCTCAAACAAAAACGGCCGATTTCAGCCACGTTCATTATCTTTATCGCTCGCTTGAGGATGTGTTGACTAACCTGGATCAATGGTTTTCGGGGAATGGATTCCCGCCCCACGCCTTCGCGGGGGCAGGCACTTCGCGGGAATGACAAATGGCGGCAGATTTTACGCTTCTTGTTGGGATAAAAAGCTGTAGCCGGTGCCCCAATCTGAGATGATGTAATGGGGGTCTTTGGGGGAAACTTCAATTTTGCGGCGCAGGCGATAGATGTGGGTGTGCAGGCGATCCTCAAACGCATCGTCCATAGGCCAGACGCGGCGCAGCAAAAAGCCATTGGTCACCGTGCGCCCGGCATTGCGCATGAGAATGTAAAGCAGCTTCGCTTCGGTGGGGGTGAGCTGCACCGGCCGCTCCCGCACAAACGCTTTACGATTGGGAAAATCGACCTGTAGATCTTCATCCACCTTGATGACCGGTTCCAGCGTGTAGGCAAAATCCCCCATGCGGCGCAGCACCCGCCGCACCCGCGCCACCAGTTCCGCCGGGCGAAACGGCTTCACAATATAATCCTCGGCGTAGCGGTCCAGGCCAAAAACCACCGTTTCCTCGTCATCAATGGCGGTGAGCATAATAATGGGCAGATCAGAAAATTCGTGAATCGCTTCGCACAGCTCAAAGCCGTCCATGCCCGGCATGTTCAGGTCGATAATGGCCAAATGGGGCAGGCCGGTACGGGAGATGACGGAGAGCGCCTCTTCGCCGGAGACGGCCGTATGCACCACAAATGCTTCTCGCCGCAGCGCCGTTTCTACAGCGCGCAAAATGGAGACGTTGTCATCGACAACCAGCAGCTTAACCGGCGCATCTTCTGTGTTTCCAATGAACATAACCTGAATACTAATACAGCAGCGGAGAGAAGGCAACAAGTTAATCTATTTCAGCACCGGTTGTGGGGAAAGCCATTATTAAATGTTATGGTTGTTTTATGGGTGGGCATCAAAAACGGCCGCAAAGCTGTCATACGGCTGGGCGCCGACAAAAATTTCACCGTTTATGTCGAAGACAGGCTGGCTAAAAATGCCGCGCTGGCGGCGAATGTCGTCCAACTCCAGGACCGTCGCAATGCCGTCCGGACCGTCGTAGCACGCTTCAAACTCAGCTTGATCAGCGCCGAGGGAAACGGCCGTATTCACGTAATAATCGCGATCGGCCCGCCACAAATCAGATTGATTTTCAAACAGGTATTCATGGGCTACCCAAAACAGGTCTGGGTCTTGCTGGCCCAGGCATTCGGCTGTCAGCGTGGAATAAACGCTGGGATCGCCATGATTGAGCACCGGCCAAAAGATGAGCTTTACCCGTCCGGTTTCCACATAGTTGGCAATGATGTCTGGCTCTGTGCCTAGCACGTAGGCACGGCAGCTGCCTCAAAGAAAGTCAGAATAGTCGATGTGGGTGATGGGCGCATTGGGATCGCCCAGGAAAAAGGCGCCCTCATCCGTCCGCCCGCTGGTGACGCCGGTTTCGACAGCTGCTTCTGTGGCGGTCGGTTCTGCTTCAAGAGCGATGGTGGGCGAGGGGTCTGCTGGTGGTTGGGTAGGGTTGGGAACGGCCGTTGCCTCAACTACGCTTGCGGTTTCTTCAACAATAACAGGTGGAGGAACAGTGGCGGTGGGCAGGACGGCCGTTTCGGGTGAAGGTTGGGGGGGTGCGGCCGTTTCCGTCGTCGGCGCACAGGCTGTTAGCAAAATCAGGGTAAGCCACAAAAATCGTCTCATGCCTTTAAGTATACCCAACTGCACCGTAACGTTTCTTACACATTAATTAAAGTTTGATGGTAAAAGCTTATAACAAAGGCACGAAGGCAGAAAGAAACAAAGAATGCCAATACTTTGTCTCTTCGTTCCTTATGTTCCTTCGTATTGATCTTTTCTCAGGCAGGTTTGGTTTCATTCAAGCGGGCCAGCAGCGCCTGCGAGCGTAAAATGCGGCGCACGTGGCGCGTTTGCATCGGCGCATTGTGGCCGTCGATGTAATGTTCATACTGCTCATCCAGCAAGCCGGCCAACATGTTCATGTCCAACATTTGGTCGTCGGTGTCTATATAGCGAGGGGCCGGATAGTAACAGTCACCCAGAAACATCACACCATCATTCACAACCTTAATCACGGTAGAATCGGCCGCGTGGACGCCACCGACATGGACCAGTTCCAGCGACACATCGTTAAAGCGAAACTGTTTGCGCTCTTCATAGGTGATTTCTGGCAGCACAATCTCAAATTCAGCCCAATCTGCGGCCGTCCAGTCCAAAATCAGTTTGGGATTGCGCTCAACCTTGGTACGCAGATACGTTTCACCCACATTTTCCTGGCGCATCCGGCGCAGAAATTGATGGCTCAGCCGGTGAGCAATAGCAGGCACGCCATAGACACAAGCGCCAAATGTATGGTCCCAATGGTGGTGGGTGTAAATCACGTGGCTGATGGGTGGCGCAGACATTGCCGCCAAGGTCGCCTCAATCTGTCGCGCCAGCCGCAAGCTGTTGCCTGCATCTACCAGAATGGTCTGCTGGGCGGTCAAAATCATGCCAACGGTAGCCTGCACCCGGTTTTTATCCGGGTGACGCGGCAAAATCCAGACGTGGGGAGAAATTTGGGTGAGTTTGAGGGGTGAATCAATCATTTTTACCGAGTGTGCAAGCAGACAAGTATGCAGGTAAGCAAGTGGCAGTTTTTACTTGCAAACTTGCCACTTGCATACTTTAAGCACGATAGCTTAAGACCTCGCTGTCTATGGCTTTTGCCCGGTGTGGATGGCGACGGTGCCAAACATGAACAGCTTGTAGACTACGTTTTGCAGGCCGGTCTGGCGCATGATGTCCGCCAGGGTGTCCGGGTCTTTGAACTGCTGGGTGCTGTCTGGCAAGTAGCGGTAGGCGTCTGATTCGCCGGTGATGAGCTTGCCCAGCAGGGGAATGATGTAGTTGAGGTGGATGAGGATGAACGGCCGTAACAAATTCCGTTTCGGCGGGCTGGACTCTAACACCACCACCCGGCCGCCCGGCTTTGTCACCCGCATCTGCTCGCGGAAGGCGCCCGGCACGTCGATGACGTTGCGCATGAGAAAACCGGAGGTGACAGCATCAAAGGTGTCATCGGGGAAAGGCAGCGCCAGCGTGTCCGACCCCACCCACTGGATCGGCTGGCGTTCCTTGATTTGCTTGCCTGCCTGCATCATCTCCACCGTAAAGTCGCCGCCAACGGCCTGGAGGCCGGGCACCTGGTGCAGCCCCTCCAACGCAATGTCTCCCGTGCCGGTAGCGATGTCAAGGAGACGGCCGTTTGGCGGCAGGCTGGCCTGCTGAATCACATAGCGACGCCAGCGAACGTCCTGTCCGCCGGTCATCAGCCGGTTCATTAGATCATAGCGGCCCGCGATACGGGCAAACATATTTTGCACGTACTGGGCGCGTTCTTGTCCTTGTAGATGGGCCATTGTCAAAACCTTGTTGTTGTTTTAACCTTGATCATAGGCCGTTTAGGCAATTTGTCCATGTGAATTTGGGGATCGACGGGAAGTGGAGTGGGCCTCCCTAGAGTCCCAGCCGTTCGCATCTGAGGATGCTCACTCCTCACGTGGGAATGAAGATGGGAGATTTTATTGGTTAGTTTTTAGGGAACGGCCGTACCTAACCCAAAGCCTCCAATCGTTCCATCTCTTCCGAAGTCAAGGTGATTTTGGCAGCGTCCCAATTTTGCTGTAGATGGGTTGGATTGTGCGACATGGGGATGGTGATGACCCACGGCTGCTGCACCAGCCAGGCCAGCGC
>CALBTC010000228.1 GCA_937967805.1 uncultured Anaerolineaceae bacterium
AAGCGGGGAATTGGCAGTAGTGCCCTGGCGGTTGTGCTGTACCAGGCGGTGCGCAGCCGGATTTTGCAGGAGGTGGTGGAACAGAAACGGCCGTCTCCCACCGCCGGCCATATTCTAGGCACCACCTCCGGCTTTGTCTCTACCCTGGCCCATGTCGGCGGCCCGCCGATGATGATCTACCTGCTGCCGCAAAAGCTGCCGCGCAATTTGTTTGTGGGGACAACGGCCGTTTTTTTCTTCATCGTCAATCTGATTAAACTCATTCCCTACGCCTGGCTGGGGCTGCTGGTCGTGGGCAACCTCACCGTAACGATTTTGCTGCTTCCCATACTGTTTATTGGCACCAGGCTGGGCGTCTGGCTCAACCAGCGCTTTAGCGAGCTGTGGTTCAACCGCATCGTCTATGGCATCCTGCTGCTGGTCGGCCTCCAGCTCATCCTGGGCCAAAGCTTGATTGGATTGTTGTTTGGCTGAAATTGACAGCGTTTCATCCAAATGCTTTGTACCTCATCAAAAGTGATATAATCTCCCCCATGATTCGAGCCTTGATTTTTGATTTTGACGGCCTGATTTTTGATTCTGAAACCCCCGATTTTATCTCCTGGCAGGAAACGTATGCTTATTTTGGCGTGGAGCTGCCGCGGGACGTGTGGAACGCGCAAATTGGCACGGTGACGTTTAATCCGTATTTGCATCTGGAAGAACTGTTGGGCCGGCCAATCGACCGGCAGGCAGTGTGGGCGCGGCGCAAGGCACGCGACAACGAGCTGCTGGCCTTGCAAACGATTCTGCCCGGCGTAGAGGCGTATCTGGCCGAGGCGCGGCAGCTCGGCCTGAAAATTGGTCTGGCCTCCAGCTCGGACCACAGTTGGGTAGATGATCATTTGCAGCGTTTGGGCTTGTTCGAGCAGTTTGAAGTGATCTGCTGTGCCGATGATGTGGGCGGCGTGGCCAAGCCGGACCCGGCAGTGTATCAGGCCGCGATTGCCGCGCTGACGATCTCCCCCAAGGAGGGGTTGGCGCTGGAAGATTCGCCCAACGGGGTGACGGCGGCCAAGGCTGCGGGGTTGTACTGTACGGCCGTACCCAACCAGATGACCCGCGACCTCAATCTTGATCACGCCGACTATATTCTGAACGCCCTCACCGACATGCCGCTGAGCCAACTCATCACCGAGGTAACTAATGGAAACAGCTAATCCCCCAGCGCCCCAGCCGGACCTGACCAATGCACAAAAGATTGTGGAGTTTCATGATGCCGTTGGCACGCCGGTGCCGCCCAAACCGGTGGTTCCCTCACTGGAAATTTTGCAACTGCGCCAAAAGTTACTTCAGGAAGAGTTTGCAGAGGCAACTGAAGCGTGGGAAACGTTAACGGCCGTTCTCCAATCAAACAATTCTGCCGAACCGGCCGACGTGACGGAGTGGGTGCATGAACTGGCGGACCTGCTCTACGTAACCTACGGTGCCATTCTGGCCTGCGGCGTAGATGCTGACGCTGTTTTTGCCGAAGTCCACCGCGCCAACCTGAGCAAAGCCGGCGGCCCGCGCCGCGCCGACGGCAAAATCCTCAAGCCGCCTGGCTGGCAGCCGGCCGATGTGCGCAGCGTCATTGAACACCAAGTAGATTCATTGCAGGACTGGCAGTCCTCCTAAAATTTACCATCAATTTCAAAATCTGAGGACTGCCAGTCCTCGGACGAGAAACATCATGCGATTAAGCGAACGTGCCTTAAAAGACCAGCTGTACGAGATTGCCGACAACGACTTTGCCCTGCCGGAGCAGGCCAGGGCGCTGCCGCGCGCCCTGGAAATGCTGCCTCATCTTGGCTGCCCGGATGCGGAGCTGCGCGATGATTTGATTTACAGCACGCTGGCCACCTGGATTATGGCCGACAAGTTTGAGGACGACGACCTGAAAGTGCTGCTGCGCCAACTGCTCACGGAGGAGCATTTGTTTTACAAGCTGGGCGAGTCGGGCACGGATTCGGTTTTTATGCGCAGCTTTTCTGTGTTATTGATCCCTTTGATTTTGAGCCGGCACCGGCTACGGCCGTTCCTCATGCCGTACGAACTGCGCGAGGTAAAGGTGAAACTGCTCGACTACCTTGAGAAAGAGCAAGATTTGCGCGGCTTCGTTCTGGACGAACTGGACGAAGATGAAGCGGGCGAGCCGAAGGGGTGGGCCCACGCCATAGCTCATACGGCCGATGCGCTGGACGAGCTGGTGCAGTGTAAAGAGATGGACAATGAAGAGCTGTTGGAAATCTTAAACGGCATTCGGCAAAAAGCGGCTGAGGACAAAATTGTCTTTGTTCATCTTGAGGATGAGCGGCTGGTGACGCCCGTCATTGCCGCCCTGGGGCGCAAGGTGCTCACGCCGTTTGACGTGCAGGAGTGGCTGGCCGGTTTTGTGCCGCTGGCCCGGCAAAAAGAACCATTCCCCGACTGCTACCGCCAGGCGCAAAACGTGAAGAACTTTTTGCGCAGTCTTTATTTCCGCGCTCGCAAGCCAGAAACGGCCGCACAGATCGGCGAAAACAGCGCCGATGCCCTGGCCGACCTGGTAAACAAAACGCTGCAAGAAATTGCCCTTTTTTGAATGGGCTAGGACTGGCAGTCCTGAATCCTGATTCGTTGATGGTCAAAAGTTGTCAGGACTGCCAGTCCTGAAATTTCGAGGTATTCAGAATTTGTTTCACCGAAGACTATGCAGCCAGAGCCTGGCACCTCAATTGGTGAGAAGTTCCTGGCGTGCCGCCACAAACCAGGGATGGACATAGCGCAAGGAGTCGCGTTTCTGCCAGAGATAGTCATGGTACACACGGCAGGCATCGTCGATGGAATGGGCGACGGCCGTTTCAATTTCAGCCAGATAAGGCGGCTCCCCCGGCTGGTCCCACTTGATCTTGTCGGCCACAAACACGATTTTGTCCAGCAGGCTGGCCCCGGCTTTGAGCGTGGTGTGGCAGCCGATGGCGCTGAGCACGGCCGTATCCGTCACGCCAAAAACCTCCCTGGCCACCACAGCGCTCAGCTTTTGGTGCAAAATCATGGGGAAAGTCGCCTCGCCGGGCAAAACGGAAATGTTAAACGCCTGGCACAAATCCACCCGCGCCGCGTTGGGGATGACGCCGCTGACGTCGTGCAGCCAGCCGGCCGTTTCCGAGCCAATCGCATCGGCACCGAACTGCATTGCCAAACGCCTGGCTTCTTGCGCCACGCGGATGACGTGCCCGGCCACTATTGGCAGTTGGTGATGGAGGAGAACGGCCGTTACATCCCGCCCCAGTTCCCCACTCAATGAAAATTGGGCAAAATAGGGTTGCAGCTTTGGGTGCATTTGCCAAGTATACCCGCAAACCGCATGAAGTCGTAGGTGGAACCGTTAGAATTTTTTGCCACACTTGCACCACGAAACATGAATCCGATACGCGGAGAACAAACATGCACGCAATAAGAAAATACCTTTTTTGGCTTTTGGTTTTGATCTGGCTAACAAGCTGTGGCTTTCTGGGGGACACTGGGGAGAGCAGCGGCCGTTCCAACAGCGACTCTACCGACGATGGCGAAACTGAATCCTCAGGCAGCGATGATGAAATTACCTATGACGGCGAAGCGCCCGCTGCAGATAAGGGCAACGTTTATGGCGAGATTCGCTGGAATGGTGCAGGCGCTGCGGGGCTGGCAGTGGAGCTTTGCGCTGATTTTTCTTCGTTTAGCGGCTGTGGCAGTGAGCCTGTGAGAACAAAGACGGATGAGGATGGCCGTTACCTCTTCCAAAACGTCGATCCCGGCGTCTATGCCCTCTCCGTGAAGGTGTTCGACAGCGACGACTGGCTTTATATTTCCAGCGGCATTCTCAGTTCGGCCGAATTTGAAGTAGAGGCCGGGGAAACATTGGTCATCGGGGTTCAGAATATTTTTAAGCTAGACGTAAAGCTGCTGGAACCTACCAACGGCAGCAAAGTAGAGGGCGAAGAGGTTCTGCTTGATTGGGACGATTATCCTGGAGCAGATTATTACAAAGTATCCATGTATCCCGATGAAGGGGACGCCATCTTAATAGAAAAGCGGGTCAATGAATCCAGCCTGCGTGTCGATTTGCTGCCGGTGAACTGTGGCTATCGTTGGAGCGTGGAGGCGTTTAACAGCGACCGGGTCAAAATTGCCGAAACGGCCGAACAGTTCGACTTTGTGGTAGAGAGCTTGAATGGCTCTTGCCAGTTGGCCATACAGGAACCGGCCGACGGCGCCGAAATTCGCGGTGATGGCATCATTTTGGATTGGGAAGACAGCCCGCTGGCCGTCAGCTACAAGATTTTGATGTGGAATGATGACGACCCCGATCGGGCCAACGTGCTCGATTTTGAAGAAGTGAACGAATCGAGCTATCGCTTCGACTTCACGCTGGAACCGGCCCGCTACGTCTGGTCCGTTACCGCCTACGACGCCGGCGGCGACAAGATTGGCGGCACGGAGATTTATGATTTTACGGTACGGCCGTAACCTTTCCCCCTTAAGATTGGACCAATTTCTCCAGTTCACAATAGTTGTCGGGGCAAATTGGTCCAATCTCCGCCAATGATTTCCGCACCACATCCAGCCACCATAACAAAACCGCAAATTGATCCCCTTAGCACCCGATTAAGGCATTTTGTCACAGTAAGTTTCCTTACACTTATCAGGCTGTTTATTTACCTGTAACATTTTGACAAGCATTTTGTAAGCTGTCCGTAATCGCACCGTAATTTGTCCACAAGTTTCTTGCAATTTCTGTTGTTTACGCTTGTACCGTAGCTGCCGATTCCAGGGAAGGAGGTGGTGCAGATCCCAAAACAAGCGTAAGCAGATTTTCTAATAATTTCCAATTAAGCGTTAGAAAACAACAAGGAGTTTAAGCAAATGAAACTTTCTCTCAGACGAATTACCAAATTGATCCTTGCCCTGGTCGCATTATTGCTGGTGACAGCCGGCATTACCCATGCAGAAGCGTCCCATCCTGCGGCAGTTACCTATGAAGTGACCATTACCAACCTGACCGAAGGGCAGCCCCTTACCCCACCGCTGCTGGCTACCCACACCGGGGCGGTCGATCTGTTTACCGTGGGGGACCCGGCAAGCTTTGCCGTGAAGGAGATTGCTGAAAATGGCAATCTTGGACCGGCCATTGACGCTTTAAGCAGCAGCAATCAGGTGTTTGACGTGGTGACCGCCGGCGAACCGCTGGTGCCTGCGGCTAACCCTGGCGGCACACCGTTCACCGATTCCGTCACCTTAAACATCTCAACTTTGCCCCACGTACGGTACCTGTCCTACATATCCATGCTTATCTGCACCAACGACGGCTTTACCGGGCTGGACGCGTTGCAACTGCCACGGCACGTTGGCCAGAGCGTAACCGTTCAGCGCGCCGGCTACGATGCTGGTACCGAAATTACCACCGAAGATTTTGCCGACATGGTGCCACCGTGCCAGGGTCTTCTTGACGTCTCCTCTGATGATGCCGGTATCGGCACAAGCAACCCGGATCTGGCCGAGGGTGGCGTCATTGCCCATCATGATGGCATTCAGGGCGGCAATGACCTGATTCCGGCGGTTCATGGCTGGACGGACCCGGTGGTAGAGATCACCATCACCCGCGTGGCCCCGGTACGCCATTATGAGGTGACCATTGAAAATCTGACCGATGGACAGCCACTGACGCCGCCGCTGCTGGTGACCCACAGCCGGACGGCCGATCTGTTTACCGTGGGTGAAGCCGCCAACTTTGGCGTGAAAGAGATTGCCGAGAACGGTAATCTGATGCCATTGTTAGATGCTTTGGCCGGCAGTGACAACGCCTTTGATGTGGTGACGGGAGCCGCCCCGCTTGTGCCGGCTGGAACGCCGGGCAGCGCCATGTTTGATGATTCGGTCACGCTGACCATTGCGGCTGACAGCGGCGCCCAGTTCCTATCTTATGTTTCCATGCTCATCTGCACCAACGATGGCTTGACCGGCCTGGATGCCCTGCAACTGCCTGAGTACGTCGGTGACAGCGTCATGGCCTACGGCGCCGGTTATGATGCCGGCACGGAGATCAACACCGAGGATTTTGCCGACATGGTGCCGCCGTGCCAGGGGCTGATTGGCGTGACGTCTGACGATGCCGGAACCGGCATAAGCAACCCAGACCTGGCTGAAGGTGGTGTTATCACCTACCATGATGGCATTCTGGGCGGCAACGATCTTGTGTCTGAGGTGCACGATTGGGAAAATCCGGTTGTCAAAGTCACCGTGACACGTATTGACTAACCTCTTTGTTAATTAAGATTGAAGGCTGGCAAGTTCAGCCTTCAATCTTTTTCCCCCCATGCCATTGCTCTTCCAGCAAAGAAAATAGCTCCAGGTCGTGGAAACGGCCGTCCCAATACCCTTTCCCCTCCAGCACGCCTTCCGATTGAAAGCCCAGCTTCAGCAGTAAATTGGCCGAAGCGCGATTGGCGGGCATCACCCACGCTTCGACGCGGCAGAGGGCCAGCTCGGTAAAGCCATAGGCCATTACCGCTTGCAGCGCCTCTGTCATGATGCCTTTTTGCCAAAACGGCCGTGCCAGTTCGTAGCCCAATTCCCCCATTTGCTTTTTTTTATTCAAGGCGTTGAAACCGCAGCTGCCAATGATCTCATCCTGGCCTTTGAGCGTGATGGCCCAGCGGATGCCGCGCCCCTGCCAGAAACGGCCGTGTCGCCGGCGCAGCAGTCGCCATGCTTCCTGCGGTTCGGTAAACGTGTTCAAATTATAGTAACGTGTGACACGACTGTCGGAAAAGAGGCGAAACAGCGCCATCTGGTCATCTTCATCCAGGCGAAATTCACGCAAGACGAGCCGTTCAGTTTCCAATTGCGGGAAAGACAGCGATAATTCCGTCACGATTGTCTCCAGTGAAATGGGACACAGATTAACACAGAAGAACACAGATAAAAAGTGGAAAATCCAGATTTTAACGGAGTGAAACGATGAACCAATTCCAAACGATGCTTGATGGAACCGTGACTTCACCGGCGGGATTTACGGCCGTTGCCGTCGCCGCTGGTCTCAAAAAGGAAAATCAGCTCGATCTGGCCCTTGTGGTCTCCGAAAGTGACTGCAGCTGCGCCGCCATGTTTACCAAGAATCAGGTGGTGGCCGCACCTGTGCTTGTTGATCGAGAAACGCTGGCGGTGAACAACAGCCGCCTGCGCGCCGTGGTGATCAATGCCAAAAACGCCAACGCCTGCACCGGCGAACCAGGGCTGGCCAACGCCCGTGCCACCCAGCAAATTGCTGCCCAGGCGCTGGGCTGTGAGGCCAACCAAATTCTGGTGCTCTCCACCGGGGTGATTGGCGTGCAGTTGCCGATGGCCAGGCTGGAGGCGGGCATTGTGGCCGGGGCCAGGGCGCTTTCGCGGCAAAACGGCCGTCTCGCCGCCGAAGCGATCATGACCACCGACACCCATCCCAAGCACCTGGCCGTACAGGTGAATTTGCCCGGCGGCCCGGTAACCATCGGCGGTATGGCCAAAGGCGCGGGCATGATTCATCCCAACATGGCCACCATGCTGGCGGTGCTGACGACGGATGCGGCCGTTGCCCCAAACGTGTTGGATGGCTTGTTAAGAACGGCCGTCAATCGCAGCTTCAACCGCATTTCCATCGACGGCGACACCAGCACCAACGACACGGTTTTGCTGCTGGCCAATGGTGTGAGCGGAACGGCCGTATCCGACCCCGGCAGCATCACCCAATTTGGCGCGGCGCTCAACCAGCTCTGCACCGCCCTGGCCCACATGATCGTGCGCGATGGCGAGGGGGCCACCAAATTTGTAGAAATCCAGGTCACCGGGGCCGGCAGCGCGGCCGACGCCCACCAGATTGCCAACACGATCGCCACCTCGCCGCTGGTAAAAACCGCCTTTGCCGGCAGCGATGCCAACTGGGGCCGCCTGCTCATGGCCGCGGGCCGGGCCGGGGTGCAGTTTGACCAAACCAAACTCAATTTGTGGATTGGCGTGCACCAGGCGGATGAGTTGCAGTTGGTGGCCAGCGGCACGCCCACGGAGTACCAGGAAGCGGAAGCTGCGGCCGTTTTTGCCCAGCCTGAATTTATGGTGCGCTTGGATTTGGGAGTTGGGGAAGAAACGGCCGTTGTCTGGACCACCGATTTCAGCCACGATTACGTCACCATCAACGCCGACTACCGTACTTGATATGTATGATAAAATTTATAACCGACTTGATAGCAGACATTTAGGACAAATACAAGATGGCAACTTTCTACGTCAATAAAACTGATATTGATCATTTACGCCAGTGGCTCATATTGACTCATTCTGAGCTGCGTTTTCACCTGGAGGGTAAAACGCGTATTTCATTGGAAGACGGGCATTTTTTGAGGATTGTGACGAATTGGGACACTCTAGATGATTTAACATTTTTGACAGGTGCATCAGATTTAACTACGCTAGAAAATCTTGGCGTCATCGCGCGCGAGGGGTGGGTAGAAGACCGTAAAGTGTGCTGGCATTTGCCCGAAGCGATTTTGAGATATAGCTTGACGCCTCTCGGCGAAGGACGAGTTAAATTTGTGGTGGAAGTTACACGAAATGAGCTGAAACCGTTTTTTAATTGGATAAAAAAGAAGCTGTTGGAAGATTATCCAGGTACGGTCGTTCCCAAACCTCCAGGGCAAACCTTTCCCACAACATTGACACAGCGCCAAGTCTCAGCGTTAGGCGAGCGAATCAGCAAAAAATTTAATGAGGATGAACTGCGTGACTTGGCAAGAAAACTGTCGATAGATTATGAGAATTTACCTGGTGATAACAAGCTCAGAAAGGCTCAAGAACTTGTTGAATATACCGTTCGTCGCGAAAAAGCCTCCGAATTATTGGTTATCCTCCAGGAAGAGCGCCCTCGTACTAACTGGTCAGAACACTTGATTTAGCAATACCTCAGGCAGCAAGAAACTATGACTACCGAGAGGACCCAACTTGTCATGTTGAGAGGGGCCACGGCGCGTTGCGACCGCTCTGAGAATACAGAAACAAATGTCTT
>CALBTC010000229.1 GCA_937967805.1 uncultured Anaerolineaceae bacterium
GCTCCTCTTTGTGATATTTTGTATCAGTGATATTTTATATCAATTCTATCCCCTGAAGTGAATGTGTCAACAATTTAGCCGGAATCGTCAGATTTTTCCGTAGTCCGGTTTTTGTTGTCATGCCTGCGAAGGCAGGCAGCCATTCTTGCCGACGATGAAGCTGGATTCCCGCCTTCGCGGGAATGACAGGCTGACTACTGAAAAACCGTAGAGTCGTTGAAAGGTTGGTGGAAACGGCCGTGCGAATCTTGTATACTTCGCCCTCACTTTGGCAAAAATTAGGAAGGTTTCATGACTGTACGAACACGATTTGCTCCCAGCCCTACGGGATATTTGCACATTGGCGGTGTGTGGGCCGCTTTGTTTGCCTGGCTTTATGCGCGGCGGCACGACGGCCAATTTCTGCTGCGCATTGAAGATACCGATACCAAACGCACCGTTCCCGGCGCGCTGGAGAGTTTGATGGACAGCCTGCGCTGGTTTGGTCTGGATTGGGATGAAGGGCCAGACGTTGGTGGCCCTCTTGGACCCTACATTCAGACAGAGCGGAGGGCGCTTTATCAAGAATGGGCCAACTGGCTGGTTGAGCACGATTACGCCTATAAATGTTTTGCCACGCCGGAAGAGCTGGCCCAAATGCGAGCCGAGCTGGAAGCCAAAGGGGATCGCTCCGGCTACGACCGGCGCTACCGCGACCTGCCAGCGGAAGAAGTGGCCCGATTGGAAGCTTCAGGGCGCGACTATGTGATTCGCTTTAAGATGCCATTGACGGGGCAAACGGCCGTTCCCGACCTGCTCCGTGGTGATGTCGTTTTTGACAACGACCAGTTCACCGATTACGTGTTGCTCAAGTCCAACGGTCTGCCCACTTACCACCTGGCTCACGTGGTGGACGATCATTTTATGCAGATTTCGCACATCACGCGCGGGGTGGAGTGGCTCAACACGGCTCCGATTCACGTTAATTTGTTCAAGGCGTTTGGCTGGGAGATGCCGGTGTTGGTTCATCTGCCCGTCATTTTGAATCCTAGCGGCAAGGGCAAGCTGAGCAAACGGCACCAGGCGTTTATGGACGACGGTGCTGAAATTTTAGTGCGCGCCAGCGAATTTATGGAAGGCGGATATCTGCCGGAAGCGGTGCTAAACTTTTTGGCCAACATTGGCTGGACGTTTGGCGACGACCGGGAGAAGTTCACCATGGAGGAAGCGATTGCCCGCTTTGATTTGGCGTCCGTGAGTCCGGCGCCGACCAAGCTGCCCTACAGCAAGCTGGATTGGCTCAACGGGCAATACATTCAGGAGATGGAGCCGTTGGAGCTGGCCAAGGCGGTACGGCCGTATCTCGAAGCTGCCGGTATGGAAATCGACCTCGATGCTTTACTGGTGGTCATGCCCCCCATGCGCGTGCGGCTTAAGCGCTTCCCCGACGCCATCCCGTTTTTGCGCTTTTTGTCTGAAGAGATGCCCTTGCCGGAAAGCGCCGAATCGCTGACGCATAAACATTTACCGCTGGAGTCGGCCGCCGTTGCCTTCCGCGAAGCGCGCGATCTGCTGGCCGATCTGGAACCATTTACGCTGGATAATGTAAGCGAAATGCTCATGGCTGTGGGTGAAAAACATACGGTTAACGGCAAGGCCGGTCCCTTCCTGGGGCAGATGCGTCTGGCCGTGACGGGGCAGCAAGTCTCGCCGCCCCTTTTTGAATCCGTCGTGGCGTTGGGGCGCGAACGGGTGCTGGCCAGATTGGACAAAATCTTGCCGCTTTTTGCTTGATTTTAGGCAAAATCACATCGGCGGAGTGAGCATCCTCAGATGCGAACGGTCTTGTCAAGTTCGCATACATCGACCATGCTCAGCACAGGCCTGAGGATGCTTACTTCTCATTAAAAATACAACAAAAAATGCGTCAATTTCCCCTTGCCTTGTTTGCCATGCAGGGGGGCATCTGGTAGAATCTCGCTCCATTCAGTTGGATAGTGCGGGATAGTTTAATGGCAGAACCGGCGGCTCTGAACCGTCTAGTCCAGGTTCGAATCCTGGTCCCGCAGTCAAGAAAAAAGGCGATTTCTTTGAGAAATCGCCTTTTTCATTGCGGCTACTTAATTTCCTAGAACTTTATCACCCGTGGGGCTGGGACTGCCTCCGGCCGGCTCAATGGTTACGCCAAAAGTTTCGTAGCTGCCCAGCGGTTCGGGGGCTTGCACCCAGTGGGCCCGGTAGCCATCCTCATCCACATCAAAAGTACCACCATCAATGCGTTGGTCGTCTTTGCGCAGCCAGAGCTGGTAGGTTTCTGTTTCTGACAGGACGGGCATGTTTTGCACCACCAGCGTGCCGTGCTGCCCATCAGCACTGATGATCATGATGCCGGTGGCATCGGCGCTGAATTCTGTGCCACTGAGAGTGACCGTGCCAAAGTTGGCGGGGCGGGTGGCATCTTCAAGCTGCTGGCGAAGCTGGAAGTTGCTGATGAGCAGCAGCGCCAGAACCACAACGACGAGAACGGGTTGCCAAAACGGCCGTTTTTGGAGCCAGATGCGCCAGTTGGACCACCAACTGCTCTGTGGTTTGGCGGGCGAGGCTGATGGGGAAGCGGCCGTTTCTGCCACGTCATAGATCTCTTTTAAGAGCTGTGCTTTAAGGTTTGGTGGGGGCGTCACCTGGGGAACGGCCATCGCCAAATCGCCCATCAGTGTTTCATAGGCTTGCAGCTCGGTCTGGCAGATGGTACATGTCGTTAGATGGGCTTCAACTTCAGCTGCTTCCGCAGCAGCCATGATGTTGAGCGCATACGCGGGAATCTGGTCTGTGACGTGGGATTCAGGTTTCATTTTCTCAAAATACAGCTTACTAATTATCTGTTAAGTAGATACGCATTCTGCCTGGTTTTGGATTTAAGGTTGCAGCATGTGACGCAGTTTTTGCATCCCCAGGCGAATACGCGTCTTAACTGTGCCTAACGGCATCTCCAGCTGATCAGCGATTTGACTGTGACTGTAACCGCGAAAGTAGGCCATTACCAGAACATCTTGCTGCTCCTGGGGCAATCGGGACAGGGCGGCATGAACCTTTTGTCTTTGCATCTGCTGCGAGACGGCCGTTTCCGGGGAACGGCCATCGGCGCTGGGCTCAAAATTGAGCTCCGTCCAGCTGATGCTGTTGTGTTCCGGGCGGACGCCCTCGCGCCGCAGGATGTCGATGGAACGATTGCGGGCCATGCTGGTGAGCCAGGTGCGCACGCTGGCACGGTCGGCTTTGTAGCTGTCTGCTTTTTCCCAAACGCGCCGGAACACGTCCAGGGTAATTTCTTCGGCCGACTGTTGATTGCCTACCAGATGGTAAGCGATGCTGTAGAGCAAACGGCCGTACCGATCGTACAAAATGCCCAATGCGTCCGCCCGCTGGTCCACAATTTGGGACAACAGCACCTGATCTTCCGAGGTGAGCAAATCAACAGACATAGCTGTATTGTATTATCTGTCTGGCGGCTGGCAACTTTCCTGCAGTTACCCTGCGCGAAACTTCATTTTTACGTAATGGTCGGCAGCCACATTTGTTCTCGAAGTTGGGCGCAAATGCGGTATAATATTGGCGTGTTGTCATAAGACAACATTTTTTGTGAGGCCGTGGCTAAACGGCCGTGTGCGTAAAAGCGAGACGTACATTGGCGTCAACCAAAGCAGGTTGCTTTTACATCAAAAGGAGTCAACGATGGATGTTCTTTTCCCAATTTTGTGCGTAGTTGGTGTTGGGTTAATTGTTCTTCTTATCGCTTCTATTCGTATCGTACAGGAATATGAGCGAGGGGTAATTTTTCGTTTAGGTCGGGTTATGGGTGCCAAAGGGCCGGGTCTCTTTTTCATTATTCCCATAATCGACAAAATGGTGAAGGTAGATTTGCGTACTATAACGCTCGATGTCCCGGCTCAGGAGGCAATTACCGGCGATAACGTGACGGTGAAGGTAAATGCCGTTGTTTACTTTCGCGTGATTGATCCGTCCGCAGCAATTATTCAGGTAGAGGATTTTCGCCGCGCCACCTGGCAAATTGCCCAAACCAGTTTGCGAAACGTTATTGGCCAGTCGATGATGGACCAGATTTTGCAGGATCGGGAGCAAATCAACGATACGCTGCAACACATCATTGATGAGGCAACCGAGCCGTGGGGTGTTAAGGTCAGCATCGTGGAAATTAAGGATGTGGAGTTGAACAGCACCATGGTACGGGCCATGGCGCGGCAGGCTGAAGCTGAGCGTGAGCGGCGGGCCAAGATCATTCAGGCGGAAGGTGACTTCCAGGCGGCCCAGAAGCTGTCTGAAGCAGCGCGCATTATGAATACGGAGCCGGGCGCGATGACGCTGCGCTACCTGCAAACCCTGGTGGAGATTGGCGTTGAGCAAAATACAACCACTATCTTCCCCATTCCGATTGACATCATCTCAGAGTTTGTCACGGCCAAGCAGCAGTCAAATTCCAATATGGCGACTTCTTCCAAGCTGGATACGACTACAGCTGAGGATTCGGCCTAGTTAGTTAAATGTGGCGGCGGGGGAATTACAGTTCGTAATTCCCCCGCTCCTTTTGGTGTGTTTGTGCCTCGTCGAACCATTTTCCTCTTACTTTTCCCGGCTTTACTTTTTTTGGTCTCCTGTTCTTTACTGGAAGGGCCGCAACAATTGACAATCCCCACGCCGCCGGGTGGCACGCCGTTTGCCAGCATTGCTCAGGCCGGGCCGCTGATTACGGACCCGGAAGGGAACGTGATTGAAGGGGTAAACTCGGACTTGCGGTTTCTGCTGGGTGAGGTGTCGAACCAAAATCTGGTGGGGTATGTGCAGACGTTGCAAGGATTCAACACGCGCAACACGTTCAGCGTGACGGATCAGGAGGGGCAGGGCATTGGCGCGGCGCGGCGCTGGATTTTTAATGAGTTTATTCGGGTGGGAAACGGCCGTCTCCTGGTAGAGGTCGATGAATTCCCGGTAAACCAGGGCGGGGTACTGTATAACCAGCAAAACATTGTTGCTACCCTGCAAGGTACGGGTACCCATCCCGGCGTGATTGTTATTGGCGCTCACTATGATTCCCGCAGTATTGATCCGCTCAGCGGCAGCAGCTTTGCTCCCGGTGCCAACGACAATGGCTCCGGCGTGGCAGCACTGCTGGAGACGGCAAGGGTGCTAAGCTCCCGCGAGTGGAGCCAGACCATCATGTTTGTCGCGTTTGCCGCTGAGGAGCAAAACAGGCTGGGCAGCACCCATTTTGTGACGGACCGCCTGCTGCAAGGCTGGCGCTTTGACGCGATGATAAGCACCGACATTGTTGGGGGGCGCGTGGGGATTCCGCAATCGGTACGGCTCTTTTCTCCTGGCCCTGATGGGTCGCCGCCGCGCCAACTGGCACGCTATATGCAGTTCGTGGCAGCAATGTACATGCCGCAATTTCCATATGAACTGATCGATGCCGAGGATAGGGCTGGCCGCTACAGTGACCATATCTCCTTTTTGCAGGCGGGCATTCCGGCCGTGCGCATAACGGAATCGCAAGAAGACCCCAACCGGCAGCACAACAGCGGCGATACGGCCGAATGGATCGATTACAACTATTTGCGGCAGGTAACGCAGCTCAACATTGCCGTGCTGGGCAACATGGCCGGGGCGCCAGCACAACCGGTTGCGCCAACCATCTCACCAATGGCGGAGCCGGGGGCATACATCCTTACCTGGATTCCCGACAGTAATGCCGTAGGGTATGCGATTTCTTTCCGCCCGGTTGGTTCGGCCAATTTCACTCAGTTCCGTTATGTCAATGCCAATGAGTCGGGCAACGTTGCTATTACAGGGTTGGACCCGGCGGTGCAGTATGCGGTAAGTATGGCGGGGTTGGATGGAAGCGGCCGTATCGGCCTTTTCTCCCCGGAAGTGTTGACGCCGTAAAAGCGTGAAGCGTGATTTGTTTTCCGTAAATCACGCTTCACAAGTTTTATTCTTCAGAGCGGTTCTCTAGAGATTAATGATTTTTTTACAGGCTATGGGTTTCGTCTACGCTGAGAACAATGGGGGTAACCGTTGTTTTCTTGCGCACATTCTCGGCCCAGGCATCCACATCAATGGCAATGGGCGGCCAGGTATTGTAATGACAAGGGATCACAGATTTTGGCTTGAGATAATCCAGCGCCAGTACCGAATCTTCTGGCCCCATTGTAAAATTGTCGCCCACAGGTAGAATCGCCAAATCAATCCCGGCCCGGCCAATGAGCGACATGTCAGAGAACAGCGCCGTGTCACCGGCAATGTACAACGTTTTGCCGTCAGCCATCACCAGGTACCCTCCCGGATCACCCCCGTAAGACCCATCTGGTAGGCCCGAACTGTGTAAAGCGGCCGTCATCTTTACGCGGCCAAAGGGGAAATTATAGCCGCCGCCGGTGTTCAGCGCGTGTGTGTTTTCGTGGCCTTTTGCGTTAATCCAGTTGCAAATCTCAAAATTAGCAATGACCATTGCCCCCGTGCGCTTGGCCAGCCCAACCGTATCGGCAATATGGTCACCATGCCCGTGGGTTTGAAGAATAAAATCGGCGTCCACCGCATCGGCACCGGTTTTGGCGGAGGGATTGTTGCCGGCAAAAAATGGATCTACAACGATGGGGGTACCGTTGATGTTCAAAGAAAATGTGGCGTGACCGTGCCACGTAACAGAAATTGACATGAGCAGTCTCCTTATAGGCTGAAATCATTTGTAAAGAACTCGGATTGCTTATAGGTAGGAAGTGTGTTTCAAGTATAAGTGGGGGAAGAATGCGCGTCAAACAAATAAAAAACGCAGGTTTGGGCCAATTTCCAAACCTGCGCCTTGCAGAGTCAAAAAGGAGATGTACACAATTGATGTTGTTTACTTACACATGCTGATCAATCAAAATTGGGTTTCCATCCGGGTCAACCACAACAAAGCTGGCCGGTCCGGTGGTCGTTTCATCAGCTTCATTGATGATTTCCACGCCTTGCTCTTTAAGCCGACGCTGTAGGTCACGCACATCTGTGTAACTGTCCAGCTTCTCGGCCGCCTGATTCCAGCCCGGATTGAAGGTGAGGATATTTTGCTCAAACATTCCCTGAAAAAGACCAATGACATGCTCGCCGTTTCTCACCATCAGCCAATTTTGCTCAGGGTCTCCACCAAATACCACAAAGCCCAACTTCTCGTAAAAGGCCTGTGAAGCGCCAATATCTTGTACGGCCAGGCTGACGGAAAAGGCACCTAATTCCATAAGAATTCTCCTGTTACTAAATGACGGCCGTCCGAAAAACTTAGCGCAAGTTCAAGCGGCTGGCCGCCTGCTGACAAAGGCTGGCACCTCCGGCTGCATACCATTCTTGCAATGTTGGGCTTTCTGTTAACCCGGCCTTGGCCTCTTCGTAAATGCCGGTGGCCCAAACGTAATAGCGTTGGGTCTCGGCTGCCCAATTGTCCCAACTGCTGCCCGCAGCCACATGCCCACCGTTATAACCGGCAAACGCTTTACCCACATCACCGGCCGTTTGCACCAGCCGTTCGGCAAAGTAGTTCATGCCGCGGCGGGCGTTTGTGTTGGGGTCCAGCATATCTTCACCAGCGGAGAAGTGAAAGGGCATTACCTGGAATAGGCCTTGGGCACCAGCTACAGACAGTGCCTGCGGGTCACCGCACGATTCGATCTGCATGATGGTGGCCACCATGTCGGGGTCGAGGCTGTGTTCGTTGGCCCAACGCACGATGTCAGCTTCCCAATATTTGACTTCATCAGAGAAAACGGCCGAAATCTTACCCTGGTAATTCACCGCTTTGCCGACCGCATTGCTAGCATTGGCACTTTCAACTTCAGTTTCACCACCATCTAACAAAGGCAAATCGGCCTGTGCCAGTCGTGGCAGCACCAACGAGGCAAACAAAAGCACACCAACCAAAACAAAGACAAGGATCATCATCATGCGCTGCTGCGTTGGGTCCGGCGGCAGGTCATACTCTTCAATGATGATTTCCGGTTCGTACTCAAACTGCTCGTCGTACTCATTCAATGGCGTATCTACCGTCCAGAATGTAGTTAGCTGTTGTTCGTAGACCGTCATAGTTTACCTCGATCAATGCGGGGCGTAAACGTGCCAGTTAAGTTAAATGGTCCTGTTTAATTGCGGTTGCGGGGTCTTGCCTGCAAACCGTTCAACGGGGAGCGGCGCATGCCGTTGGGTCGTGGTGGACGCTGCCGTACGCGAGACGCAACGGGTTGGCGCTGTGGCTGCGGTGCTGGCGCTGGCTCATTGTATTCTTCCACGGGCATGTTTACCTGGGTAGGTTGGGCGCTGACGCGTTTGGGAACGGCCGTTCGCTTGGGTGCCGCAGTTTGAGCCGCAGGTGTACGACGGCGCACGTTGGTAGCCGGGCGGCGGCGGGTAGCCGTGGTATTGGCTGCCGGACGCTTTGTCGGCGTATCGGCCACATCGTTGAACTCGAAGATATGTTCACCCGCTACTGAAAAGGCACCGATGAACAAAATGCGCGTGAGCCAGACCAGAACGGCGACAAAAATGGGCACATACAGCAGCAGCTGTTCGCGGCTGAGCACCTCGTTGCCGAAATTGTGGTTGAGCAGCGTGAGGGAAATAGCCCACCAGGTCATCACGGCGTTCATGGTGGCTCCCAGCAGCCAGGCGCCCATCAGGTACCAGACCTCTTTGGGTTCGTCCATGCCCCGTTCTGGCGTGAAGAGACGCACCAGACCGGCGAAGTCAATAGAGCAGAAGGCGATAGCCAGAATGGACGCCCACTGGATACCCAAAAAGCGCACGTCGCCGATGAGATTGCGCAGCGCATATTGGGTCGTATCAAAGTTGAAAATTTCAAAGGCGATCAGGGCTACAATTAGAATGAAGCCAATCGCCGTTTTCTTGGGCACAGAGCTGGTCAGAGCAGACAGCCGCGTACCGACGGTTTGGGGTCGCATGTATTGATTATTTTGCATGATCCGCATCTCCTTGTTGTTTGCCCCTCTGCTTGGGCAATCTTCTTTCCAGTGCGCCTAATTTGTGAAGAGGGAGCTGATTGGGGGCGCACCAATCAGCTCCGGGAGGGTGTGGAACATTCGTTCTAAAACGGATATTAGAACAAGCGTGCTAATCTGTCAAGACGAATTTTGCGTTTTTGTGGCGATACTTGTCACAATCAGAGGAAAATTGGCGGAAATTATAATGGTCAGTGGTTGATTGAACCGCAAAGGGCGCGAAGAACGCAAAGAATGAAAGAGAGTGTCATTACGTTTTTTGCGCTAAAAATTTTTTTTCAATAAGCGTAACGACAACAGAATTTGGCAAAACTGATCGTAAAGCATTGGTCTCTACTCAAAAATGAGGCACAAGTTGTCGAAGGGCAGGCTGGTGCCAATCGTTTCTTCCGTGCCAACGACCAGCTTGTAAGCGTAGGGTTGGCCGATGAAGGGATTGGGGTAGAGGGCGGTGCAGAGGAAACGGCCGTTCCCCACGCATTTCCCCTTTCCCCCATTCCGATCTATACTACTGTTCCAGAACCGGCACAAAATGTGCCACACATTTCTTTTGCGTCCATTACACTACATCACAACTGAGGTCCCAGATGCCCTCCAGCCAAACATTTGCCGACTTACTGGCCAGCTTGATTCAACAGGACGGCCGTCACGTGCGGCAGCTAGAGGCCGAAACGGCCCGGCGCTTTGGCGCGGCGGCCAGGGTACCTCATAACAGCATCAGCCGCTGGCTGCGCGGCGAGGTGAAGCGGCCGCGCAGTTGGCAAGATCTGTTGAAACTGGCTGCTGTCCTGAATCTGTCTGATGAGCAAACCACCCATTTGTTGCAGACAGCGGGACATCCCTCTCTCACGGCGCTGGCCGATCTGGTTAACCAGCCGGAAGCCGACGCATTGCTAGGCGTGTGGCATCGGCCGGCGGTGCCAGAGGCAGAGCCGCCGTTTCAGGTGCCACCGCAGCTTGGCCCATTTGTTGGGCGCGAGGATTTGGTAGCTAACCTGAAGCGGGCTCTGAGCAGCCATAGCAAACGTCGCGTTTGTTGTCAGTTGGGGATGGCCGGGCTGGGTAAATCCAGCCTGGCCATTTTCATTGGCTATGCCCTGCGCCGGCAGTTCCCCGATGGCGTGCTGTGGCTGGATTTGGAGCAGACGGATTCGCTCTCGGCTTTGGGCAGCATAGCCAATTCATTCAACGTCGATGTGAGCCAATACCCGGACGTGGGCAGCCGCAGCAGCCAGGTGCGCGAGCTGCTGGCTGACAAACATGTCCTGCTCATTTTGGATAACGTGATGGATGATGGCCAGATACGGCCGCTGCTCCCACCAGATGGACATTGTGCCGTACTCATCACCACCCGCCGCCAGGATTTGGCCGTTTCTGATGATGCCATCCGCTTACAAGTGCCGCCATTTCGACCGGAAAAAGGCGAAAGCGCTGCGCTTTTTGCCGAGGTTTTAGGGACGAAACCGGTGGCCGCGCAGCAGGAAACGTTTGGCCAGATCGCCGATTTGCTGGGGCATCTGCCGCTGGCCATCCACATTGTAGCCGGCCGGCTGAAGCACGAGCCGGGCTGGACGCCGCAGCAGATGCTCAGCCGGTTACAAGATGCCGGGCAGCGGCTCAACTTATTGGCGCGCGGCGACCAGCAGGTGCGGCGCTCTTTTTTACTCAGCTACCAGATGCTAACCACGGCCGACCAGGCGCTCTTTGCATCGCTGGGGGTTTTTGCCGGCGAGACGTTTGCCGCCGAAGCGGTAGCCGCAATTTCCCAGCAAACATTACTTGAGGCAGAAGATGGGCTGCGGCGGCTGTTTGCCGTCTCGTTGGTTCAGGTGGTGCGGAACGGCCGTTACCAACTACATCCTCTCCTACGCGACTTTAGTCGAGAACAGCCCCAACCCGCCGGATTGCGCCCGCGTTACGCCCGCTACTTTATCCATCTGGCACAAAACCAGGCCGATGACCAGGCGATGCTTGAGCCCGAGCAGCAAAACATCGTCGACGCTTTTTACGTGGGTGCAGAGGAAGAGTTGGATACGGCCGTTATTCCCGGCATCATTGCTTTTTACCCCTACCTGCAACACAAAGGAGACCTGGCCGAAGCGGCCGATTTACTAAAACTGGCAGAACGATTGACCCGCAAGTTGCAGAATCCGGCCTGGCTTGTGCAAATCTGGCAAAACTTGGGATACACAAAAATGAAACAAGGTCATCCAGAAGAAGCAGAATCTTACTACCAGGAAGCATTGGCCCTGGCCAAAGCAGAAGATGACGGTGTGCAAACGGCCGAAATCCTGTTGAAGTTAGGCGCATTGGCCTACCGGCGCAGCCAGTTCGACGATGCCACCGCACTGTATGAAGAAGCGCTGGCCATTGCTCGCTCACATGAAGCCGCCGAGCTGATTGCCAGCCTGCTGGCTAACCTGGGTTTGATTGCTGCCTCGACTGGCGATTTGCCCACGGCGATTGAACTTTATGAAGAAGCCTTACCCCTGGCGCGTTCCACGGAAAATCGGCCGTTGACCATTATTCTGCTGCAAAATTTGGGCAACCAGTTGGAAGCCAGGGGGGATTTTGCCACGGCCAAAGCCCATTTTGAGGAAGGATTGCAGCTGGCCGAAGGGCAAAACGACCCCGAGCTGCGCAGCCGCATGTTGGGCAATTTGGGTTCGGTGGCCTGCCATTTGGGCAACTACGCAGAGGCAGCGGCGCACTTTCGCTCTGGCCTGCAACTGGCGGAGAAGAACAACCTGCCCATTCAGATTTACCGGCAGCAGGCGAACTTGGGGCGTGCGGCCGTTTTGCGCGGGCAGCATCGGGAGGCCAACGGCCATTACCGGGAGGCGTTGGCATTGGTGCAAACGCTCAACTTCCCTGAAGACCACGGCATGATTCTCAACCAGGCGGGCGACTGTTACCTGGCCCAGGATTTGTATACGGAGGCCGAAACGTTTTACGAAGAAGCACGCCAGATCGCCCAGACGGGCAACCTGACCCGCGTGCTGCCGCTGAGCCTGTTTGGCCTGGCGCAGGTGGCGGCCAGACGGGGCAACGTGTCTGAGGCGGTCCGGTTGGGCAAAGCAAGCCGGGAAATCTTGCTGCGTAAGGGGCACCAAAAAGCCAACGAGGTGTGGTGGTGGCTAAAAGAGCTGCCCGGCGAGGTTTTGGAAAACGAAGACAAGGACGCCACCGAATGAATTCGGCGTCTATGTATGAAAATCTGCTCAAGCAGATTGCAGGAGCATAGTTGCTTCCAGTGCGCTTGAGCGTACTTAACTTTTTAGCCGGGGAATTCATTCCTCGGCCACGGTGGTGAATGAATTCCAGCATTGTCAAAGCAGGAAGACAATCAAAGATTGCGCAGATTGAAAGGATTTTATCTGCTAAATCTGCGCAATCTGCTGATAAAAAATCTAATAAGTTAGCCGCCGACGGGATCATCCCAGCCAGTTGTGGTGGGTGGGGTTGGCGTCGGATCGCCGGCGATGCTAGTTGCAGTGGTTGGGCTGGGTCCGATCAGCGTCGTTGCCAGAAGCAGCAGTAAGCCGATCAAAATAACTGCTTGATGAATACGAGACTTCAAAGAACGGTAAAACATGGTGAACCTCCATTACGGCTGGGGTTGGCGACTTCAGCACCAACCAATCCAATAAAAAAATCAGTTGGTTCCAGCGTAGGAGGCGCAAAAAAGAAGGCTTTCCCGTATTTGGGGAACAAGTTCCTGGATCAATTTGATACCTTCTTAAATTAGGCGGGGGGAAGGTAGGGAACGCAATGAAAACAGTTGGGAAACGGCCGTACGTCTACATCGCCACGCTGGGAAACGCGCCCCAGGTGGTCACCATTGCCTTGGATCGGCTGCTACCGCAGTATCCGTTTGTGGAAGTGTGTGTGATTCACACTGACGCCACGCCGGACGCAAACCTGCCCCAGATGAAATTCAGCACGATGCACGAATCGGTGCAGCAGCTAGACGCCGAGTTTGAAAATGCCAGGCTTTTGGAAGAAACCGCCGGGGAGAAGGTGTGGCGGGTTGATTACCGCGTGGGGGACCGCTACTACCAATTTCGCTATCGCCGGGTGTTGATCCAGCGGGAGGTACAGGAGCCGGGCGAGCTGGCGACCTATCACCCGGTCAAAGACGTGGAGACAGAAGAAAATTCCCAGGCGGCGTTCCGCACCATTTTCCGCACGGTTAAGCGATACAAAGCGCAGCGGGCCATCATTCATTTTAACCTGGCGGGCGGGCGCAAGAGCATGTCGGTGTTTGCCATGTCGGCGGCGCAGATGTTGTTTGCCCCGGGCGACAAGCTGTGGCACGTCATGTCCCGCTACGAATTTATGAACAGCCGCGCCATGCACGACGAGGCAGAGCAGAGCCGGCTGGTGGCCATTCCTTATGTTTCCGTCACCTCGCTGCATCCTGCCCTGGGGATGCTGATTGCCAGCAACGACCCGTACGACATTTTGCAGGCGCAGGAAAATTACCTGCACCTGATGGATTTGCAGCGCAAAGAAAAGTTCCTGCGCACGCTGGATTTTGACGAGTACCAGATTTTGGTGGGTGTGGCTCAGGGGTTAAACAACGAGGAGATTGGCAGCCGGCTAAAAAAAAGTTTGGCGGCCAAAACGGTGGCCAACAAATTAACCACCATTTATGAAACGTACCTGGTGTCGATTTCGGAGGGGGTGACGGCCGTTTCCCGCCCCGAAAACGAAAACATGCGCACCTTTCTCGCCGCTGAATTTGGTGCCTACTTTCAGCAGCGCAATGAAAGATTGTGACAGGTTTTACTGTAACTGTACAGATGCTCCGGCCGGCCTCCAGACCGAGCCGGCCGGGTGGCGCGGCGAGACGCCGGCCACAGCAAGAGAGTCTGTATAGTTACGATTTATTTTGTGAAATCAGGTGATGATCACCTGACTTAGGACAATGGTCAACAAACAATTTACGCCAGCTTTTGGATTCCCGCCGACCTGCCCTCGCGAAGGCGTGGGGCGGGAATGACAGGTGAAGAATAGTTGTGTGACAAAGTGCATAGACACAAAAAGGAGAAAATTTATGAAGCTACTTTTGGAAATAACAACCCCCATTTTTCTGGGCGGCAGCGACGCCCGGACGCTGGCCGACGTGGTGCGTGTGCCCTCTATTCGGGGGCAGGTGCGCTACTGGCTGCGGGCGGTGCTGGGGCGGCGCGTGGGGAATAACATAGCCGCCCTCAAAGAGGCCGAAAACAACCTCATGGGCCATACCGGCGCCTCTTCCCTGGTGCGTTTTCAGGTCACCGAAGGGCATCCGCTGGAAACGGCCGATCGCTACCTGCTGCCCCACCGGCAAAACAAGAGCAAGGTGCCGATGACCGCCTTTGCCGAAAAGCAGGCGTTTCAGCTCGCCGTTACCCCGCGCCCCGGCTTGAAGGCGATTTCCGACGATCTGTTGGCCGCCTTGCTGCTGTGGCTCAACCTGGGCGGGCTGGGCAAGCGCACCCGGCGCGGCTACGGCAGCCTGCGCTGCCTGCGGGCCACAGCGCCCGAAGAAATGGTGTCGCCGGACCGTCTGGCGCTGTTTACGGCCGGGCCGGGCGAATCGCTGCCCAATTATCTAGGCCGGATTTTGACCTGGCTCGATGAGGCGGTGCCCGCCACTTCTGCCGAGGAAAAGCCAGACTACCCCATCCTGGCAAAGCCGAATGCTGCGGTGCTGGTGTGTGAACCAACCCATGCCCAAGGAGTAGATGCCCAGGCACCTGACTTTGAGCAGGCGATGATCCCCTTCTGGCGCGACTTTCTGCGCGCCGGGCCGTGGCGGGATGATGTGGCTTACGGCTATGCCGATAGAAACGGCCGTCGCGCCTCGCCCTTTCACTGGCACATCAGCCAAACGGCCGAAGGATATCGCTGGGTCTTCACCACGTTTTACTCCGGGAGCACGCGCCAGCACGATACCGATAGCAATTGGGCGAAAGTGAACCGGCTGCTAACGGCCGTGCAGCAGCAAACAGAAGGCCAATTGGTTTGGGGACAACTGCCGGAGGTGGATCATGGCTGAAAACAACCAGGCATTTTTACTCTTTGCCATTGGGCCGGTGCAAGATTTTATCGCCACAGCCCGCCGCACCCATGATTTGTGGGCCGGCAGCCGGCTGCTCTCGCTGCTGATGGTAGATGCCTTAAAAAAAGCTGAAGAAGCGGGCGCAACCCCCATCTTCCCTTTACCGAATGCTGCCGGAGAGTGGCCTAAAAGCGTGCCTAATCGTGCCGTTTTGGAAGTACCTTCCACTACTGATGGCAAGGAATTGGGCGCTCTGATGGAAAACGCAGTGCAAGAAGCGTGGCGGCGAATTGAGCAGGGCGTGAAAGGACGATTTTCTTCCTATGTTCCCAAAGATGAAAAATATGATGGCTGGGATCAGTTGTGGCAAACGCAAAATAAAGGCTGGCTGGAACGATATTGGATCACCTGGCCGGCACAAGCCAATTATCCTGCCGGCTACCAGACCGCCAGTGAAATGCTGGATGCACGCAAGCGGCTGCGCCCCATTTCGCCGCGCGTGGAGGAGGGAGAAAAGTGTACGCTGTCCGGCGTGATGGCGGCGCTGCCAGACCCAAAGCTAAGCCGTGAAGCGATGCGGAATTTTTGGCAGGCCGTGCGGACTCAAGTAAAGAAAGCGGGCAACATATCGGAAACGGCCGTTCGCCGCGGAGAGCAGTTGTGCAGCGTCAGCATCGTGAAGCGTTTTGCCGATGCACATACCATATTGCAAGACGAAAAGCGCCGCTTTCCCTCCACCAGCAGCATTGCCGCCGCCGACTTTCGCCTGGCGCTGCTGCAAAATTGGTCAGCCGTGCAAAACGAGGTAGCGGCGTGGATGGATGCGGCCGACAAGCTCGAGCTGCCCACCTTCAACACGCCGGAGCCCATTGCCTGCCTGCGCAGCGCAGCGCAAATGGCAGCCGGTAACGGTGCTGAACGTTTCCTGAAATACGATGGCGACTATCTTTACCCCGACTTTTACACGGAATCACGCATTTTAGAAGCATGGGGTGAGGAAGAAAAGGATCGATTAACGGATAAGCAAAAGAAGAAGTTGCAAAAGTTATCTGGAGCTGCTAAGGCTTTACGGGCGCTTTACACCGCTTGCCAAAAAACCGAGCCGCCTATCGTTCCGCCCTCACCTTACTATGCCGTGCTGAAAATGGACGGGGACGATATGGGCAAGACGCTTTCCAACAAGATTGGCAGCGCGGCCAAACACCGGGAGTTTAGCGGCCGTTTGGCCCGGTTTGCCCAAAACGACGTGCCCGCCATCGTGGAAGAAGATGCGCCGGGTGCCCTGGTGTATGCCGGCGGCGATGATGCGCTGGCGTTGTTGCCCGTTTCGCACGCCCTGCCTGTAGCGGAAACCCTGCGCCGGCGGTTTGTCGAAAAATTGTCGGATGATTCACCAGAGGGCTGGGGGGAGCTGCACGCCAGCACCGGGCTGGTTTTTGTGCACCACCAGGCGCCGCTGCAAACGGCCGTGCGCCAGGCCACCACCATGGAGAAAGCGGCCAAGAGCAAGAAAAAATACGGCCGTAACGCCATTGCCGTTAAACTTTTGCGCCGCTCCGGCGAGCCGCATGAAATGGGTAGTAAATGGATGGTAGGCACCGGCACGCCATTGCCGGTTGCCGACGTGATGGAAAAGGTGCGGCAGAGCATGGTGCAAAACGAGCTGGCTGCTAAGTTTGCTTACGAAGTGGCGGCAAACGCTGCGGCGCTAAGCGAGGTTCCACCTGCGGCGCTGCGGCTAGAAATCGGCCGTTTGCTGCGGCGGCACTGGGATGAGCAAAAGCGCAGGACCCCCGCTGCGCAGACAAAAATGGCTGCATTTACCGATGAGTTGGCCGAGGTTGCCCAGGCAAGTTCTGAGCGTGCCTATGATTTAGGGCGCTGGCTGCTGCTGGTGACCTTTTTGGCCAAACGAGGAGGTGACACATGAGCTGGGTTTTTATTCAGCCAACCGACGTATGGGTTTTTAGAGACGGCCGTCCCTTTGTTGCCGGGCAAGGACACACGGTGGGGACGATGTTCCCGCCAACACCGTTTACCGTGCAGGGCGCACTAAGAGCGCTCATCCTGGGGCACGATCCCGTGGACTGGCGTGAGTTCCATGCACAGGAGAGCGAAGCTGCCATCAAGATGGGAGAGCAGATAGGTTATCCGCGCCAGGAGAAAAATGGCGTGGAAACCAGAGCAGCAGAGGTAGGCAAGTTTTCTATGACAGGCCCCTTTCTGGGACAGTGGCTGCCGGATAAACAAAAGGCTGAGCTGCTGGCGCAACGGCCGTTAGACAGCTACCTCTATGATAATACGCCTGATAGAGAAAAATGGGACGTGCTGCGACCAGAAAAAGTATCACATCAATGGACGGAGTGGCCTGACGACGCGCCTCTTTTTCCCCTGCTGCCTCGTGAACGCATGGAAAAGCTTGAAGAAACAGAACATCCTTACCTGTTGGACGAGCCAGGCCTGTCGTTTTACCTGGAGGAAGAGCAGTTCCAAATGAGCAACACGGCCGCTTTTGTTTCCGAATCTCGCCTGGGCATTGCTTTGGATTATGGCCGGCGGCGGCCCAAGGAGCGCATGATCTATTCGTTGGATTACAGACGGCCGTCTGTGGCTCAACTTGGCACGGATGCGGAACCCGG
>CALBTC010000230.1 GCA_937967805.1 uncultured Anaerolineaceae bacterium
GAATACTCACACGCTGCCGTGCTATGTCAAACCCGGCCACACGGCCGTTGCCCGACGTGGGCGGCACAAGGCCACATAACATGCGAATCGTGGTTGTTTTGCCGGAGCCATTAGGACCCAGAAATCCGAAGATTTCCCCCCGCTTTACCTGAAAACTGACCTGATCGACGGCCGTAAATTCACCAAATCGCTTTGTCAGATTCTCAGCGTAGACAGCGACTTCGTCATCCGGCTGGAGGTGGGGTTCCTGGCCATTTTCCGGTAGTTGAGATATGGGCCGTCTGGGTATATCTTCACCAGCTCGCTGCGCTTCAATTGCGGCAATGAACACATCTTCCAGGGTGGGTGCGGCCGTTTGCCATTCGGCCACCTGGATGCCGGCGTTTGCCAGTTGGGGCAAAAATGTCTCCTCCGGGTTTTGGCCATCACTAAGCAAAAGGTGCAGCCGCTCGCCAAATGCCTGCACCTGGCTTACCATCGCTGCTTGCCGAAGGTATGTCATGGCGCGGGTCTGGGGGTGGGCAATCAGGTCAACGGCCGTGCCCTCTAATCTCTGTTTAAGAACAGCAGGGGTGTCGCAGGCAATTAGCCGTCCTTGGCGCATCAAGGCAACCTGGTGGCAGCGTTCGGCTTCATCCATGTAGGGGGTGGTGACAAATATCGTGATGCCCTCGGCCAGGAATTCATACAAAATCTTCCAAAACTCCTGGCGCGATACAGGATCGACGCCTGTGGTCGGTTCATCCAGGAAGAGCACCTGCGGCTGGTAAATGAGGGTGCAGGCCAGGGCCAGCTTCTTCTTCATCCCCCCGGAAAGATGTTCGGCCCGGCGGTGGCGCGCCGGTTCCAGCCGGGCAAAGCGCAGCAGCCTCTGTTTTCGTTCGGTGGCCGTGTCTACCGGTACTTTGTACAAATCAGCGAAAAAATCCAGGTTTTCTTCGACGGAGAGGTTGCCGTATAGTGTGAATCCTTCCGACATGTAGCCAATTTTGCCCCCCAATTGTTCGCTGTTGCTGACCACATTGATCCCGGCCACGGTTGCCGCGCCGGCAGAGGGCGTTAGAATGCCGCAAAGCATCTGGATTGTGGTTGTTTTGCCGGCCCCGTCTGGGCCAACCAGACCAAAGATTTCACCACGGGGGACTTGCAGGTCCAGTTCCCGCACGGCTTCTACTTTTCTGGCACCACGGCCGTAACTGCGGGCCAATCCGGTCGCTGTAATCATAATTTCGTTCATCTTGTCAAATCCTTGAAGCTCATTAATCGCTGCGTTCTAATTCCCTCTTTGTGCAGCCCGCGGCGGCACACCTGTGCTAAACCCCAGTTGTAAAGCGGGCGAAGGAGGCGATTGAGTGCCTGGAATCCCGGCAAGGCCAGGTCGGTTGTCACGTTTAATACTGTTTCTGCATTGATTGGTTTCAAATCGATACAGAAATCCATTTGCCAGCCTGCAATAGCCCTGTAGGCCACCTGCTTGCCTTCTTCCCAGGCGACGACCTGTTCCTGAAATGCCAGCACCGGAATGCCCAGGAGTCGTATCTTCCATTCGTATTGTGCGCCAAGGCCAAGCGCATGCTCTGTTAGCACATTGAACTCCCACTGGATCAACTTTCCGGGAAAGAAACGTGCTGGATCGCGGTTGATTTTGTATTGGTGAAAGGCATTAAATACCTGTGGCGCAGGTGCTCTGGCAATGAATTCTGCTTCAAGTTTCATTACTACAAATCCTTATAACGGACCAGTTCGATCAAATCCTGGTGGCGTTTCAAGATCGGCTCCAGGGTATGCACCCGCTGGCATTGCACAACGGCAAGCACCCGGCAGCCAGGATCACGGCGCACGGCCTGGAGAATGTTTGCTGCCAGCGCCTCGTTCTCTTCTTTCCAGGCTTTTCGCTCATATCCTGTCCAACTCATCTCCGTCAGAGCACAAACGCTGTGGCAAAATGTTTCAAAGGTGAGGCTGTGAATACCTTCCGGCCCGTTTGCCTGCCGTTGGCCCCATTGCAGCACGCGGTCAAAGGTGCGCACCAGGGACCGTCGCCACTCCGGCAGCAGCCTGGCATTACGTGTCCGCTCTGGGGCCACAGGGATCAGCACGATATCGCTGGCCATGACAACAGGAATTAACGCTTCGCGCACTTCCAGGGAAACGCCTGACAGGGAGTTTCTCTCCCAGGCAGTTCGGCTAACCTCGGCACAGAGCAGGTCCGGTGCTATTTGGGCGATAAGGGCACGCAGGCAGGCCAGGTCGTACTGCAACGTCGTTGTATGCAGATTGCCAATGGTGCTCAGAAACGCCAGGCGTGTTTTAGGCGCAGGTTCGGATTGGGCAGTCATGCTTCTACTGTAAAGATTTTGGGATGTTGTGGATAGCGCCAGACAGCCTATCAGGGATTAGGTGAAATTACTTAATTTTTGGGGAACACCATGCTGGTCCCGGCGCCGCCATTTTCACGGACTGTAATACGTCATACCCTCCAGGACACTTTATAGTAGCATCTAAGTGACCAATAGGAGGTTTGTATGCAGAACGAAGCAAGGGAAGCACTGAGGCTGAGATTCAAGCTTACCGTACTTGAATACGCAAATCACCTAGGGGTTACAAAGGCCTGCAAAGAATTCAACGTCGCTCGTTCATCATTTTACCGTTGGAAAAAGAAATACGACCGAGAAGGGCGGGCAGGATTATATCGGAATAAGCCTATTGCAAAGTGCCTTTCGCGAAAGGCACCTCCTGAAGTTGTTGAGAAAATATTAGAAATCACACAAGAATTTCAACTCGGCACCTTGCGGATAATGTATTATCTGGAGCGCTACCATGGAATCAAGATTTCAGAATCGACGGTGACCAGGGTATTGAGAGCCCATGGGGTCGGCCGGTTACTAAAGGCAGTCCCCCGATGTGCGCTTCGCACAAAACGGTACGCCAAAAAGGTT
>CALBTC010000231.1 GCA_937967805.1 uncultured Anaerolineaceae bacterium
GTGCATGAGGCCGTCACCTTCATTTTGCAAAACATGCCGGTGCAGCTGCACCTCATCATCACCAGCCGCAGCGAGCCGCCCCTGCCGCTGGCCCTGCTGCGCGCCCAGAACGCCCTCAACTGGATCGGCAGTCGCGACCTGCGCTTCACCCCCGATGAAGCCGCCCAATTTTTGCAGCAAACGATGGGCCTAAAACTCAGCAGCAGCCAGATCAAACAGCTCGACGAGCAAGTGGAAGGCTGGGTCACTGGTCTTCAACTTATCGCCCTCGCCTTGCAAGAATCAGTTTCCTTGCCCGAAGCATTTTCCGGCAGCCAGCGCTATCTGGTCGATTACCTGGCAGACCAGGTGCTCAGCCGCCAGCCGGCCGAGATTCAGGAATTTTTGCTGCAAACGGCCGTTCTCACCCAGTTCAACGCCAGTTTGTGCGAGGCGCTAACGAACCAGCCTTGCCAGCAGCTTTTGGAGCAAATCGAAGCGGCCAACCTCTTTTTGGTGCCGCTGGACGCGGCGCGGCGTTGGTACCGTTACCATCATCTGTTTGGTGACTTTTTAAACGGCCGTCTCCAGCAGCAAAAATCTCCAGCCCAGATTCGCCGGCTGCACCGGCAAGCCGCCTGCTGGTACCATGAAAACGGCCAGTCGCTCGTCGCCGTGGATCATGCGCTGGCCGCTGCCGATTACGATCTGGCCGCCACCCTGATGGAAACGGTGGCCCGCGACGTGCTAATGTTTGGCGAAGGCATCACCCTACGCCAATGGGTTGAGGCGCTGCCCGAGGAGCGGCAAACCGCCCGCCCCCGCCTGACGCTGTTCTACATCTGGTCGCTTATTCGCACCGGCGAATTTAGCCGGGCCAAACGGCTGCTGGAAGCAGTGAGCGAGCAGCTGGACACGCCGCTGCTGTGGGGCGAATGGTCGGCGCTGCGGGCGCGCCTGGCGATGATCACCGGCGACACGGAAATCAACATTCGCTTCTCGGAAAAGGCGTTGGCCAAACTGCCGGAAGACCAGCATATGCTGCGCAGCGAAGTAGCTATCAATTTGGGCTTCTCCCATTTGCAGCGGGCCGAGCTGGACGCCGCCCGCGATGCCTTTGCCGAAGCGGCGCAAAACAGAACCCACGACCCCGGCCTGTGGGCCGTCATGTTTGCCACCTTTTATTGGGGCCAGACTTACGAGCGGCAGGCACAGCTTAAAGAAGCGTTTGCCATTTACGAACGCGGGCTGGCCACAGCCACCACCAATCATGCGGCTACGCCATCCGCTGCCGTCGGCTTTATGCATTTGGGCCTGGGCAAGCTGCTTTACGAATGGAACCGGCTGGGGGAAGCAGAAACGCATCTGCGCCACGCCCTGGCCTGCGCCGAGCGCAGTGGCGACCACAAGATGCTCATCTACAGCCGGGAGTCACTGGCCCAACTGCTGCTCACCCTGGACGATTGGCCCGCCGCCGAATCGTTGGTCGTCGCTTTGGAGCAGCAGTTGCAATCCCCTACCATCTCCAGCTTCCGTGCTGAGCTGGCATTACAGCGCGGCGACATGCGCTTGGTGCGCCAATGGGCCGACGGTCTGGGCATCGCCATCGGCGACGAGGCGGAAAAGATTCGCGATCTGCCCGGCGCATACCTGCTGCTGGCGAAATTCCATATTGCCAACCGGGATTATGAGGCGGTGCGGCCCGTGCTGGAGGTGCTCGGCGACTTTGCCGAGGCGCGGCAGAGCAAAAGCTTCTGGCTGCGCGTTTCGCTTTTACAAGCGTTGGTGCAGGCCAAGATGGGGGCGATGGAAACGGCCGTTCCCACCTTTCAGCAAACGCTCACCCAGGCCGAACCGGGCGGCTACGTGCGCCTCTTCCTCGATGTCGCGGACCCCGCCCTGCAGCGCCTGCTCCATCTAGCAGCCAACAATCCGGTTACAGAAGCATATGCCCGTATGTTGCTGACCCATTGCGATCCGGAAACCGAGGCACCCGACACTGAAATCCAGCCCCTCAGCCCGCGCGAGCTGGACGTTCTGCACCATCTGGCCGCCGGCCGCACTAACCGGGAAATCGCTAACGAGATGGTGCTTTCCCTCAATACGATTAAAGCCCACACCCGGCGGCTCTACGCCAAGCTGGACGTCAACAACCGCACCCAGGCCGTCGCCCGCGCCCGCGATCTGCATTTGTTGGATTAGCCAGATCAATATCCGTTATCGGTAATCGGTGAACCGTAATCGGTATCACTGTTTACTGATTACCGCATACCGAATAGTGATCACCACCCATTTTCACCCGCACATGTACCCGTTTGGGTGACATAGTTTACCTGGGGTAAACGGTAAACTAAAGCGTCACGGAACAACTCCGTTCATTTCACCAATTGATTCATTCAACCGCATAGGAGAGTAGTTGGTTAGCGGCTGGTCGCTGGTGGTTAGTGGCTGGTTTCCAACACAATTCACTAGCCGCTAACATCTAGCCACCAATTCAAGGAGCAGAGAGATGCAAAGCAAGAAGCTGAAAGTGTTCGTTTTGGGTTATGGCGCGCGGGAACATGCCCTGGCCTGGAAGATTGCCCAATCGCCGCGTGTGGGCCGCGTTTTTGTGGCCCCCGGAAACGCCGGCACGGCCGAAATCGGCCGCAACGTGCCCATCAGCGATGAAGACGTGCCTGGACTGGTCGCCTTCGCCCAACAGAACAAAATCGACCTGACCGTGGTGGGCACCAACGATCCGCTGGCGCTGGGCGTGGTGGATGCCTTCCAGGCGGCGGGGCTGGCCATTTTTGGCCCACGACAGGCGGCGGCACGGCTGGAATATTCCAAAGCGTTTGCCAAAGGATTCATGCAGCGGCACAACATTGCCACGCCGGCCTTTGCCACCTTGCACAGCTACGACGAGGCGCTGGCTTATTTAGATTCATTGGCAAACGGCCGTGTTGTCGTCAAGATCAGCGGGCTGGGCAAGATGGGGCTGGGCGTAACCGTCTGCGACACGAAAGCACAGGCGCGGGCGGCACTGCACAGCTACATGGTGGACAAACTGCTGGGTGAGGCAGCGGCGCAAACGGTCATTATCGAAGAGCGGCTGAGCGGACCGGAAATTTCTATGTTTGCTTTGAGCGATGGGAAGACGGCCGTGCCCCTCTTCCCTGTGCGCGACCACAAGCGCATTTTTGATGGCGACAACGGCCCCAACACCGGCGGCATGGGGGCTTTTGCTCCCGCGCCAGACCTGCCACCCAACTTTGTGGCGCAGGTGATGGCCAACATCATCCAGCCCACGATTGTCGGCATGGCCGCCGAGGGCAATCCGTACGTCGGCGTGCTGTTTGCCGGGCTGATGCTCACCGAACACGGCACGCAGGTGCTGGAATTCAACTGCCGCTTTGGCAATCCGGAAACCCTGGTGCTGATGGCTCTACTGGAATCCGATCTAGTCGAAGCGATGCTGGCTTGCATCGACGGCACGCTCAGCCCGGCGCACGTGCAAATTCGGGACGGTGCCGCCGCAGCAGTGATGCTGGCCTCACCCCGCTATCCGGCCGAAACGTTCCCCGTCGGTCTGCCTATCAGCGGCACCCGCCTGGCCCGCGCTCTGCCCGGTGTGAACCTGTTTCATCACGGCACGGCTTGTGAAAACGGCCGTCTCATCACCTCGCGCGGCCGGGTCATTGCCGTGACGGCGACGGCTCATAGCCTGCCCTGCGCCCTCAAACGAGCCTATCGTGGCGTAGAGCAAATCCACTTTGCCGGGGCGCAGTATCGTCGAGATATTGGCGGCAGCGTGGTGCAGCGGCAAAAGATGCCCATTTTAGGCTGGTATGAAAAGAGCGTAGGGGTGGGAATGGCCGTTTAATCCAGTTTTTGCAGTTTTATTAGCCTGGCACCCACGCCGTTATCTACAAAAACAGCGTGGGTGCTTTTGTTATGTCAAATCTTCTTCTTCAGCTATTGGATTTTTTGGTTGGGAACGGCCGTCTCAAACAAATCTGTAACACTACCCGACGGCAGCCCAAGATATATCCAGGTACATATAAACGACCTGCATGTATAAACGGCCGTGTATCTTTTCGCCCTAAAATTTAGCCTGCGTTCAGTCTCAGCTTACCACCCATTTATCCCCCATTTAATCGCAACTCATTTTGGCCCAAATGGTTGCCCAATCGCCTCATTTTCCTCCTGAAATAGACCAGATGCCGAAATGATGTATCCCGAGCTTGTATCTGGATACATCAAAAGCGCCGGCCATTTCTGCTATCGTGTCGGGCAGATTCAAAGCGGGGCGATACGCAGGCCTCGGATGCACGAGGTCACTGTCCCAATAAAGGTTAGTAAGGAGTTAATCAATGACATTAACAGGATTTATCATACTCGTAATTATTGCTGCTATTTGCGGCAGCCTGGGCCAGGCCATTGCCGGATATTCTCGCGGAGGCTGCCTGGTTGCGGCCGTCGTTGGCTTTATCGGTGCCGTGTTGGGCATGTGGTTGGGCCAACAGTTGGGCCTGCCGGAAGTTTTCCCCATCACCATTGACGGCGAAACCTTCCCTGTGCTGTGGTCCATCATCGGCTCCGCCCTCTTTAGCGCCATCTTGGGCCTCTTATCTGGCCGCCGCAGACGCTCTGCTTAATGACCAGGCCACAGAGAGCACCGAGGAAAAAGAGATAGGGACCTCACACTTCTGTCCTTTTGTAGCAAATCAAGAAAAAGCAAACAAATCTTCTTTAAGGAGGTGATGCGATGCTGTAAACGTGTAGAAAAATGGAGCAAAATAGCAAAAAGTTCAAAGTAATGTAACGAAGGAGTAAAGTAAAAATGAAGAGTAAACAAACAATTCTGAAAAAGATCGTGCCGTTCCTGATTCTGGTAATGGCCCTGATTTTCGCCTCAAGCGCGAGCGTGGCTGAAGCCCGCTCCCGCAATCCGCACCGGGATGGTGCCCATGACCGCCCCGCTGCCCACGATCGTGACCACAATCATGACCGTGATAACCGTGACCATGAAGACCGTGACCATGATCATGATGACGAAGGTGACACCGACGATAATGGTGATGGCGATATGGACGACTCAGATGACGAGACCTCGACGCCAACGGCCGTAATCTTTTCCGCCCATCTAAGCCCCGAGAATGAAACGATAGCGCCGGTGCTTGATGATGCAAGCGAAGATGATCACGACGTTAGCGCCGAAGACGAACTACCCGAGGGCGTCGCTACGTTCAAGCTGGTCACCCGTGAGGAATATGACGCAGAAACGGACAGCCGCGTAGCAGTACAGAAACTGTATTACCGGCTGCACGTGCGCAACATCGATGACGTAACGGCCGCACATATTCACGTTGGCCAGCCCGGCGAAGATGGTGACGTTGTTGCCTTCCTCTTCTCCGGCGATCCGGCAGGTGAATTCAACGGCCTGCTGGCCGAAGGTATCATCACCGAGGCTGACCTGATCGGTCCGCTGGCCGGTGACATGGAAGGCCTGGTTGATCTGCTGGAAAGCGGCGGCCTGTACGTGAACGTACACACCGTTGTCAATCCCGCCGGTGAAATCCGCGGCCAGATCACCCAATAAAAACCCTGGTTCGCCTTTGCTCACCAGGCGAACGGGAGTAGCTGAAACCACCTCTTAACTGCGAAAGCAGTGGGGGACAAGAGGTCAGGGAATTAAATCCCTGGCCTCTTTGTTTTCTCCAAATTTCGTTTGTAATCCCCTCATGGTCACGTTACCATTGAGCTGACTCAAAGCAAGATAGAAAAGGAAAAACGATGCCCCAAGAATTACGAAATTTAGAGGCGTTTGCCGAAACCAAACGGCTCATTGTTGTGGCTGCCCACCCGGATGATTTAGAAACGATGTGCGGCGGCACAATTTACCAGTTAGCGCAGCGTGGCGTCGTAACCTTCTCCGTCAACTGCACCCTGGGTGACATCGGCACCAGCGATGCCGGCGTGAGCCGCCCGGCCCTGGCCGCTAAGCGAGTAGAAGAAACGGAAGATGCCGCCAGACTGCTGGGCATCCGCCAGACGTTTAACCTGGGCCGTCCCGATGGAGAACTGCTGCCCGACCTGGCGCTGCGGGCTGAAATCGCCCGCCTCTACCGGCTGACCCAGGCGGACACGCTGTTTACGTTTGACCCGTTCTGGACCGGACAAATTCACCCGGACCACCGGGCAGCGGGCCAGGCGGCGCTGGACGCCTACATGCCGTCCAAGATGCCCCTATACCAGCCTGCCCAGCTCAACGAGCAAGGCGCCGGCCTGGGCTGCCTGGAGCGCGTGTTTGTGTTCAGTACAGATCGGGAGCCGGATGTGGTGGTGGATGTAACGGCCGTTTACCCCCAAAAAGTCGCCGCCAGCCTGGCCCACAAAAGCCAGTTCCCTGAAGGCGAAACCAATCTCGACTGGCTCAAAGAAATTGATGGGCGGATCGGCGAAAGAATCGGCGCGACTTATGCCGAGCAGTTCAAGCAAATTGACGTGTGGTGAAAAGCGGTTCAAGGCTGGAGATGACAGCGGATTTTTGGAATAAACGAATTGTAAACAATCAAGAATCCATTCGTTGTTTACTCCAATTCGTTGTAGTAATACACGGCATAAATATCACCGCTGCCATCTTGGAGGGTGAGCTGCTGTAGAAAGTGACGCATTTCGTTCGGGGTGAACCACCGGCCAGTTTGCAACTTGTGTGATTCGCCCGGAACGTGATTGAAGCGATAGTCGCCTAGCTCCTGCAAACGGTTTATACAACCCAACGCCACGTCCAGCGCGGCGGGAATATATTCAAAAGAAATCGCCGGAATCGGTGTAGAGAGGCCACGCAGCACCTCCAGTTCAAACCCCTCCACGTCAATTTTGCAAAAGGCGGGACGGCCGTATCGCCCAATCAATTCATCCAACGTGGTAACGGGCACGGTAACGGCCGTATCCCACTCCACCGCGGCAAAGCCGGCATCCTGCTGCACCGCCTGCATCCAGGCGCGCGACAGCGTAGAAACCGTGGGCGTGCGCCGGCTGATGTGCAGCGTCGCTTCGCCCGGTTCGACGCCAACGGCCTGCGCGAGCAGCGTGACGTGCGGGGAACGGCCGTAAACCCTTTGCAGCCAATTGAATAATACCGGCTGCGGCTCGATAGCCACCACCCGCGCCCCTAGCTGCCGCCAGACCCGCAGCCGGTTACCCACATGCGCCCCCACGTCAAAACACAAATCACCCGGCCGGATGAAACGGCCGTACAGCCGCCGCATCTGCCGGGGCCGCCAGGGAATCGCGTAATAAATCAACAGGGATCGCACCAACCCCACCATTTGCGCAAAATTCATAACGGTTCCGATGCTACAACCTCCCGCAGGTTCCGTCCAGCAGTTTCGCCTTAGATAAAACCTGCGGGAGGTTTTGCCTCAACCAAAATCTAAACAATCAGTGAGTTTTTGCCGGGCGGAGTAACGTCCGGTTGCAGAACGGTTAAAATTTGGCAATGGAGGTTCACCGGATGAGGCAGTTGGCAATCAGGCAGGGTTTTGTTGGCTTAACCATCGCCGTTTTTTTGCTGTTGGCTGCCTGCACCCATTCAACCAGTGAAGCCACCCCCACCGCGGCAAACACCCCGGCCCCCACTGCCACACCCTCCGCTACCCCAACACGAACGCCCGTTCCCAGCGCAACAAACACGCCCACACCCACCAACACGCCCACACCCACGCCAACGCCTACGGCAACGGCCGTTCCCCTCAACGTCTTTGGCGATATTCGCAGCCTCCAGGTAAGCGATCCGGTTCCCAGCGGCGGCGCGCCTTGCGGCGTTGTCGATTTGTTCGACTTCCCCATCGACCCGCCCGATGCCGCCAGGGTCAGCCGGAGCGGCGGCGATTTTGGCATTTTCCGCAACCGGTTCGACAAATTCCATGCCGGGGAAGATTGGGGCGGTCCGTCTGGCCGGTCTAACCTGGGCACACCCGTCTACAGCATCGGGCATGGACTGGTGACCTACGCCCAGCCGCTGGGCTGGGGGCGCGATCAGGGCGTCGTTATCGTGCAGCATACATTTGCCGACGGCCGTACCGTTCTCTCCTTTTATGGCCATCTGGAACCCACAAGCGTACTGCTCACCCCTGGCACCTGCGTGCAGCGCGGCCGGCTCGTCGGGCTGATTGGCCAGCCACGCGGCTTCCCCCATCTCCATTTTGAGGTACGCACCCAGGCGCCGTACCAGACCCTCACCGGCTACTGGCCGGAGGACCCCACCACGCAGGGCTGGCTCTGGCCGTCGCAGCAGATTTGGGCGGCGCGGGTTGGGGCAATTCCGGGAGTGAACTGGGTACGGCCGTTTGCCAACAGCGGCAGCCGGCCCATCGGCCCCATCGACGACAGCAGCTTCCTTCTGTTGGAAGGCGGGCAGTTGATACGGCTCGACCTGGCAGACGGCCGTTCCAACCCCATCGACTTTAGCCGGCAAAGGATCGATGCCGCCCTTATCCACCAGTCCAGCCGCCTGCTCTACCTGGCCGACAGCGTCAGCGACACCCTGGCCGCTTACAGCCTGCCGGACCTGATTCTGCAATGGGAAACCAATCTGCCGCTCAACAGCGGCGTTCACCTGCTGCCCCTGCCCGACGGCGGCGTGCTGGCCATGACGCGGGCTAACATGACGGCCGTTTCCGCCGAAGGCAGCGAACGCTGGACCGAACTCATAGAAAGCCAACTGCTCGACTGGCAGCTCGGCAACGTGGCGCTTTACCTGACAACCGACGGCAATAACGGCCGTCTCTGGCGCATCAGGCCAGACGAAGCCGAGCCCATTGTGGACCTCAGCGGCAAGCTGGCGCTGCATGAAAATGGGCTGTGGCTTTACAACCGGCAAGGGTTGTACCAGATCGATCTCGGCAGCAGTGAACCCACCGCCAACCTGATCTACCAGCTACCCACCGGCAGCATCAGCCGCGGCGATTTACTGGCTCTGCCTGGTGGCGGCTTGCTGCTAGCTCATGCCGACGTCACCGACCGCCGCTTGATTCAGTTTGATGTGAACGGCCGTCTACTCTGGGAGCGCTCCTACGCCGGCGAAGTGACGGGCAACGTCACACTTCATCTGGTCAACAGCCAACCATACCTCGCCGCCAGCCTGGGCAGCGGCAACGATGGCGAACTGACGCTCTACAGGCTCGATCAATCGCAAAACAGCCTTACCCGAATCTTCGAAGGCGGTTCGCGCACACCCATCGCCAACGATATGTGGGTAACGGCCGTTGCCGGCAACCAGCTCCTCATCAACGTCGGCGGCGGCCCGCTGGCATTGTTTGATCCAGCAGCTGAATAAAACATCTGTCCCTCACGCCTATCATTGTTATAATCCCGTTTATGTCTGAATACATAGAAATTGAAACTGAATTGAGCGACGATGAGGGCACGTTTGCTGTCTATACGAATCTGCGCTTGAATGATGGCCAGGCGGAGCAGTACCATTCCCAAGAAGAGCTTGAAGAAGGCAGCCCCCTGGCCCAGGCACTGGCCGTCATTGATGGCATTCGCTACCTGCAAATAAAAGGCAGCGATATGACTGTGCGACACGACCCCGACACGCCCTGGCATCTCGTCACCAGTGACATTTCCGCCGTGCTGAAGGATTTTTTTCTCTAGAAGCTGTAATTGAATAATTGAGTAATTGGGTGTGAATTATCCAGTTACCCAATTACCCAATTACCGCCTTCGCTCCCATCATGTCGCACCGCCGACCTGCTCCCCGCACCATCCTGGCCGTAGTCGCTTTTGGCGTCTTCATCGCCGCCGATGATCTCACCGTTGTTTCTACCATGCTGCGCCAGATCATCTTTGATTTGGAAATTCCCCTGCCCGCCGGGCTGGACCAGGCCGCCTGGATTGTCAACGCTTACCTGATCGCTTACGTGGTGGTGATGCCGTTTATCGGCCGTTTGAGCGATATTTTGGGACGGCGCGCCGTGTACGTCGGTTCGCTGGTGCTGTTTTTGGCCGGTTCCATTTGGGTGCCCTTTGCTCCGGACCTGAACAGCTTCATCGTGGGGCGGGTATTCACGGCGCTGGGCGGTGGGGCGATGGTGCCCGTAGCCATGGCCGTCATTGGCGACGTCTATCCACGAGAAAAGCGGGCTTCCGCGCTGGGGGCGCTGGGGGCGATTGATACGGCCGGTTGGGTGTGGGGGCCACTTTACGGCGCGCTGCTCATTCGCTTTTTAAGCTGGCAGTGGCAATTTTACCTTAACATTCCCCTTAGCCTGCTGGGGATTGCCGCCGCGTGGTGGGCGCTGCGCGACCTGCCGCAGCCCAAAACGCGGGAGCGGATCGATTGGTTGGGGACGGCCGTCCTCACCATTTCCCTCATCAGCCTCAACATCGCCCTGCTCAACAGCGGCGACGTGCAGGCCGCCGGCGGCTTCGCCCAGCTGCAAACAGACGACCAGCCAACCAACACCGGCCTGCTCTACGCCATCGCCGCCATCACCTTCCTCCTCTTTCTCGCCATCGAATATTACCTCGGCAAACAAAACCAACAGCAAAACTCCCAATCTGTCACCTTGTCACCCCGTCACCAGCGCTCGCAGAGCGCCGTCACCCCGCCACCGTTAATCGACCTCACCCTCTTCCGCCGCCGCAACTTCTCCCCGGCCATTCTCATCAATTTCCTGGTCGGCGCCATTTTGATCATCGCCATGGTGAACGTGCCGCTGCTGATCAACGTGCTGGCGTTTGATGTGGAAACGGCCGCTCTCACCAGCGGCTACTTGCTCAGCGGCATGACCGGGGCGATGGCCATCATGGCCTGGGTGGGCGGGCAGCTAACAGAGCGTTTGAGCTACCGGCCGGTAACGGCCGTTGGCCTGCTCTTCTGCGCCGCGGGCATGGGGCTGATGGGCTGGCTCTGGCTGGTGGATACACCATACCTGACCATGGCGGGTCATTTGGTCGTGCTGGGGATTGGCTTTGGATTGGTGATTGCGCCAATTGGCACGGCCGTCATCAACGCCGCGCCGGAAGACCAGCGGGGCATTGCCGCCAGCCTGGTAATTGTGCTGCGCCTCATGGGGATGAGCGTCGGCCTGTCTGGCCTCACAGCGTGGGGGCTGCACCGCTTTGAGATTTTGCGCAAGCTTATCGACCTGCCCGAGCTGCCATTGAGCGATCCCGCCTACCAGCAGGCCCTGGCCGCCGGCCTGACTGAAGTCACTGTCTCTGTTCTTACCGAGACGTTTCTCATCTCCGCAGGCGTGGCGCTGCTGGCCTTCCTGGTTGCCTTCTGGCTGAAAAGGGATTAGACAACTGTAATCATTTTCCCGGAAACTGTCTTTCAGGCAGTATACTCAATTGAGAGTTTCCGGGAAAATCCCAGTCCAAAAGGAAGAATATGACCAAATTGCTTAAACTATTGATCTTGCTTGCCCTTGGTGGGCTGGCTGCCTTTTTTGTCCTGCGCTGGCTGGTCCAGCAGGTCAGCCCGATGCCGGAAAATTTGGGGGTGGAAAACGGCCGTCTCGCCCCCTGCCCTGATAGTCCCAATTGCGTCTCTACCCAGATCAGCGACGAGTTGCATGGTATTGACCCAATTACTTATGAAGGGGAAACGGCCGACGCCCACGCCGCCATCCTGGCCATCCTGCAAGCCGACCCCCAGTTCACCATCATCACCAACACCCCCACCTACATTCACGCCGAAGCCCGCTCCGATCTGTGGCGGTTCATCGACGACGTGGAATTCCGTTTCGATGAAACGGAACGCCTCATCCATTTCCGCTCCGCCTCCCGGCTGGGTTACGGCGATGCCGGTGCCAACCGCCAGCGCATGGAAAAAATCCGCGCCGCGTTTCAGGCGTCCTCTTAACAACCCGGCAAGCTCAAATGGTTGTTTGTTATTAAACACATAATTTTTTGAATCGAATGCGAATGAAAACTAACACCCTACAACCATGCTAATAGGACATCAGTAGTAGTCACAAATAGCATTATTGAGAGTATTCGGTAATTAAAAAAGTAAAAGGGACCACCAAAAGCGAGTAAA